>SYEK01000017.1 GCA_005800815.1 Actinomycetota bacterium
AAATAACTCACTTAGTGACTGGTATCTACCCACTGCAGCCGAGCTCAATGAGCTCTGCAAATGGGCCAACGGTAATATCGCTCAACCAGCACTGGGAACGGTCTGTGCAAATGGCACCCTCAACAGCGTCGTTAACGGCTTGACCAGCGCCTTTAATTTCGAGGAATACTACCTCCACTACTGGTCCTCGTCTGAGCAGTCTGCGAGCGTCACGTGGTACCAGAACTTCTCCAGTGGCGGCCAGGGCAACATCAGCGGCAAGCACTACACCTACTACGTCCGGCCAGTTCGGGCTTTTTAGCTCTTCATCTCTTCATCCATTCATCTATTAAATTTTTTAGTTTTTAAACCTATATTGAGGTTTTTAACTGCTAGGCCTACGATAGCGAGGTTGTTCAGCTATGGCTCTCTACCAAGATCTGCCCGTCTTTGCCGATATCTACACCTTGACCCACAAAGTATTTCTCTTTACCCAGGACTATCGGCGTGAGTATAAGTTCACACTGGGCCAGGATATGAAGCGCGATTGTCTGGTTCTTTTGCGCTTAATCTATCGGATTAATAAATCCAGCAACAAGGTTTCCCATCTTGAGGCTTTCATGGATGATTTTGAGCTGCTCAAATTAGAGATTCGTCTTTCTGGGGATTTAAAGTTATTGCCCACTAAAAAACATAGCGAGTTAATCGTGTTGCTAGATAGCATTGGAAAGCAGATCACAGGCTGGAGAAATGCCAGTCTGAGGGCCAGAATCTCATCGGCTAAGGTTGATGAGAGTGAGCAATGATTCGCGTTTGAAAAGCGATAGGGAGACTTTCAAGTAGTGCTGGGATTGAACTTTCCCAAAGCCAGAGGAAGTTAAGGTGTGCCCCTTTTAGATTCCTGAAAGGGGCCAAAACATCTCTATAACAATAGGTGTTGGAGGACTCGTGGACAACAACTACTGGTCCTCGTCTGAGAACAATGCGAACAACGCGTGGAACCAGAACTTCAACAATGGCAACCAGAACAACAACAACAAGAACAACACCAACTACGTCCGGCCAGTACGGGGTTTTCAGCGTGATCTAGTAATGACTGCGAGTGGCTCTGGTGCCTGTACCCTTAAGATGTTTTTGAGGACAGGGCTAGGGCCACAACTCATCAGCGGCTTAAAAGTATGAATGTAGAGCCAGCCACTGGATATATCGAGTTCCATGAACTGCTAGAGGCATATTTTCGCTGCCGCAAGAATAAACGGCGCACCCATAACGCGCTTGCCTTTGAGCTCGATTATGAGGCCAATTTAGTAACTCTCTGGAATGAGATCAACGATGGCACTTACCGGCCTGGAAAATCAATTGCATTTATTGTTAATAAGCCAGTTAAGCGCGAAATATTTGCTGCCGATTTTAGAGATCGCATTGTTCACCACCTCATTATCTCCAAACTCAATCCGCACTTTGAAGCCCTCTTTATCTTTGACTCCTATGCCTGTCGCACTGGCAAGGGTACTCTCTTTGGTATCAAACGCCTTGAGCGCTTTATTCGAAGAGCATCTGCCAACTACAGTCGTGATGCCTATGTCCTCAAACTCGATATCCGGGGATTTTTCATGCACATCAACGTGGAGATTCTCTATGAAAAGTTGGTGGAGTTTATCCAGTCACGCTATGTGGGAGCCGATAAAGAGCTGTTAATGAGTCTGACCAAGGTTGTCCTTTTTAATAACCCCAGCCAAAACTGTGTGATCAAGGGAGCAAGAAGTGGGTGGGATGGCCTGCCACCGGATAAGAGTCTGTTTTACTCACCGGTTAATTGTGGTTTGCCAATTGGAAATTTGAGTAGCCAAGTATTTGCTAACTTTTATCTCAACGCCTTTGATCATTTCATCAAAGGAGATTGTGGCATTAAATTCTATAGTCGCTACGTCGATGACTTTGTCTTAGTCCATCAAGATGGGCAGTATTTACGCTCACTGATTCCAGTAATACGCAGTTATTTACTGTGTGAACTCGGTCTCCAACTTCATCCTAACAAAATTTATCTGCAGCGATACGAGAAAGGTGTGACCTATTTAGGGGCTGTGATTAAGCCAGGCCGCACCTATGTAGGCAAGCGAATTAAGGCGAATTTTTATGGGTCGATCAAAAAGCACAATTTGGTATTGACAGGATTTTATGGCGACAGACCCGATCTGTCTGCTAGGCGTTCCTTTCAATCAAGCCTGAACTCCTACCTCGGAATTATGCGCCATCACAAGACACACAGATTACGCAGAAGTATGGTGAGCAAGAACGTACAAGGTTGGTGGCGTTATTCCTATGTTGATGGTGCGATTACGAAGTTTGCTTTAAGGCCCTAGTTCATGGGTGAATTTGTGAGTCCAAGGGCGGGTTAGACTGAGGCCTTCACTTTTGATAAGGGGGGCAGATGAGCGATACCGACAAGGTCGCGATGCTGGGCCTGACTTATGACGATGTGCTTTTGCTGCCTGATGCATCCGATGTGGTGCCATCTGAGGTGGATACAAGAACACAGTTAACTCGGATGATTTCACTTGCAGTGCCCCTGGTCTCATCTGCCATGGATACCGTCACCGAGTCTGCGATGGCGATCGCCATGGCAAAGGCTGGTGGGATTGGAATCATTCACCGCAACCTTGCCATCGATGCGCAGGTGAGCCACGTGAAGTTGGTCAAGAACGTTGGTTTAGCCGGGGCTGCGGTAGGAGTTGGTGATGATGGCTTTGCCCGTGCTCAAGCATTGATTGAGGCAGGCGTCGACGTTGTTGTGGTTGATACGGCCCACGGTCATCATCGTGCGGTATTGGATTCAATTGCTCGGATAAAAAAATTCTCACCAACGACACAGGTCATTGGCGGTAACGTTGCAACGCGCGCAGGAGCACAGGCACTTATCAACGCCGGCGCCGATGCCGTCAAGGTGGGAGTTGGTCCAGGATCGATCTGCACCACACGAGTTGTTGCAGGGGTCGGTGTCCCTCAGATTACGGCGATCATGGAGGCGGCTAAGGCCTGCGAGAAAGCTGGGATCCCATTGATTGCAGATGGTGGATTGCAGTACTCAGGTGACATCGTCAAGGCGATAGTTGCGGGTGCGCACTCGGTGATGTTGGGCTCGGTGCTTGCAGGATGTGACGAGTCACCGGGAGAGCTCATACAGATCGATGGCATCACCTACAAGGCCTATCGCGGTATGGGCTCACTTGCTGCGATGCAATCTCGTGGAGAGCAAAAGTCATACTCGAAGGATCGCTATATGCAAGATGATGTTCTATCCGAGGACAAATTAGTACCCGAGGGCATCGAGGGTAAGGTGCTCTCTCGTGGCAGTGTTGGAGATGTTGTGCATCAACTCGTCGGTGGCCTGCGCTCTGGAATGGGTTATGCAGGCGCTGCAGATATTCACACACTTCGCCGTGAGGGCCGTTTGATCCAGATTACTGCAGCCGGTCTGCAGGAGAGTCACCCACATGATGTTGCACATATCGCCGCTGCACCGAACTATCAGGGACGCAGCCGCTCATGAGTGAGATTGAGATAGCACCCGGAAAGCGTGCCAGAACTGCCTACTCCTTCGATGACATCGCTATCGTGCCCAGTCGGCGCACACGTGATCCCCAAGAGGTATCTACTGCATGGCAGATAGATGCCTACAAATTTGATCTACCGATGATGGCAGCACCTATGGACTCGGTCGTCTCACCCGAGAGTGCAATCGAGATAGGCCGCCTCGGGGGACTTGGAGTTCTCAATCTTGAGGGTCTGTGGACACGCTATGAGGATCCGCGTATCCCGCTAGGTGAGATTGCATCGATGCCCGATAAGCATGCCACCGCGCGTATGCAGGAGATCTATGCCGAGCCGATAAAGCCAGAGCTTATTAAAACTCGTATCGCCCAGATTCGCGAAGCTGGTGTGACTGTAGCCGCCTCACTCTCGCCCTCGCGCACCGCCCAACTTCATAAGGCGGTGATAGATGCCGGAGTAGATATCTTCGTTATCCGCGGCACGACTGTGAGCGCCGAACATGTTGCAGCAGAGAGTGAGGCACTGAACTTAAAGAAGTTCATCTATGAATTAGATGTGCCAGTCATCGTTGGAGGAGTCGCAACTGCAACCGCTGCGCTGCATCTGATGCGTGCAGGGGCGGCAGGTGTCCTAGTCGGCTTTGGTGGTGGGGCTGCCCATACAACACGTAAGGTCTTAGGGATCGAAGTTCCTATGGCCTCGGCAGTTGCCGAGGTGGCATCGGCACGACGTGAGTACTTAGATGAATCTGGCGGACGTTATGTCCATGTCATCGCCGATGGCTCAGTCGGTCGCAGCGGAGATATTGCAAAGGCGATCGCCTGCGGGGCCGATGCCGTCATGATGGGCTCACCTCTTGCTAAGGCCACACAGGCACCCGGACTTGGTTGGCACTGGGGCTCAGAGGCCCACCACCCGGTCCTTCCTCGTGGAGAGCGTGTTGCAGTGAGCACTGTTGGCACGTTGGAGGAGATATTGATCGGGCCATCACGTACATCAGATGGGTCGATGAATCTCTTCGGTGCTTTGCGCCGGGCAATGGCCACGTGTGGCTACTCCGATGTCAAAGAGTTCCAGCGTGTAGAGGTCCTTATCCACCGTGCCTGATGATCGCGGCGTTCTTGTAGTTGATTTCGGGGCCCAGTACGCCCAGTTGATCGCACGACGAGTGCGCGAGGCCCATGTTTTCTCCGAGATCGTCCCATCTTCGATCACTGCCGCCCAGATAAAGGCGAAGAATCCCTCGGCCATTATTTTATCGGGTGGGCCATCGAGTGTTTATGCAGATAATGCACCGAAATTTGACTCTGATATTTTTACTTTGGGTATTCCGACATTTGGGATCTGTTATGGATTTCAGCTCATGGCCGCAGCCTTGGGTGGGGTCGTCACTCAGACGGGAAGATCCGAGTTTGGTCGCACAGAGATGCAGGTTGTCGCATCTTCGAAAATCCTTGCTGCATTACCTGCCCAACAAAGGGTCTGGATGTCACATGGTGATGCCGTCACAACTGCCCCAGTTGGTTTTACTATCTGTGCAAGCACATCGGATACTCCGATCGCAGCATTTGAGAACGAGTCAGGATTACTCTCTGGCGTGCAGTTTCACCCAGAGGTCTTGCACTCAGAGCACGGCCAGGAGATTCTGCGCAATTGGCTGGTCAATATCGCTGGCTGTGATGCAAGATGGACGCCGACCAATATCGCACAGACTCAAATCGCCAAAGCTAAGGCGATAATCGGGGATAAGCGTGTGATCTGTGGCTTATCAGGCGGCGTGGATTCAGCCGTTGCCGCAGCGATTATCCAAAAGGCGGTCGGTGAGCAATTGACCTGTGTCTTTGTTGATCATGGCCTGCTACGCAGTGGTGAGGCCGAGCAGGTAGAGCGTGACTTTGTCGCTAGTACTGGGGTGAATCTGGTTGTCGTTGATGCACAAGAGATCTTTTTATCGGCGCTCAAAGGAGTGACTGACCCAGAGGAGAAGCGCACGATCATCGGGGGAGAGTTCATTCGCTCCTTTGAAAAGGCCGCGCGCCAGATCGCCTCTGGTGGCCAAGTGGAGTTCTTAGTGCAGGGCACTCTTTATCCAGATGTCGTTGAATCAGGTGGTGGCACCGGTGCTGCAAGTATCAAATCCCATCACAACGTTGGCGGCCTTCCTGCTGACCTCACATTCACCTTGATCGAGCCGCTACGAACGCTCTTTAAAGATGAGGTGCGCCAGGTTGGAATCGAACTAGGTCTGCCGGAGGAGATTGTGTGGCGTCAACCCTTTCCAGGTCCGGGCCTTGGAATCCGAATCATCGGTGAGGTGACCCAAGAGCGTCTAGAGATATTGCGATCAGCCGATGCGATCGTGCGCTATGAGTTGAAGGCGGCAGGCCTTGATCGTGATATTTGGCAGTGTCCGGTAGTCCTATTGGCGCAGGTGCGAAGTGTCGGTGTGCAAGGCGATGGTCGTACTTATGCTCACCCGATAGTCCTGCGCCCAGTCTCCAGTGAGGATGCGATGACTGCAGATTGGTCACGCCTGCCCTATGAGGTCCTTGAGAAGATCTCAACGCGCATCACTAATGAGGTGCGCCAGGTCAATCGAGTCGTCTTAGATATCACCAGTAAACCACCTGGAACAATCGAATGGGAATAGCTGTGAAAAAACTTATTACTATTTTAATCTCAATCTCACTTATCTCATCACTACAGCTCAACGTTGCAGCAGCGGCCCAGAAATCACCAGCACTCAAGTGTGTCGCCACAAAGGCGGTGGGCCATAGCGAGATGAAGGTCAAGCCGGCCAAGAGACCCCTCTCAAAATTACCCAGGACATTCACGATGACAACTAACTGCGGCACGATCCTTATCAAGACGGTCGGGAGTAAGGCGCCTTGGACTCTGACTCAGATGTCGGTGCTTGCACAGGCCGGTTACTTTGATAACTCCTTATGCCACCGATTAACTACCGCCGGTATCTTTGTGCTGCAGTGTGGGGATCCAACTGCAACTGGCATGGGCGGACCTGGCTTTGCTTATCCCGATGAGAATCTGCCAGCAAATGCACCCAAGAACTATCCAGCCGGCACTGTGGCCATGGCTAACGCAGGTCCTGGCACCAATGGCAGCCAGTTCTTCTTAGTCTTTGCCGACACCAGCCTGGGTCCTGACTACACGATTTGGGGCACGATCACCAAAGGCTTAGAGATCCTCCAAGGGATCGCCAAAGCAGGCGTCAAAGGTGGTGGCGTAGATGGCACACCTAGTGCAACGATCGCACTGACAAAGGTGCGTGCCAGTTAGTTCGTATTGACGATCTTAAAGGCCTCAGCGATTCGACCCTCGGGCAAGCCTGCCGTAGCCGCGTTGCGCGCACCCCACTCGCGCACCATCTCCTCCAACTTCTCATTGTGACCAGTTTGAGATGCATGTGCCTGTAGCGCTTTTATCTTTAAGTCAAAGGTATCGGTGATATCGACGAAGTGATCGGGATGAGAGTATGCGCTGACCCAAACCTCTCTCACGCGCCAGGGTTTAAGACCCTCATTTTCCAGCAGATCTGTGAATGCAAATGGATTTCGTGCATCGGGGTAGACGGCTTGGATTGCAGCCTCACCGGCAGCAAGGTGATCGGGATGGCTTGCACCGATGCGATCCCAGTTGCGATCAGGGCTTTGACAGAGCATGCGATCAGGTTGCCAGATACGAATCTGGCGGACCAAATCCTTTCTCAACCCGATAGTGGCCTCTAAGTTCCCATCGATATAACCGAGAAAGGTTATATCGGTGACACCGATGACTGCACCTGCTGCGCGCTGTTCGCGTTGTCGAATCGCTGGCATCTGCTCTTTGGTAAAGCCCGACTCTTCGCCACCTTGATCTCCATTGGTGCAGAAAACATAGGCAACTTTAATTCCCGCTCTCACCCACTGGGCGATCGTTCCCGATGCGCCAAAATCTGAATCATCGGGGTGGGCGCTTACGACCAATACCCGTGCAATCTCACTATCGGGGATCGGCTCCATCGTTCTAGCCTAATAGACTTGCTACCATGACGAGTGCTGATGGAGTTCTATCAGAGCTCAACCCAGCACAAAACGCAGCGGTCACACATGCAGGTGGCCCACTTTTGATTGTGGCCGGTGCAGGCTCTGGCAAAACACGGGTCCTTACCCGTCGAATCGCCTATCTCATGTCTGCTCGCTCGGTGCCTGCCTATCAAATTCTTGCGATCACATTTACCAATAAGGCCGCTGGGCAGATGAAGGCTCGAGTCGCAGAGTTAGTGGGACCAGTCGCACAATCCATGTGGGTATCGACCTTTCACTCGGCCTGCGTGCGTATCTTGCGTCAAGAGGCGGTGCGATTGGGATATGGCAACTCATTTTCTATCTACGACTCAGCTGATTCACTGCGTTTGGTGACGATCCTAGCCAAGGAACTCAACTTAGACCCCAAGAGATATCCAGCCCGTGCCCTGGCATCGGCCATCTCCAATGCAAAGAACGAGCTCATGGGCCCGAGGGACTATCTCAACGCCGCAAGTAATCAGTTCGAGCAGGTAGTTGGTGATGTGTACAGCATCTATCAACAGCGATTGCAGAGGGCAAATGCCATGGACTTTGATGATCTGATCCTTAAGACGGTAGAGATTCTGCAACGCTTTCCAGAGGCGAAAGCTCGATTTAGATCACGCTTTCTCCATGTATTAGTCGATGAGTACCAAGATACCAATCACGCCCAATACATCCTTGTGAAAGAGCTCGTTGGAGAGGACAGTGATCAGATGCCACCGGCTGAACTCTGTGTGGTCGGTGATGCCGATCAATCGATCTATGGCTTTCGAGGTGCCACGATTCGTAATATCTTGCAGTTTGAACTCGACTATCCCAATGCGACGATTGTGCTCCTTGAGCAGAACTATCGCTCTACTCAGAATATTCTCAGTGCAGCTAATGCGGTGATTACAAAGAATGAGAGTCGTAAGGAGAAGAACCTATGGACCGACTCTGGCTCGGGCGCACTTTTGAGGGGATATGTCGCACAGGATGAACATGATGAGGCTAGATTCATAGCTGATGAGATACGCGAATTAGCACGGGCTAAGAAATCACAACCAGGGGATACTGCAATCTTTTATCGCACGAATGCCCAATCCCGCGTCTTTGAAGAGGTCTTCATGCGCAGCGCCCTGCCCTACAAAGTCGTTGGCGGGCTGCGCTTTTATGAGCGGCGTGAGGTCAAGGATCTATTGGCCTATCTGCGTGTTCTAGCTAATGCAGATGATGAGATATCCCTGCGCAGAATCATCAACATCCCAAAGCGTGGAATCGGCGATGCATCCTTAGATAATATCGATCGCTTTGCCCAAGAAGAGGGGATCTCCTTTTGGCAGGGGCTTCTTAGTGCGGCGCAGGTACCTGGACTAGCAGGGCGTGCCGCGCAATCGATTCAAGAGTTCACATCGATGATGAGTGCACTCCAGGTTCTCGTGGAGGCAAAGACACGCCCCTCGGTCATAGTGGAAGCTGCCCTTGAACAGTCAGGCTTGTTGAAGGAGTTGGTAGATAGCACCGACCCACAAGATCAGGTACGGGTAGAGAATTTGAAAGAGCTCGTCGCCGTTTCGATGGAGTATGAAGAGCGTGATTTCGAAGAGCTCATTGAAGATGAAGAGATCTCACTGGCTGGATTTTTAGAGAAGGTCTCACTCGTCGCCGATGCCGATGAGATTCCAGAGGGTGATGATCATGGTGGAGTCGTCACGATGATGACCCTACATACGGCCAAGGGTCTTGAATTTCCGACGGTCTTTCTGACTGGTATGGAGGATGGAATCTTTCCTCACTCGCGAACACTAGGTCAGAAGGAGGAGATCGAGGAGGAGCGCAGGCTGGCATATGTGGGCCTGACTCGTGCCCGCAAGCATCTTTATCTCTCTCGCGCGCAGTATCGATCGACATGGGGTGCACCGAATTACAATCCTCCCTCACGTTTTTTAGATGAGATTCCTGCTGATGTCATCGAATGGCGCAATGAGAGTGCAGCATCCATTTCGCCATCACTTCTTAAGCGGCCACGTAGTGCAACGACACCTGCACCTCGTGCTACCGGGCGAAAGAGTGCAGCGATCGAACTTCATGTTGGTGAGCGGGTTTCACATGACACATTTGGTTTAGGTACAGTCCTAGCGGTGAGCGGTGAGGCAGATAAGGCCGAGGCCACAATTGAGTTTGGCCAGTACGGTCAGAAGCGTTTGCTGCTGCGTTATGCCCCCGTTGAAAAGCTCTAGGATTAGCCTCTAATCATGATGGGGAGTATCAGTGGATCTCTTTGAGTATCAGGCCCGGGATTTATTTGAAAAGCATGGAGTGCCTGTATTGGCCGCTGCGATCGCAACGACCCCTGATCAAGCCGAGGCTGCCGCCAGAGCGATAGGTGGCAAAGTAGTTGTCAAGGCACAGGTAAAGGTGGGCGGGCGTGGAAAGGCCGGCGGTGTCAAGCTAGCGCTCGATTCAGCCAGTGCCCGTGAATATGCCAGTGCAATACTAGGAATGGATATCAAGGGTCATCAAGTACGCACGGTCATGATTGCCCCAGCTGCAGCGATTGAAACTGAATACTACTTAGCAATTCTTCTTGATCGCTCTCATCGAAGATTCCTTGTGATGGCCTCGGTAGCCGGTGGGATGGATATCGAAGAGGTTGCCCGCACGGCCCCTGAAAAACTCGCGAAAATCCCGGTCTCTGCAGTCGATGGCATCAGCGTTGCAAAGGCAAAGGAGATTGTCGCTGCAGCAAACTTTCCCCACGATGTGGCAGATCAAGTAAGTGATGTGCTGTTGAAACTCTGGGAGCTCTTCCAATCAGAGGATGCCACACTGGTAGAAGTCAATCCTCTTGTGAAGAGTACTGATGGAAAAATCATCGCACTCGATGGCAAGATCACTCTCGATGATAATGCTCAGTTTCGCCAGCCCGATCACGCTGCCCTGATCGATCACGCTGCCACGAATGCACTTGAGGCTGCAGCGGCGCAAAAAGATTTAAACTACGTCAAGTTAGATGGACAAGTAGGAATCATCGGTAATGGCGCCGGACTGGTCATGAGTACCTTAGATGTCGTTGCCTATGCTGGAAAAAAATATGGCGGCGTGCGACCTGCAAACTTCTTAGATATCGGTGGTGGTGCATCGGCTCAAGTGATGGCCGATGGGCTCTCAATCATTCTCGGTGATATCGATGTTAAGAGCGTATTTGTGAACGTCTTTGGTGGGATCACTTCATGTGAGGCCGTTGCAACTGGAATCGTGCAGGCCCTAGAGCTACTCGGTCCCAAAGCCACTAAACCCATTGTTGTGCGCTTAGATGGCAATAATGTCGTGGCCGGCCGTGCAATCTTGGCCAAGGCGGCCCATCCACTCATCGAACAGGCGCAAACGATGGATGGAGCGGCACATCGCGCTGCAGAGTTGGCGGCTAAGTAAATGGCTATCTTTTTGAATAAAGCCTCAGTCGTCATCGTTCAGGGAATGACCGGCTCTGAGGGCACTAAACACACACGCCGTATGTTGGCATCGGGCACCAAGGTCGTCGGGGGAGTCACACCGGGTAAGGGTGGGCAGCTCGTTGATATCGATGGGCATCAACTCCCGGTCTTTAACACAGTTGCCCAGGCGATGAGTGCAACCGGTGCCAATACATCGGTTGTCTTCGTACCACCAAAGTTTGCAAAGGCTGCAGTCATCGATGCGATCGATGCAGCGATGCCCTTGGTTGTCGTGATCACAGAGGGGATCCCAGTCCATGATGCTGCAAGTTTTTATGCCTACTCCGTAGCCAAAGGCTGCACACGCATCATCGGTCCTAACTGTCCAGGTTTGATCAGCCCAGGAGAGTCCAATGTCGGGATCATCCCAGCAGATATCACCGGTGCTGGTCCCATTGGTTTGGTGTCAAAGTCTGGCACTCTTACCTATCAGATGATGTATGAGCTTGGCGATATTGGTTTTAGCACTGCACTTGGGATCGGTGGGGATCCAGTGATTGGCACAACACATATCGATGCCCTGCGTGCATTCCAAGATGATCCCCAGACACGGGCAATCGTGATGATTGGTGAGATTGGTGGCGATGCCGAAGAGCGCGCCGCTGCATTTATCGCCCAGTATGTGACAAAGCCAGTTGTTGCTTATGTCGCAGGCTTTACAGCGCCAGAGGGAAAGACGATGGGCCATGCAGGTGCAATCGTCTCTGGCTCATCGGGTACTGCTCAAGCAAAGAAAGATGCCCTTGAGGCAGCTGGCGTGAAGGTAGGTCAAACTCCCAGTGAGAGTGCGCAGTTGCTGCGCGATATTTTAGGGCGCTAGAAATGATGTTCATGCGCATACTCGGGCTCACGCTGACCCAAGTACTGCGCAGTGGTGCACTTGTCTTGCTCCCCACCGCATTTATCGCCCTAGTGGCCTGGGCAACTGCTGGAAGTGCAACGGGAAGTACCTCAGATCCCTTGCGGGCAGCGCTTTGGATCTGGCTGGGCGCCCATCAGATCCCGTTCTCACTCTCTTTGCCGCCGGCAAATGCGGCTGGGCTCCTGAGCTACCTGCCACTGGGGGCCCTGATTGTCCCCATTGTTGCCATCCGCAGTGGCATCAAACGTGTGATCGATCGACTCGATGGTGATTCATCACTTTTTGCCCCAGCACGGCTCTTATTCGCTCTCCTCTATTCGATCCTAGGCTCTGTCTGTGCACTCGTGAGTACAACCACTGCAGTCAAACCCATCTGGTACTTGACCCCAGTATTGCTGCTTCCTATCTGTCTGATCAGTGCAGCCACCGTGGGCCGTAGATTGATTTTTGCTCAGGCGATTCTCTATGGATCACGGATCATCAGCTTGCTCCTTGGAATCTCATCCCTGATCCTTGGGATATCAATCTTTGTCAATCTAACGACGGTCAAGAGTCTAACTCTCGTCCTAGAGCCGGGGATCTTTGGTGGCCTTTTGCTCCTGCTTCTTAATATCCTCTATCTTCCCAATGCAGTGGTTGCAACACTGGGATACTTCTCAGGCACAGGCTTTGCCGTGGGCTCTGATTCCATCGTCTCTGCCTTGAGCTACGACCTAGATTCAATCCCTGCATTTCCATTGTTGGGTGCACTGCCCTCAGGGAGTTCATTACTTGCACTCCTTGGTATCCCAGTAATCATCCTTGCAGGAGCACTTCTTGCAAGATGGACGCTGGCACTGAGCACACGCACTCTCATCCAATCCCTTGCGGCATCACTTCTGATGATTGCTGCACTTGCATATGCTGCAAGTGGGGCATTGATCACAGATGCAATGTCGGCGATGGGTGTTTCACCATGGAAGTTCACACTCAGCCTTGGCGCGCAGTTGATCATCGGTGCAGCCTTGGCTGTCTATACTCCCCGGATGCGCCGGCGCTGATGCCTCATCGCATCCTCATCTTGGCATCGGGGGCCGGCACCCTTGCCCAAGCGATTATCGATGCGAAGGAGCTCGATATCGAGATAGTGGCGGTGATCAGTGATCGGGCCGATGCCGCCGTCTTAAAACGGGCCACAGAGGCGAACATCCAGGGCGAAGTCGTGGCCCAGGATGGTTCACGCGCGCAGTGGGACGTGCA
Source organism: Actinomycetota bacterium (assembly GCA_005800815.1). Taxonomy (GTDB): domain Bacteria; phylum Actinomycetota; class Actinomycetes; order Nanopelagicales; family Nanopelagicaceae; genus Planktophila. The sequence continues at coordinate 13,176 of SYEK01000017.1, forward strand.
GATCATCCAACGAGTTGGTAGCTATCGACCAGATTTGGTCGTGAGTGCAGGCTTTATGAAGATCCTACCCGCCGATTTTGTTCAGAGATTTCCAACGATCAACAGCCACCCCGCACTACTGCCGAATTTCCCTGGGGCCCATGCCGTGCGTGATGCACTCACTGCACGAGCAGGCATCACTGGAGCAACGGTGCACTGGCTCGATGCAGGCGTTGATACAGGACCGATCATCTCTTCGATGCAGGTCCCGATTCTCAGTGGTGATACTCAGGAGATCCTTCATGAGAGGATTAAGAAAGTAGAGCGCTCTCTCATCGTTGCGAGCATCGCCCTGATACTTCCGAGCCTGGAGCCTTATGTCTGATCGCAGATCTGTGCGTAGAGCATTAGTGAGCCTCTATGACAAGACACGGTTGATCGAGATAGGCAGAGTTCTCAGTGATGCCGGAGTTGAGATCATCTCAACAGGATCAACGGCTGCCCAATTAACCGATGCTGGGATCACAGTGATGCACGTGAGTGCCTACACAGGCTTTCCTGAGATCATCGATGGTCGTGTCAAGACCCTGCATCCACGTGTGCATGCAGCGATATTGGCCGATCAAGATAACTCCCAGCATATGGCCGCCATCTCTGATTTAGATATCGCACCATTTGATCTGGTGATCATCAATCTCTATCCCTTCGCTGCCACAATCGCATCTGGGGCTGACTTTGCCGAATGTATCGAGCAGATCGATATTGGTGGTCCATCGATGCTGCGCGGTGCCGCTAAGAATCACGGCTCTGTCGCAGTCATAAGCAATACATCGCAGTACGACGAGTTGATTGCTGCGATCGGCCAGGGTGGATTTAGCTTAGCCCAGCGCCGTGAATTGGCCCTGGCCGCCTTTAGAACGACTGCAGAGTATGACGTGATGATCGCGAATTGGCTGGGGCAAAGTGATGAACTGCCCCCATGGTTCGGGCGCATTTGGCAGCGCCAAAGAGCCCTGCGCTATGGCGAGAATCCACATCAGAGCGCTGCGATCTATAGTGCTGGACCTGAAGGAGTGGTCAATGCTGTGCAGTTGCATGGCAAGGAGATGTCATTTAATAACTACACCGATGCAGATGCGGCATGGAGAGCGGTGCACGATCACCGAGATCCTGCCGTTGCAATCATCAAGCATGCCAATCCTGCCGGTGTGGCAGTCTGCGAACTTGGTGTGGCGATTGCATATCAACGCGCACATGAGTGCGATCCAGTCTCGGCATTTGGTGGTGTTGTCGCGGCAAATAGGCCAGTCGACTTTGCAATGGCCAAGGCGCTATCTGAGATATTTACCGAAGTCCTCATCGCACCAGATTATGATGCAGATGGCCTTGAGCTTTTGATGAGCAAACCCTCTATCCGGATCTTGAAGTGTGCAGTCACAGCTACCCATCCCTTTGAACTGCGCCCGATCTCAGGTGGAGTACTCCTTCAGGCAACTGACACTATTGATGCCGACGGAGACTCATCTGCCAACTGGAGACAGGTCAGTGGAGAGCCCCTTGATCACGCCATCATCAAAGATCTTGAGTTTGCCTGGCGCAGTGTCCGCTGCGTCAAAAGCAATGCAATCCTGCTGGCAAAGATGGGGGCATCGGTTGGAATCGGTATGGGTCAGGTCAATCGCCTTGATTCAGCCCGACTTGCCGTCTCTCGTGCAGGCAAGCGTGCGAAGGGATCGGTCGCTGCAAGTGATGCATTTTTTCCATTCGCAGATGGAGTACAGATTCTCATCGATGCAGGCGTGTGTGCAGTAGTTCAACCAGGGGGAAGTCTGCGTGATGATGAGGTTATCGCAGCGGCACAAGCCGCTGGTGTTGCGATGTTTTTCACAGGTACGCGCCATTTCTCACACACATAGGACTGCAATAGGATGGTCTATATGGGCGCGCAGATACTAGATGGGAAAGTTCTAGCGGCCTCGATTAAATCCCAGATTGCCTTGCGAGTGCGCGAGCTGAATTCTCGCGGTATCAGAGCCGGACTGGGCACTGTTTTGGTGGGCGATGATCCGGGCTCACACCTGTATGTAGGTGGCAAACACCGAGATTGCACAGAGGTCGGAATCAATTCAATCCGGATCGATCTAGCAAGTGATGCCACCGAGGCCGATGTGATGGCGGCAATTAGGGATCTGAACTCCTCACCTGAGTGCACGGGTTACATCGTGCAACTGCCCTTGCCCACAGCAATTAATACTCAGCGAGTGCTCGAAGCGATAGATCCATCCAAGGATGCCGATGGATTACACCCTATGAACTTAGGCCGCTTGGTCGCAGGCTATGAGGCACCACTGCCCTGTACGCCACATGGGATCCTAGAGCTGCTGACACATCACGGAGTCAACATCAACGGCGCCCAGGTCACTGTGATTGGACGTGGCTTGACCGTTGGTCGTCCTCTTGGTCTTCTTCTCACGCGTAAGAGTGAAAATGCGACGGTGACGTTGACACATACAGGGACCAGAGATTTATCGGCCCACACCAAGAGAGCCGACATCGTCGTTGCAGCGATAGGCAAGGCGCACTTTCTCACTGCGCAGATGATCAAGCCAGGGGCCATCGTTATCGATGTTGGAATCTCACGGAGTCAGGCGGGCTTGCAAGGTGATGTCCATCCGGGCGTGATGGGCGTTGCATCCTGGGTGGCACCGATGCCAGGTGGGGTTGGACCGATGACTCGCGCCATGCTGCTTAAGAATGTCGTGGATGCATGCAGGTAAGTGATCGTCTTCTTACTGGATTGAGCAATGGGGCAATCTTGATCGGGATTGCTGTGGGTATTGCAGGGATAGTGCGAGCTGGCTCACTCTTTCTCGCGTTGGGCACTGCAGGCATTGCGCTTAAAGCACGACAATCGCGTAAATTCGACTTTTATTTTCCACTCATTATCGCAATCGCCCTCTTTGCATTGGCGCTAGCCCTTCCTCGTGGGCGGTAGAGTTGTGATAGTGCCACAACATGACATCAAAGGGAGTTCGCCATGGGCCGAAAAGTCACGGTAGTCGGTGCCGGTTTTTACGGCTCAACTACTGCGCTTCGACTAGCCGAGTACGATGTTTTTGACACCGTGGTTTTGACCGACATCCTTGAGGGCAAGCCAGAGGGCCTGGCCCTTGATATGAATCAATCCCGCTCTATTGAGGGCTTTGAGACCAAGATCATCGGTGCAACGACAACGCCTGAAGGGGCAGGATATGAGGCCACTGCAGACTCTGATGTCGTGGTCATCACCGCAGGCCTTCCACGCAAGCCCGGCATGAGCCGTATGGACTTACTCGGTGTGAATGCAGGGATCGTTCGTGGGGTAGCAGAGAATATTGCTGAGCACTCACCGAATGCCGTCATCATCGTTGTCTCAAATCCACTCGATGAGATGACATCCCTTACACAGATCGCTACAGGTTTTCCTAAAAATCGCGTCATGGGTCAGGCTGGAATGCTAGATACCGCACGCTTTACTAACTTTGTCGCAGAGAAATTAGCGGTCAAAGTTGGGGTGGTCAAGACACTGACTCTAGGTTCCCATGGTGAGACCATGGTGCCAGTACCCAGTCGTTGCACCGTCAATGGGCGAGCACTGAGCGAACTTCTCTCACAATCGCAGATCGATGATCTCGTTGATCGCACGCGCAATGGTGGGGCTGAAGTAGTTGCACTCCTGAAGACTGGCTCGGCCTACTACGCACCATCGGCAGCGGCAGCTCGCATGGCAAAGGCGGTCATTGAGGGAAGCGGTGAGGTGATGCCGGTATGTGCATGGGTGGATGGCGAATACGAAATCTCTGGCGTCTATCTCGGTGTCGAGGCCAAGATAGGGCGCAATGGGGTTGAAAAGGTCGTTGAGAGCGCACTGACTCCATCAGAGCTTGCAGCCCTTAAGGCCGCCGCCGAAGCGGTCCGTGCAAAACAGGCCGATATTCAAAGACTCTGATGAGGAAGCAGCGCACATGTCTACAATCAAAGTAGAGGGAACTGTTGTCGAGTTAGATGGCGATGAGATGACTCGTATCATCTGGCAGTTCATCAAAGAGTCATTGATCCTTCCTTATTTAGATCTTAATCTTGAGTACTACGACCTTGGTATGGAAAATCGTGATGCAACCAATGATCAGGTCACAATCGACTCGGCAAAGGCGATACAAATCCATGGCGTGGGAATAAAGTGCGCAACTATTACCCCAGATGAGGCACGAGTGGAGGAGTTTGGGCTCAAAAAGATGTGGAAATCACCGAATGGCACGGTTCGAAATATCTTAGGTGGTGTGATCTTTCGTGAGCCGATCATCATCAGCAACGTTCCACGCCTTGTGCCCCACTGGACCAAGCCCATCGTGATTGGCCGTCATGCCTTTGGCGATCAGTACAAGGCAACTGATTTTCGAATCCCCTCTGCTGGAAAATTAACGATGAGCTTTGTCCCAGCCGATGGCTCAGCTCCCAGCGAATTTAACGTCTTTGACTTTCCATCATCAGGTGTGGCAATGGGTATGTACAACATAGATGAGTCAATCCGCGACTTCGCGCGCGCATCACTGAACTATGGTCTTAACCGTTCATACCCTGTCTATCTCTCGACTAAGAACACGATCTTGAAGGCATACGATGGTCGATTCAAAGATATCTTTGATGAGATTTACCAGGCTGAGTTCAAAGCGGCATTTGCTGCTGCAGGTATCTGGTATGAGCACCGTTTGATCGATGACATGGTCGCAATGTCACTTCGAATGGAGGGTGGATATATCTGGGCATGTAAGAACTATGACGGCGATGTTCAATCTGACACAGTTGCACAAGGTTATG
>SYEK01000018.1 GCA_005800815.1 Actinomycetota bacterium
GAAGCTGCAAGAGCGTCTAGCCAAATTGGCTGGCGGTGTGGCAGTTATCAAGGCTGGAGCAGCTACTGAAGTTGAGCTCAAAGAGCGCAAGCACCGCATCGAAGATGCAGTCCGTAATGCAAAGGCTGCAGTCGAAGAGGGAATTGTCGCTGGTGGTGGCGTTGCACTTCTACAGGCAGGTACTGCAGTATTCAAGAAGTTATCTCTGACTGGCGATGAGGCCACAGGTGCCAGGATCGTCGAGTTCGCAATCGAGGCCCCACTCAAGCAGATCGCAATCAATGCAGGGCTAGAAGGTGGAGTCGTCGTTGAAAAAGTTCGTCACTTGCCCTCTGGTCAGGGTCTGAACGCTGCAACGGGAGAGTATGTAGACATGATCAAGGCCGGCATCATCGATCCAGCTAAGGTCACGCGCTCTGCACTCCAAAATGCGGCATCGATAGCAGCACTCTTCATCACTACTGAAGCGGTGATTGCAGACAAGCCAGAGAAGAATCCAGCTCCCATGCCACAAGGTGGCGGAGACATGGACTTCTAAAGCCCACTCATTACGCTCAGCGCCGCCTCAATTAACATCGGGGCGGCGTTCTGCTTTACCCTTGCATCATGGCAAAGAAGTCGCTCCTTAAGAAGGTATCCAAGCAAGAGAGCTCTACTCGCTCGCACCCATTTGATGCGAACGAGCTTGCCCGAAGAGCAATTATCGATGAGATCCATAGCGCATCTCACGTTGGAAAGTTCAACTCAGTCGAGTTTGATGATGAGGATCGCTTAGCCACCTATCTATTCGAGGCAAAGATCCCTGGCTACAAAGGCTGGCGTTGGTGCGTGAGTATTGCAAAAGTGGATGCTCAAAGTGCACCAACAATCTGCGATGTTGTCCTGCTGCCAGGTCCTGATGCTCTGAGGGCCCCAGAATGGATTCCCTATCGTGATCGCATTCAACCTGGTGATGTGGGTGTTGGCGATATCCTTCCAAGCTCACTTGATGACACACGTTTGGTAATGGGTGCACAGGCACTACCCGTCGATGAGGATTTAGATACTGCGATGGCAGTTGAGCTTGGTTTTGGGCGAGTCCGTGTGATGTCGATTGAAGGTCGTGATCAAGCGGCAAAGCGATGGTATGACGGAGATCGTGGGCCTCACTCACCACTGGCGCAATCTGCGCCAAAGCCATGTCACTCATGTGGATTCTTTCTGGCGATTGCAGGCTCACTGCGCTCAACCTTTGGTGTGTGTGCCAATGCAATCTCGCCTGAAGATGCACGCGTTGTATCGGTCGATCACGGCTGCGGGGCTCACTCCGAAGCGACCTTCACTACACCTGGTGTAAACTAGCCTCCTGTCCGCAGCCCGCGGCTACAACAGAAGAAAAAACCCTAAGGAGCGATCCCCATGCCTACAGGCCGAGTCAAATGGTTTTCATTGGAAAAGGGCTTTGGTTTTATCGAGAACGATGAGGGCGAAGATGTCTATTTGGCATCATCCTCATTGCCACAAGGAGTCTCGACCATAAAACCTGGGACAAAACTTGAGTTCAGCATCGCCGATAGCCGTAAAGGTCCTCAGGCGATGTCGGTACACATCATTGATGCACCGCCATCTCTTGCAGAGGGCTCTCGCGTCAATCCAGATGATTTAGCTGCCATGATCGAAGACACGATCAAGATCTTGGATCGTGTTGGAAATGGTCTGCGCCACGGACGCCACCCAGCTGGCCCTGAGGCTGAGCGTCTAGGCCGGGTCTTGCGAGGTATCGCCTCTCAACTTGAGGCTTAGATACCGCTGCCTCGTGCGCGGCGTATCGTGTATCGGATCCCGATCACACCCAACACCGCCCCGCAGATACAGCTCCATATGATCTCTGGATCGGCTTGCATCGCAAGTGCTACTACACCTGCAACCAACCAGCAGATGGTTCCGATCGCGATGAGGATGACGACCGATCGGATATTTGACTCCATGAGAGAAGGGTAATGCGCATGGCGATTAAACAGGGTGGAAATTGGCGTTCATTTCGCCACCCCAACTACCGCATGCTCTTCCCAGCAAATACTGTCTCGAATATCGGTAGTTGGGCCCAGCGTGTGGCACAGGACTGGCTCGTCCTAGAGCTCACCAACAACAACGGCACATATCTTGGTCTTGTTACTGCAGTCCAGTTTGCTCCAGTCCTATTTCTCTCTCTGCACGGTGGTGTTTTGGCAGATCGCTTGGATAAGCGCAAGGTCTTGATTGCCACAAATCTTGCAGGCGCTGCCACATCTATTGGACTAGGACTATTGGTCATCAATGATGCTGTGGCGCTCTGGCACGTCTTTGCTTTCGCCGCTGTACTTGGAATCTCAACTGCAATCGATGCACCAGTACGTCAAGCCTTCTCTGGCGAACTCGTTGGAGCAGATGATCTACCCAATGCTGTGAGTCTTAACTCTGCCAACTTCAACGCTGGCCGCTTGGTTGGTCCAGCAATCTCTGGCTTCCTCATCGCAGCATTCGGGACGGGACCCTCATTTATCATCAATGGAGCCTCGTATTTTTTCGTGATCTTTGCTCTATTGAAAATGGATGTCACAACCCTTTTTCATCAGAGTCAAGAGAAGGGCACGGGCAATATCCGTGAGGCGATCGCCTATGTCCGGGCCCGGCCTGATATCTATGTCGTGATGATGATGGTCTTTGCGCTCTCAACTTTTGGCCTAAATTTCCAGATATTCAATGCGCTCATGGCCACACAGGAGTTTAGTTTGGGTCCGGCAAGCTTTGGCCTCATGGGGACCTTTGTGGCGATCGGTTCGCTCTCAGGTGCGGTTGGATCTGCCAGGCTTGAGCGCTTGAGAACAACACGCTTTGTCATCATCGGAGGAGTATTTTTCTCGATCTCGATTATGGCTCTCTCAATGCTCCCAAACTACACAACGTATGTTCTCTGGCTACCCATATGCGGTCTGATTGCTCTGACAACGTTGGTCTCAGCAAATTCAATCGTCCAAACAAGTACCGATCAAGTTATACGTGGACGCGTGATGGGTCTGTACCTATTTATCTTTATGGGTGGGGCCCCCTTTGGCTCACCACTGATTGGCCTGGCCGCCGATTACATCGGTATTAGATACACGATCGCAGTATGTGGTGGTCTAGCCTTAGCGGCATCCTTATTTGTCTGGATCAAATACCGCGACAGGGTCGGAGTGCCAGAGGATGTGAGTATCGCTGCGATATTAAAGCGCGCTGATAGCGATCATAATAATTAAGCCAAAGAGGACCACTAAAGTCACGACTCTACGGGTCTTATAGCTCATGTGATGCCCTCGGTTCTGGCGCCGAAGGTACGAACTTCACAATGGTAAAGGCGATAACAATTAACACTGGGACCATGATGTAGGCCCTTGAGATTCCAAAATTATCACCAAGGACACCCAATAAGAATGGCGCCACTGCGATCGCGATACCTGCAGCAAGTGAGCTGCGCCCAATCGCAAGATCAGGTCGTCCATCGCTAAATGCGATCAAACGAATCGATGCAAGTGCGAATTGCATAGAGACCCCTAAGCCGATGACGAACAAAGAGAAGAGGCTAAGAGCCATCGAGTGGGATAGCCAAAAGCAGACGAAGCCAAGAAACTGAAGGGCGATCATCCCAAGCAGTTGGGTATCGAGCGCAAAGCGCCGAAGAAGCAGAGCGCCATACCATCTCCCGATTCCCATGCCGGTGCCCAGTGCCACTATTGCCACGGTTGAGATTGCAGCACTCGAGCCAACACGATCTTTGAGCAGAGCAGCGGCCCAGAAGGAGACTGCAAACTCACTTGAGATGCAGGCTGTGAAGCCAACCCATGAGAGCCAAAATCTACGAGAGAGCTTTCCATCTTGAGGTCCTGCTGTATCGCGAACGTGCTCTTCGGTGGTTGCATCCCGGCTCAGCAGAAAGAGAGTGATTGCAATGGGGATGGTAAGGAGTAGGCCGATCCGCCATAAACCTGGGGAGATGATCGCAATCGTGCCAATCAATGCCGTTCCTGTCACAAAACCAATTGAGGCGATGCCATTTGCTTGAGGTATGGCAACCTGCGCCTGCCTGCCAAAGTGATGAGACATTGAGGTAAGCATCGTATTGATCACCATCGATGTCCCAAAGCCAGCGATCAAAGTTGCGGGCAGAGTCAAAAAGACGGGGGGAGAGAGAACAAACAGGCTTAACCCAAGAGTAAAGATTCCAAGACCCATCCATCCAGCACGAGTGCGACCCAAACGATGGGCGATAGAGGGATTTGCATAGCCTGCAAAGATCGATGCAAGACCCATCGCTGTGCCATGCAGACTAGCGATGGTCAGAGAGGTCCCTTGATCCTGCCGCAAAAGAGATTGTGCCGGGCCAAATCCACCCAGATAGAAGTTGACGATCGCAGTTTGCGTTGCGACGATCCAGAAGAAGCGGTCCCGGTGAAAGCTCTTAGTCATCGCCTACAACGCAGCCACAACATGGTCAATACATGCCGTGAGAGCGGTGACATCTGATGGATCAACGGCTGGGAACATCCCGATACGAAGTTGGTTCTTACCTAGTTTTCGATAGGGTTCAGTATCCACGATCCCATTGGCGCGCAGCACGGCGGCGATCTCATTGGCATCAATTGCATCATCAAAGTTGATGGTTCCAACGACCTTTGAGCGCATTGTGGGATCTGCAACAAAGGGCGTTGTGTAGGAAGTTTCTTCTGCCCATGAGTAGAGGATCTGCGAAGATTGTGCGCTGCGGCCAGCGGCAAAGGCGAGTCCACCACCAGCGTTCATCCAATTGATCTGCTCGGCCAAGAGAATCAATGTGGCAAGGGCAGGGGTGTTATACGTCTGATCAAGTCGTGAGTTCTCGATTGCGATCCTCAGATCAAAGAAGGCTGGAATCCAACGACCACTGGCTTTGATGGCCTCGACACGGGCGATCGCAGCAGGGCTCATTATGGCGATCCAAAGTCCACCATCGGATGCAAAGGATTTCTGTGGTGCGAAGTAGTAAGTATCAAACTCCCTTGCATCGACTAAGAGTCCTCCTGCAGCACTCGTTGCATCAACGACGATAAGTGCTCCATCTGTACCAGCTGGGCGCAGGATCTCCATCGCAACTCCGGTACTTGTCTCATTATGTGTCAATGCATAGAGATCGATGCCAGTCTCAGCTACTGCGAATGGATGAGAGCCAGGCTCGGATTTGATGATCGTCGGCTCACCTAAAAATGGCGCATCCTTTGCGCTCGATGCGAACTTTGATGAGAACTCACCAAAGACTAGGTGTTGCGAACGCTTGTGGATCAATCCCAACGTGGCAATATCCCAAAAAGCCGTCGATCCGCCATTGCCCAAAATGACTTCATAACCATCGGGTAGATCAAAGAGAGTGTGTAGACCCTCGCGGACTCGCTTCACAATATTCTTGACGGGTTTTTGTCGATGCGATGTTCCTAGTATTAAATCCGTACCCGATACAAGTGAGGCCAGAGCGGCAGGGCGAATCTTTGATGGGCCACAACCAAAGCGACCATCTACTGGTTTTAGATCGGCTGGAATGATTATCTGCGCGCCCATTAGTGGAGTTTATGGGTAGTACCGGTTTATCACCCAATCAGCATCGGTGGTAGCCCGCTCATAGTGCACGCGATCGTGCAGTCGAGAATATCTCCCCTGCCAAAATTCGATAGATAATGGTGTGACGCGGTATCCACCCCAATGAGGTGGACATGGCACCAGGCTTCCCTCAGGCCACTTATCTGCTGCGCCTTGAAATCTCTGTTCCAACTCTTCGCGCGATGCAAGTGGAGAGGATTGGGCACTAGCCCATGCGCCAATCTGAGATGACCATGGACGTGTGGCGAAGTAATCTGCGGACTCTTGAGCACTGACTTTTTCGGCCAGTCCACTTATCCCAACTTGGCGCTCCATGACATACCAAGGAAACAAGAGACTCACCTGTGGGTTCATATCGATTGTATGTGCTTTGCGAGAGGAGTAATTTGAGAAAAAAGTGAAACCACCATTGGAGATATCTTTGAGCAGGACAGTGCGTGTTGTGATCGCTAAATCAGAGCCGACGGTGGAGAGCACCATGGCATTTGCCTCAACAATCATCGAATTCTCATGGGCCTGGCGCAGCCAATCGGCAAAAGCCACAAAGGGATCTGCACCTAAGTCGGCGATTCCTTCGAGCCCGTAGGAGCGACGCATCGCCCTGATCTCGTCCCGATTTAACTCCAGGTTACTCATGGTTGTATCGAACCTCACTTTCGCCCTGAGTGCATCATCTTAAGCGTATGGTCGTGAGCACCCCCATAGAAGGTGCAGAATTAGGCTATTGCATAGTGCGGATAAAGGAGCCCAACGTGTCTGATGATTTCAAGCCTGGCTTAGAGGGTGTTATCGCATTCGAGTCTGAGATAGCAGAGCCAGATAAAGAGGGAAGCGCTCTTCGCTACCGTGGCGTTGACATCGATGATCTCGTAGGCCGAGTCTCATTTGGAAATGTGTGGGGATTACTTGTCGATGATGAGTTCAATCCAGGTCTTCCCAATGCTGAGAAGTTTCCGCTACCAGTGCACTCTGGTGATGTTCGCGTAGATGTCCAAGCAGCAATCTCCATGTTGGCACCCGCTTGGGGATACAAACCACTTTTGGATATCGATGATACCGAGGCACGTAGCAATCTTGCACGTGCATCGGTCATGGTTCTGTCTTATCTAGCCCAGGCCGCCCGTGGTAGCTATGAGAAGCCAGTACCAGAACATGAGGTTGATAAGGCTCATACCGTTGTAGAGCGCATGATGATTCGCTGGCGTGGAGAGCCTGATCCAGCCCATGTGCGAGCGATCGATGCATACTTCGTCTCTGCCGCCGAACATGGGATGAACGCATCAACATTCACCGCTCGTGTGATTGCATCAACTGGTGCCGATGTCGCCGCTGCACTATCGGGTGCAATCGGTGCGATGTCTGGTCCATTACATGGCGGTGCACCTTCACGTGTCCTACACATGATCGAAGAAGTTGAAAGAACAGGAGATGCGACGGTATATGTCAAGGGTCTGCTCGATCGCAAAGAGCGTTTGATGGGATTCGGTCATCGCGTATATCGTGCCGAAGATCCACGTGCACGTACGCTGCGCCGCACGGCAAAAGAGTTGAACGCACCGCGTTATGAAGTTGCAGAGGCCCTTGAAAAAGCCGCACTCAAAGAGTTGCACGAGCGTCAACCAGATCGTGTTCTTGAGACAAACGTTGAGTTCTGGGCGGCGATAATCTTGGACTTTGCCCAAGTTCCTTCACCACTGTTCACATCCATGTTTACAGCCGCGCGTACCGCTGGTTGGTCTGCACATATCTTGGAGCAAAAGCGCACAGGCAGATTGATTCGTCCATCTGCGCGCTATATCGGCAAGGCGCCCCGCTCGGCCGAATCGGTCGCAGGTTGGGACTCTACGGTCGAACAGCTCCATAGATAGGGGTTGGTCTACTGAAATGGAAAGGATTAATTTCGCCAGAAACACCACGAATTTGAAAGCGCTTTATCGCCTCCATGATGCTTGAATCATGCCATGTCAAAGGCAAAAACCTCGATAATGTGGTTTCGTCGCGATCTTAGGATCAACGACCATCCCGCTCTTTTAGCGGCGATTGAATCGGCAGAGCAGGTCATCCCTCTTTTCATTCTAGACAAAGAGCAGATTGCAGAGGCCGGTGAGAAATTATTAGCCTATATGAGTCAATCCCTTCGTGCTCTGGATGAATCTCTTGGTAATCGACTTCACATCATTGAGGGGGATCAAATCGAAGTTTTATCTGCGTTGATCAAAAAATATGAGGTCAAAGAGGTGCACATCTCGGCTGAGTATGAGCGCTATGGCGCTGCACGTGATGCAAAAGTCGAAGCGGCAGGTATCACGTTGGTTCGTACAGGAAGTCCTTACGCAGTCGCACCCGGTAGAGTCCTCAAGCCATCGGATTCAACCCCTTACAAGGTCTACACACCTTTCTATCGAGCATGGCGCACACATGGATGGCGTGCACCTGCGGCGGTTCCCAAGAAATTTGAATGTGTGGAGCCAGAGAAGAAATACCGCGCCTTTCCTGATTTTCCCCTTCCCGATGGGGTCTCAATAGCTCCCGCTGGTGAGTTAGCGGCTATGGCTAGGTTCAAAATATTTAGCAAAAAGGCTCTTGATTCCTATGATGAGAGTCGAAATCTTGCAGGTATTGATGGAACATCAAAGATGAGTACGTATCTAAAATTTGGTGAGGTCCATCCTCGGACCCTATTACAGGGACTGGGAGAGGATAAAGGCGCCGATACTTTCAGAAAAGAGATCGCCTGGCGCGAGTTTTACGCCGACGTTCTCTTTGCTAATCCGATGAGCGATAAGGAGTACTACACACCTCGCTTTGCTCAGATGAGATATGACAAACCTGGTGCACAGTTCAAGGCCTGGACGCAGGGCAAAACTGGCTATCCCTTCGTAGATGCTGCGATGCGTCAGTTGCTTCATGAAGGCTGGATGCACAACAGAACCCGTATGGTTGTTGCCTCATTTCTCGTCAAAGATTTACACCTTGAATGGCAGTTAGGTGAGCGCTTTTTTGCAGATCACTTAGTCGATTACGACGTCGCATCCAATGCCCATGGCTGGCAGTGGACGGCTGGCACCGGAACTGATGCCTCTCCTTATTACAGGGTCTTCAACCCAGTCGATCAAGGTAAACGCTTTGATGCAGATGGTGGATATATCCGTAAGTACGTTCCAGAGCTAGCACACTTGAGCCCCGATAAGATTCACGAACCTTGGCTATATGCCGATGGCTATACCAAGGGATATCCAAAGAGGATTGTGGATCATGCTCTCGAGCGCCTTGAATCACTAGCTCGATTGAAAGAGATCAAAGTCGACACACCCCAAGACCCTCGCGCTTAGCGCGATACATCGCATCATCGGCTCTTCGCAGCAGATCTGGCGCGCCGTTATTTGCCGCAAGGCCGATACTGACACCGATTTGTATATGTTGATTCTCGATATTAAATGGATAACTCAACGTCGCACGCAGCGCCAGCGCAACATCCATGGCTGACTCATAACTTCCCTCATATAAGACCCCAAACTCATCCCCACCTAATCGGGCAAGTAGTGCACCATGCGGTAGTGCTCGACTAAAGCGCATTGCAACTTGTTGCAGGACCTTATCTCCTGCTACATGCCCATGTGAGTCGTTAACAGGTTTGAATCCATCCAGATCCAAGAGCATGAGCGAGCCATCTTTGCTCATGAAGTTCTCAATCTCTGATATCAAGGTGCGGCGATTAGGAAGCCCTGTTAACTCATCTGTGTGGGCCAAAATGCGCTCATGACCAATATTCCTAGCTGCCTTGAGTGCGATAGTCATTCGGATAAAGGCCAGAAGCAATGTCGCAATCGCCGGGATCAGGACAAAGTTAGGGAAGTATCCTGGACGAAGTGCGATCAGAGCCAGGAGAGTGGCACTCAAGAAGACAGATAACGTGATGAAGATAGGACTGATATTTTTTTCATCTGCTGAGTCAGAGCCTTCAACCCAAAAACTCAATGAGATAAAGATAAGTCCCAGAAGCCAGCCATCATCGATGAGAGTGCCAAAGCTATAAGTATTATTGACGTGCATCCAGAGATAGAGAAAGTCAGTCAGAGAAAAGAAAAGGACCCCTACTGCAAGGATCAATCCACGTCTTGTAACACCCTGTGCAGCAAGAGCGGTAAAGGTCAGTGAAATCACGATCACATCAGCGATGGGATAGATGATGGCAAAAAAACTTTTGGTCAGGTCACCATCAAAGTGGGGCAGAATCGGATCGAGAAAAAATACTGTTCCCAAGGTCGTCAGGCCTAAACCTACGATTGAGGCATCAAATGCCTCGAGAGTTGAGAACCTACGGCTGGGTGATATCAATCGGGGTAGGCCCAGGATTAGAAAGGGATAGAAGAGCAGATATGCGATATTTGAGAGCAGTTGGGTGGGTGCCTCAATAGTCAAGTACGAGGACAGACTCGAGAGTAATGCGCCAACTGACCAGACTGCAAGAGCCAGAGCGATGAAAGGTTGTGCATAGCGATCATTGATCCTTGGAGCGCTAGTCACAGTCAGAATTGCACAGAGAGCAATGGCGTTATAGAGGTAAAGCTCGCTCCAAATCCCTTTCATGGTGGGGTAGAGAGTCAAGAGGAGATGGAGTATCAAAAGGATGGGGCCAATCCAGAGCAGAGGCCTAGTGCGCATTCACTTAAATTAAGTAGATAGATACCAAGAATGAATAGGGAGAACCCCATCACCCCAGATAGGTAAAGGAGATTTCCCTGAGAGCAACTCCTTGTTTAAAAGCCGTTGGAGCAAATTAACTTAGCATTTTCCTTTGTATTTGCAATATCTGCCTTCAACAGTGCAGGCTGATTTGTTGCAGTTGATCTCGATGATTCAAGTTTTTTGATGCTCAATGTGATTGCATTGATTTTACTCGTATATGCCCGCACAGCCGCTGTCCATGATGCCACTGCAGCTGTGAGTGACTTCTTTTCTACATCAAGCTTTGCTGCGGCGAGTTTTGCCTGGGTCTCAGTAAGTTTTGCCTGGGTCTCAGTAAGTTTTGCCTGGGTGAGGGCTAACTCTGCTTTTTCATTTGTGATTCCAAGATCAATTACTGGTATTTGAGCGGCAAGTTTTAAAGTGATGTCAGCAGCGTCTTTGGCAGCCTTAAGGTAGGCGTTAGCTGAGTTTAGACAGTCAAGGGATAACCAGGTTAGTTTCTTACTTGTAGAGAGAGGATTCGTCCCACACTTATACTTGAATCCAGACTGACTTATTGTGGCGCCAGATTTTTTGCATGCGACACCATTTGAGATCTTTGGCGCAGCCGTGGCTGGGGCTGCAATCATCACCCCACCAGTGACGGTGAGTGCGATAAAAATCGTTGCGAGCTTGTGCATGAAAAACCTCCGAGTTGAATGGGTTAAGAGTAGCCAGGGGAGTTTGAGAAAACGCTAATAACTCGCCAAGAGAGGAGTGAATTTACTGTGAGTCTTAATCACACTCTCTAGCGGCGTTGCTTGACCCGAACACGCATCCCCAGCCTTCGAACTAGGGCCCGTGGGGCGATACCTATAACCAGAGTTAATACTTTGTACTGCCAGCCCGGGACAGAGATCGCCTTACCTTTAAGTGCATCACTCCAGGCTTTGGCGACGAGTCGGCCGGTATCTAGCCACATAAAGGAGGGCAGAGCCTTCATGGACATGCGAGCACGCTGATGAAACTCGGTTCGAGTAAAGCCTGGACACAGTGCGCTGACATGGATCTTCGTCCCAGCCAACTCAGTATGCAGAGACTCAGAGAGCACGGTCAGATAAGACTTTGCCGCGCTATAACTTCCACCAGCAATGAAACTTGCAACCGATGAGATGTTGATGATGACTCCTTTGTCACGCGCCTTCATCCCTGGAAGTACCACATGCATCAGTCGCATCGGTGTGCGCACTAGGACATCAAAGAGATCCTGCTCATCCCTCAACTCACTCACGGTGAAAGCCTTGTTGATTCCAAAGCCTGCGTTGTTGATCAGGACCTCTATCTCATGTTCGATGATATATTTTTCAACAGTTGCACATCCCATGTCAGTAGATAAATCGGCCTGTATGACGAGTGTCTGAACGCCATACGTGCTTGCAAGCCCAGCGGCCCGTTCGTTCAGGCGCGATAGATCACGAGCCACAAGGACGATATTGTAATTTTTGGATGCAAGCAGGCGTGTGAAGCTTTCACCAATTCCTACAGTCGCACCGGTCACTAACGCCCAGGATCGCATTACGCCCTCTTCAAACTCTCAGTGCACCGATCGCATGAGCTGGAACAAAGGGTTGATGTGGAGCAATCGCGGAGATGCGTCGATAGGGTGCGCTCTGTTGTGGACGCGGATCCGCCTCACCTTTGTTAGGCCACATGGACAAGGCACGCTCGGCCTGTGCGGTGATGGTAAGCGATGGATTGACCCCCAGATTCGCTGTGATGGTCGAGCCATCGACGATATGCAGAGATGGATAGTTATAGACGCGATGATATGGATCGATCACACCACGATCGGCGCTATCTCCAATCACGCATCCACCGACAAAGTGAGCGGTAAAGGGTGCATCAATCAGGTCACCGACGTGACCCCCTGCGATACCTCCATATTTATCTGCGATACGCCGCACGACCTCATTGGCGGCAGGGATATATGTTGCATTCGGCTTTGATAAATCATTAGTGGATGTCAGATGCCATCCAAACAGTCCGCGTTTTCCTCTTACAGTCACAGATGAGTCCACGTTCTGCATCGTGAGTGCAATGACAGTGCGCTGACTCCATCTGCGCACATTCAAAATCTTTCCAAGAAGAGTTGGGTTGGCGATGAACTGGCGAAGCCAATGCTTCCTGCGCCCCTTGGAGGCATATCCATCGGTCATGATGGTCTGGAGTAAGCCCATGAAGTTACTACCCTTGCCATACCTGACTGGCTCAATATGAGTGTGCTCATCGGGGAAAAACGATGATGTGATCGCACTTCCAGCACTGAAATCGATATCAGTATTTGGCATCATGGCACCGGTGAGTGCCTCACTGTTCGTTCGAGAGAGCTGGCCAAGATGATTGGACAATTGTGGAAGAGACTTCACCTTCATCTTGTGCAGAAGTTTTTGTGTGTTGTATGTGCCAGCAGCGACGATGACGTGGTCGGCCTCGAATCGAATGACACTAGCAAATGGATCATTGCTCTTGACGGCGCGGATATCCCAAGTCCCATCAGCATTGTGTGAGAATGATTTGACAGTGGTCATCGGGAAAACCTTCGCTCCTGCAGATTCGGCCAACCCTAGGTAGTTCTTTGGCAGAGTGTTTTTCGCATTGAATTGACATCCAGTCATACATGCACCACATTGTTGGCAGCCAACTCGACCTGGGCCAACGCCACCAAAGTATGGATCCTTGGCAGAAACACCTTTACCATCACCAAAATAAATCCCCAGATCGGCCATTTTGAATGTATGCCCGACACCCATCTCATCTGCGACCTCTTTCATCGCTTGATCACTGGGCGAAAAATATGGATTCTCAGCCACACCTAACATGCGACGGGCCTGGTCATACCATGGCGCTAACTCGGATTTCCAATCCGTTATCGCAGCCCACTGCGGATCCTGAAAATACTCATCACCCGGTTGATAGAGAGTATTTGCATAGACAAGTGAGCCTCCACCGACTCCAGCACCTGCAAGGATCAGGACATCTGGGAGTACATGAATACGTTGGATTCCATAACAACCGATTAAGGGGGCATAGAGAAATTTGCGCAAGCGCCAAGATGTCTTTGGAAAATCCTGATCTCGAAAGCGTCGTCCTGCCTCAAGTACTGCGACGCTATAACCCTTCTCACGCAGACGCAGAGCAGAGACCGATCCACCAAAGCCAGAACCGATGATCACAACGTCAAAGATCTTCTTCATTCCCGGGAGTCTATCTTGAGCCTAAATTCATGGCAGGATTGGTTCTTCATAGGTCCTCGTAGCTCAGTGGATAGAGCAACCGCCTCCTACGCGGTAGGTCGCAGGTTCAACTCCCGCCGAGGACACGATTTTTCAATGCTTCAAGGTGAAGCGCTGTAATGCTTTAGGCGCCCACCAGTTGCTTTCGCCAAATAACCGCATGAGCGCTGGGACCAGCAAGGCACGCACGATCGTGGCATCTAGGAGTACCGCCAAGGCGACGCCAAAGCCGAGCATTTTAATCGATGTGACCCCACTGGTGATGAAAGTTGCGAAGACAACTGCCAGCAAGACTGCAGCGGCGGTAATGATGCGAGCCGAGCGCTGTAACCCAACGGCCACAGATTCAACGTTTGATTTTCCCGCAAGATGTTCCTCACGGATACGCGATAGTAGAAAGAGTTCATAATCCATCGATAGACCAAAGACGACCACAGCCACCAGGATCACTGTGCCCGTATCGAGGGTGCCCGTGACAGTGAAGTCACCTACAAGCCATTTGAGATGACCATCGATGAAGATCCATGTGATAGCACCGAGTGTGGCACAAAGTGAGAGAGCGTTGAGAATGATCGCTTTAATCGGCAGAATGATGGAGCCTGTAAAGATAAAGATCAGTATCAAGACGCTCAATGCAATCCAACCAAGTGCTAACGGAAGTTTGTCTGCGATTCCATCCTGTGAGTCGGTGAAATCTGCGGCAGAGCCACCAATCAACGTTCCCTCTGGTCGCTCCAAGGCACGAATTTCATGGATGACTCTCTCTGATGCTGTGCTCCGTGATGCAAGAGAGGAGATGACTTGAACGCGAATATCCTCTCCAAAAACTTCAAGTGCACCGACTTTGGTAATTCCATCAATTTTCTTAACCTTGGTAAGAAATGTGGATATTTGATCCTCTTGACCTACACCCTTGGGGACTACCACCTCAATAGGGCTACCCACCAACCCATCAAAGCGAGTCTCGATAATGTGTGAGGAGAGAGCTGCCCGATTTGATGCGGGTAAAACACGTGAATCGACCTGTGCGAATGCAATATTGAGAACTGGCGCTGCCATGATGCCTAGCATGAGAAGAGATGCGATTACTACTGGTAGTGGTCTATGCATGACCGCGCGAGCAGTGCGTGCCCACCGACCATCTTCTTTTGGCGTAATCGCACCACGTCGAACAACACCCTTATCCACTCTCTCACCCAAGATCGCAAGTAGAGATGGGAGAGCAAGGACAGCACCGATAATGGCGAGAGAGATGACGGCGATTCCTGCATAACCAAATGACTTTAAGAAATCCAATGGAAAGAAAAGTAGTGAGGCCATCGTCACGAGAACGGTCAAACCTGAATAGAAGACGGTTTTGCCGGCAGTTGCAACGGTTGTGATAACTGATTGCTCAACGCTCTTCCCATGGTGGAGCTCCTCACGGAAGCGATTCACCATGAGAAGTGCATAATCGATTCCAAGGCCTAAACCCAGGCCGGTAATGAGGTTGAGAGCAAAGACACTGACATTAGTGAAGTGACTCAAGAGGAATATCAAGAAGAAAGAGCTCAGAATCGCCGTGATACCCACAAACAAGGGCATCGCCGATGCAACTAATGCTCCAAATACAAATATCAATAAGAGAAATGTCAGAGGTATGGCGATTGACTCGGCCAGAACTAAATCTTTTTCGATTCGCTCATTGATTGCATGAGTGATTACTCCTGCGCCACCGGCATAGACCTGCAAGCCCTGGTAATCACCGTCAAAATCTCTTTGGATCTGTGCACCAAGTGCGCTGAATCCATCCCAATCATCCGCCTTGAAATCGGCGTATACGAGGATAAATGAGGCTTTGCCATCTTGTGATTTCATTGATGGGGCACCACCTGTTGACCAGTACGAGTATGTCTTGGTAACCCCTTTTATTGCACTAATCTCTCTCTCCAACGCAAGAGCTCTTGTACTTACCGCTGGATCATCTACACTTGAGGTCGAGTCCACAACCAATGTCACAACAGGCTCTTGAACTTTGAATTTATTGATTATGTAATCCGTGGCCTTGTAGGACTCGCTAGCCTTGTCAGAGTAGCCACCGCTATCTAGTCGTCCAAATGCTTGAAAGCCGATAGCACCTGCTGCGATGGTGCCCAAGAGGAATAGGGTGAGGGTCAATTTGCTACTTCTGACGATGAATCGGCCTAGCTTCTCAAACACACCCGACTCCCGTTTCTACATCTAGAATGCTCTTCATGAGTGAAATATTCCCAAAAGTCACTTCCGATGAGATTGATCCGCAAGCTGGGGCAGACTCTGCCCAACGCGATGAGGATATTGCTTCAGATAAACCACCGCATCATGAGAATTAATCCACCTTTGATGTCGAGGCTGCAGGCGCAGTTGGAGCAGGCGCAGTTGGAGCAGGGGTTGTTGGAGCAGGGGTTGTGCTCTCCCCCGTTGTTTTCTTTGCAACTGAGTCGGTTTTATAAAAACCAGAGCCTTTGAAGACAACACCTACAGCAGAGTAAATCTTTCGAATCTCACCCGAGCATTCGGGGCAACTCGTTAAGGAGTTATCGGAGAAGGATTGAATCGCCTCGAACTCGTGAGAGCAGGCGGTGCATGCGTATTGATAGGTAGGCATATCGGCTCCGAATCCTGGTGATAGACCCTCTTTGGGGTAGATACCAAGTCTAAAGAAGTGGCACGATAGGGTCGAATCCAGATGAGAAAACAGAGGGAGTGCGTTGAAACTGAAGGCTCTAGTGGTGTTGTTCATCACCCTTGCCTATGTGGGAATGAGTACTGCCTCCAGTAACTCCTTGATTACCACCTCTCCGATTAGTGGCTCCACACTTACAACCCCACCGAGCTCGGTGACTCTCACGACCCAAAGCATGCTTATAGAGGATGCAAACGAGATGATGGTCACTGATCCATCTGGGATCCGCGTCGATGATGGAACGATTGCTGTAAATGGCGCTAGCGCTTCGATTGGATTAAAACCACTCATCGAATCTGGGATCTATCGGGTCTCCTATACCCTCTTCTCAGACGGTGAAGCACCATTACAGGGATCATTCACATTCAACTTTTCAGCACCAAGTGTTATTACACCATCCGAGCCAACTGCGATTCCAACGGTGCCAGAAAATCCCGCCAGTAGCAGTTGGGGAACAAATATTTTCATCATCGCACTTTTGATAATCGCCTTCCTTGTCTTAGTCGGGCTATCACTCTATGCACGAAAGCTATTCAGGGATCGATGATCGTTTTCGATTTCTTCGCTAAATATCTCTCGCTCATCGCAAGTTTTTCTACTATTGGGATCCTTCTGTCGATGGCTTTTTTACTTTTAGATTCAGAGGGCAGACTTTCGACTCAGGCTCAGAAACTACGGCGCCTATTGTGGGCATCTGCACTGGCATGGTCACTAGGAGCCTTCGGCAGCATTTTTTCAGCCGTTGCAGAGCTCTTGGAAAAACCCACATCTGATCTCTTTGATGCAACGACTCTGCGCTCATTCATCACGCAGGTCACTTTAGGTCAGTATCTCCTCTTTCAGACTCTTGTGGCACTGCTTGTCGCCGCCCTTGCCTTTCGAATCAAGAAGATTCTCTCAACGCTGCTCTTGATGGCTCTCTCACTCCTTGGATTGGTGGCGCCGGTCTTCCAGAGCCATGCCCAATCAAGTGGTTCACATGGATTGGCGATCGGCTCTCTCGTCATACATGTCATTGCACTCTCCCTTTGGGTGGGCGGCATCTTCGCAATCACTGTGTTGGCTCCTCAAGATCGTCCAGTTGCGCTTCCACGCTTTAGCCAGCTAGCGCTCTGGGCAGCAATCGCCGTTGTCGCAAGCGGTGGCGTGAATGCGTTGACACGCTTGAATTTCAAAGAGGCCTGGTCAAGTACATATGCATACATCGTCCTTGCCAAGATCGCCTTGACTCTGGTCTTACTCGCAATCAGTTATCTTCACCGAAAAGGTCTTACAAATCGCGATCGGATCAACTGGCCAATTTTAACTCGCTTGATATTCATTGAGGCCCTCATCATGGCCATCACCGTTGCAATGGGTGCATGGCTCTCGACAAATCATCCACCGGAGCGCGTGAGCTCCTCCGAGTTGGATCCTGCAATCGCAATCTCTGGTATCGCTACTCCTGCTGAGCCAACGTTTGCCCGCATTATTTTTGGCTACGAGCCCGATGGACTGATAATCGGTCTTTTGATTATCGCAGTGGCACTGTATGTAAAGGGTGTAGTAGTCCTTACTCGCAGAGGTGACAAGTGGCCCGTAGGTAGGACTATTGCTTTTGCCTTAGGAATTAGTGCGATTGACTTCGCAACGAGTGGTGGTCTGGGCTTATATGCACAGTTCTCTTTCTCCTATCACATGATTGCGCACATGGTCCTTGGAATGATTGCACCGATTGGAATCGTACTTGGAGCCCCCATCACACTCGCCCTGCGAACACTGCCGCAGGCTCGCCAATCAAGTGAGCGTGGTGTGCGGGGAACGCTCTTGACTGCGTTGCACTCTAAGTGGGCAGCCATATTCACCAATCCGATCACCGCTCTTGCACTCTTTGATGGCTCTTTATTTGTCCTGTACTTCACAGATTTATTCGGATTGATGATGCAAAGTCATGAGGGACATCTACTCATGAACATCCATTTCATTCTGACAGGAGTCCTTTTCTTCCATGTTGTGATAGGTATCGATCCAAATCCGCGACGTATCCCACATTTAGTTCGAATCGTGGTGGTGCTCGCAGCAATGAGCATTCATGCATTCTTTTCGGTAGCTTTGATGTCATCAACTACCTTGATTGATAAGGGATACTTCGCCTCACTTAAGACACCCTGGTTCACTGATTTCTTGGCTGATCAGCGCTTAGGCGGATCAGTGGGCTGGGCGATGGGTGAGATTCCAATCCTCTTGGCCTTAGTGGTGACTTTCATCAGTTGGGTAAAAGATGATTCTCGTGAAGCACGACGAATAGACCGCAACTCTGCCAGGGCCGCTGCGATGGGGATGCCTGATGATCTTGCGCAATATAATCTCTATTTGCAGGAGTTGGGTAAACGCGATAGAAAGGAGCCCTAATGGAGAATCTATTCGACCTATCGCGTGAGTACAAAGATCTGCGCTCTAGTGTGCGGGCGCTATCAGAGAAAGAGATAGCCCCCTTTGCCCAATCTGTCGATGAAGATCACCGATACCCGCAAGAGGCGGCCGATGCATTACAGAAAGCTGGTCTGAGCGCCGCGCACGTTCCAACTGAGTATGGTGGCGATGGCGCTGATGCGCTAGCAACCGTCATTATCATCGAAGAAGTCGCACGGGCCTGCGGAGCGTCATCGTTGATACCTGCAGTGAACAAACTTGGATCTCTTCCTCTCATACTGGGAGGAAATGAAGAGCAGAAGCAACGCTGGTTATCACAGCTAGTTGCGGGAAAAGGTTTTTCTTATTGTCTCTCTGAATCTGAGGCGGGTTCAGATGCATCCGCCCTACGCACAAAGGTCGAGCGCGATGGTGATTGTTGGATATTGAATGGAAGCAAGAAGTGGATCTCCAACGCCGGTGTCTCTGAGTTCTATACCGTTGTCGCACAGGGCGATGCATCCCTTGGCTCCAAAGGAATCACCGCCTTCATCGTGGAGAAATCCGATCCTGGAATCTCTTTTGGGGCACCAGAGAAGAAGATGGGTTTTCGAGGCTCTCCGACTCGTGAGGTCTACTTCGATAATGTCAGACTTGGTGATGAGCGAAGAATCAGTGAAGTGGGTGCAGGCTTTGCCCTAGCGATGAATACTTTGGATCACACACGGATCACAATCGCGGCACAAGCCTTGGGTCTTGCCCAGGGAGCACTCGATGTGGCAACTAAGTACTCGCATGAGCGTAAGCAGTTTGGTAAGGAGATATTTGATTTTCAAGCAGTCCAGTTTATGTTGGCGGAGATGGCGATGAATATTGAGGCTGCACGCCAACTCACTTATGCCGCTGCGGTCAAGAGCGAGAATAATGAGAAGGATCTGCGATTCTTCTCGGCGGCAAGCAAATGCTTCACCAGTGATATGGCGATGAGGGTCACTCAGGATGCGATTCAGGTCCTAGGTGGATATGGATATGTATCGGATTATCCTGTCGAGCGGATGATGAGAGATGCAAAACTAACGCAGATATACGAGGGTACAAATCAGATCCAACGTATCGTTATGGCGCGTAACCTTCCACATCTTTAAGAGTTAAAGCGCACAAGAATTGATGGGGTAGCCGCTGCATCCAGGGCAATGTCATGTGGCTCTCGTGGAAGCTCCGTGGTTGAAAGCTCTCCTGTATGGACTAGTCCGATTTTCCATCCTGGCAGATGAGCAAGTGCGCGATCATAGTAGCCACCTCCCTGTCCAAGTCGGTAGCCGTTCCGATCGATATGTAAGGCAGGAACAATGATCACATCGATACCATCTAGATCAGAGACTGGATTGCCAATCGGCTCGGAGAGATTCTTGGTGATCTTGAGTCGACTCTCATCACCACCCCACTCAATCCAATCAAGGAGTTCGCCGTTTACTCGCGGTAGTAACAAACGTTTTCCATCTCGCAGTAATGCCTGATTGATCTCTGTCGTACTTGGTTCGACACCATATGAGAAGTAAGAGGCAACCGTGGATGCAGCGAGAATCTCAGGTGATTTTAAGATGACATTGAAGTTTGATGGAATGAATCTCTGGCTACGTTCACGGCGTAAGCGTTCACGCAGAGCTTTCTTAACTGTGTTCTGATTCATCTCTTTTCTCCCAGTCATTTGCGGGCTAAATCCCAAAGAATGCATGGCCCAACAAGTATGGTGTGATTATGGCAGAGCACACGAGGGTAGATGGTTTTCTCACCTCCCTGCTTGCAATCTGCAAACCCCTCGACTCTTTTGACATGCCGCTTCTAGATGCTCATGGGGCCACACTCTCTGAGGATATCTACGCAGGGGAGCGCCTTGTCATGCGTGCGGGCAGTCGTATCCGCTCAACACAGATCGGCCTGGCTGCATCTATCGGGCGAGATCACTTGCCCACTCGCCCTCATCCTCGAGTGGTCGTGCTCTCAGCTGGTCCCGACCTTGTCGAGCCAGGCACATCGCTTTCGGGTCAAGAGGAGTACGAGACAAACTCGTGGCTACTGACAACTGCGGTGCGTGAAGTGGGGGCAGTTGCATATCGCGTCCATTCGATTCCAGATGATGAGGATGAACTCCAGAGTGTCATCGAGGATCAACTAGTCCGTGCAGACCTGATCATCATTAGTGGTGAGCGCCAGGATGATTCATTTGATCTGATTACCCGCACGCTCTCAAGGATCGGTGAAATCACAACCGTTGATTTGGCGATCGAGATGAGTGGACGTCATAACTTTGGTCAAATCGGCCCAGATAAGGTTCCAGTGATAACACTTCCAGGGGATCCAATAGCGGCATACATCTCATTCGAACTCTTTGTCCGTCCAATGATCCGGACAATGCTCGGGGCAGCGACCATTCATCGCCCATCGGTGAGTGCAAAACTTGAGAAAACCGTTGCATCGGCTCCGGGAGTGCGCTCCTATATCCGTGCAACCCTCTCAGAGGATGCACAGTCAGTCATGCCACTTGAAGATCAAGAAGAGCTCTCAACGCTCTCTGATGCCACTGCATTCATAGCAATCGCCGAACAAGAGACACATCTATCGGCTGGGGATCGGGTCACTGTTGTGATCCTTGAACGTAGATATATTTAATCAGGCTATGAATCAGCATTGGCCCGTGGTTGTTCCGGGGGATCTGATCTCTCTTCGACCTCTCAGGTATCGCGACCGCAGGCGATGGAACTCGCTGCGTGCAGAAAATCGCACCTGGTTGGCGCCATGGGAGGCCACGGTCCCGAGCCTCAATACAAGGGCAGAGCAGCAGGCACTTCCCTCTTTTCTTGAGATGGTCCGGACCCTCAATCGCGAGGCGCGCAAGGCCCGATCCTTCTCATTTGCAATCTGGCAAGGTGGCAATCTAATCGGGCAGATCTCCCTGGGTGGTGTGATTTATGGGGCGCTGCGGGGGGGCCACATTGGATATTGGATAGATCGCAACTATGCAAATAAGGGCTATACAACAATGGCAGTAGAGCTTTTGACGAATTTCGCATTTACACATCTGCTGCTGCACCGCCTTGAGATCAACCTTCGCCCAGAAAATACGGCATCTCGTAAAGTCGCAGAGAAAGCAGGATATGTATTGGAGGGTGATCGGGCACGATATTTACATATTGATGGAGATTGGCGCGACCACATCTGCTTCGTCAAAGAAAATCCCTCTATTAGGTAGCCTCCAAATCCCCAAAAAGTATTCACTTCTACCTTATCTTTATCCATCATGACGTCGGGGCTTATCTATATTGCGATCATCGGTATGTGGGTCGCATATTTTGCACCCCGCTGGATTCATGACCGCAACGAGTTCTCAGGTAAATCAGTAGAGCGATTCAAAGTTGCATTGACAGTTGTCGCAAATTCTTTACCAAATACAAATCAGGGTAACGTTCTCCATCATATTGATTTGGACCGCGAGGCTAAGATTGCCCAGTTATTGATGCGCCGGCGAATCATATTTGTTTTATTAACGTTTTTTCTCACAACAACACTTGTAGGTGGATTCATGAAATCTATGCCGTTCTTATATGCCCTTATCCCTGCGACCGGAATCCTCATTTATATCGCAAAGGTGCGACGCCAAACTATCGCCGATAGTATCCAACATCGCCGTATCCAACAGTTGCACAGGCGAACATCAGGAGTCTCTGCGACAAATCTCGTTGAGGTTGTGACACCAAAGAGTTCACAAGAGCATTGGATTCCTCTCTCAGAGCGCGAGCTCAAAGGAGTGGTTCTCTTGCCTCAAGGAAGCGCATCAGTCCGAAATCCATGGCAACCAGATGATGTTCCTGTACCAACATATGTGAGTGCACCCAAGGCGATAGTCTCAAAGCGAGTCATTGATCTAACAACACCAGGTGTATGGAGCGATGAACAAGAGCGGCTCGAACGCGAGGCACTTGCCGCTGCCTCACCCTCACGAGATGAGATCTTCGATCAACAACTTGCAGATGAAGCAGTTGAGCGCCTCAAGAAGTCATGGGCATCCAACGAGTAATCAAATCCAGGAGCTAAACCACATCCGCTTTAACCACTCTGAATAATCTATGACTTCACCCGTAAAGAGTGGCAAAAAGTAGATGAAGTTGAGAAAGACAAGAACTGTGAGCCCGCTGACGATACTGATGGATGCTCCAGGTGCCAAAAAGCTATCTAGGAGTAGCTTTGCGCAGTAGATAATCGCCAGAATCATAAAGGGCTCAAATATGACTGCGTAGAAGGTGAAAACCGTCCGCTCCTGAAAGAAAAACCATGGAAGATACCCGGCGCTCATACCCAGGATGACGAGAGAGGGCAGGGTTTCTATCCGTCTCATGGCCACTGAGCGCAGCCAAAAACCCAAAACGATGGCGATGGCGATGGTGCCGACCCACCAAAGAATCGGAGTTCCAATCGCTAAGACCTCTTGTGCGCAGTTCTTTGACTCACACCCTTGCGGTGATTCATAAAAGAAAGATGTTGGCCGACCCATGATCAACCAACTCCAAGGATTTGCTTGATACGAATGTTTCTCAGTCAGGCCCGTATGAAAGCCGAGCATCTGCTCATGATAATGCCACCACGATGCAATTGGATTTGAGGACCATTGACGATCCCAACCACGTGTACTAGCAAACCATCCGCTCCATGTAGATATGTAAATCGCGATCGGTAGTAATCCGTATTGTGTGGACGTGATGAGAGTGGGTCTGATGATTTGCTTTCCAGAGTGTGAGGTAAAGCTTCGGTAGAGTGAGATGACTCCGATAGCGACCAAGAAATAAATAGCACTCCACTTTGTTCCCATCGCCAAGCCAATCGCGATACCTGCATACCAGTGGCGTTCTCGATGCCATAAATACACTGCAAGCAGGACAAAGAAAGTAAGAAAGAGATCCAGGAGAGCTGTCCGTGAGTGTACGAGCATTAATCCATCCATTGCCATCAAAGCTGTAGCAATCGCAGTCAATACTGGCGAGAAGAAGAGGACGTGTACGAAGCGGGCGAAAAGTAAGAGGAGAAAAACTCCGACTATCGCAGTTGCAAACCTCCAACCAAACTCATTGTCCCCGAAAATCTGCATCCCAAGGGCTATGAGCCATTTCCCAACAGGAGGGTGGACGATGAACTCTGGCTGGTCTGCCGATATTTCGACACCGAACTTTAAAAAATCTCGAGCCCCATCAACGTAATAGACCTCATCAAAGACATAGCCCTTGGGCTCTGAAAGATTGATCAGACGTATCGCCAAGGACAGGAGCGCGATTACTATCGGAGCCAGCGCAGCGATCATGTGAGTAATCGTATGGGCTCAATTGGGAGGAATTACTGAGATGATGGGTCAATGGCGCTTATCTTGGCTGCGACCCCACTTGGTAACCCCGGTGATGCAAGCCCGCGCCTGAGGGCGGCCATCGAGAGTGCGACTCTTATCGCCGCTGAAGACTCACGCAGATTTCATCGCCTCTGTGCAGATATTGGAACTACCTTCAATGCCAAGGTGCTCTCTTTTTTTGAGGGTAATGAAGATGAGCGAACACGTGAACTCATAGAACACCTACAAAACGGTGCAACAGTACTAATCATCTCCGATGCCGGTATGCCCACGATTAGTGATCCAGGTTTTCGACTGATGAGAGGTGCAATCGAACATGGGATCGAGGTAAGTGTGATCCCAGGTCCAAGTGCGGTGACGATGGCAGTCGCTCTGTCTGGTCTGCCCACAGATCGCTTCACATTTGAAGGCTTTGCTCCCCGGGCGGGTGGGGCACGAGCATCTGCCTTTGAAAAACTCCGACATGAAGAGCGCACTATGGTCTTCTTCGAGGCACCACATCGCTTGGGTGATTGCCTAGTCGATGCGATCGCAGTATTTGGTGCAGATCGACGCGGCGCAATCTGTCGGGAGATGACCAAGCGATATGAACAGACGATTCGTGGCCCATTAGCCGAGCTCTCATTATGGGCAGATAACAATGAAGTTCTTGGGGAGATCACTCTTGTCATCTCGGGAGCAAAATCCGACTCAGCGATCAAAACGGCCGCAGAGATGCTGGCTCGTGTTCGTGAATTCGAGAGTGTAGGTATGGATCGTAAAACAGCGATTACATCGGTAGCACAAGAGTTTGGTATCGCTAAGCGCCTAGTTTATGCAGCCGTAGTCGATGCGAATAAGATGAGCCTGTGACCAAGTCCTTTTATCTCACGACGCCGATTTACTATGTTAATGACGCTCCTCATATAGGACACGCTTACACAACCGTTGCCGGTGATGTTCTTACGCGTTGGCATCGTCAGAAAGGGGAGTCAGTCTGGTTTTTGACTGGTACTGATGAGCATGGCCAGAAGGTGATGCGCACTGCCGAAGAGAACAACACGGCTCCACAGCTCTGGGTAGATCGGTTAGTGCGTGATGCGTGGAAGCCCAACTGGGCCGCTCTCAATATTGCCAACGATGATTTCATTCGCACAACTGAAGATCGTCATACGGTGAGAGTACAAAAATTCCTGCAATCCTTGAAAGACTCAGGGCATATTTATGAGGGAAAGTACGAGGGCCCTTATTGTGTCGGCTGCGAAGAGTTCAAACTACCCGGTGATCTGATCGATATTGATGGCCAAAAATGCTGCCCTACCCATAGTAAGCCGATTGAACTAGTGAATGAGAACAACTGGTTCTTCAAGCTTTCAGGATTCTCGCAGCGCTTACTTGAGCACTACCGCTCCAACCCAGATGCCTGCGCGCCAGAGAGTGCCCGCAATGAGGTGATCGCTTTTCTTGAGGGTGGGGTCTCAGATTTATCTATCTCACGTTCGACATTTGACTGGGGAGTCCCAGTTCCATGGGATACCGATCAAGTCGTGTATGTATGGTTTGATGCGCTCTTAAATTACGCAACTGCAGTTGGCCTCACCGATACCCCAGATAGCCAGGGAGGCAAAAAGTTTGCAGCCACCTGGCCGGCTGATGTGCACCTAGTAGGCAAAGATATTTTGCGATTCCATGCAGTCATCTGGCCAGCGATGCTCATGGCCGCAGGCATTGACGTGCCTAAGAAGGTATTTGCCCATGGTTGGTTGCTGGTGGGTGGTGAGAAGATGAGTAAGAGTAAGTTGACTGGTATCGCGCCAAAAGACATCACCAATCACTTTGGTATTGATGCATTTAGATACTACTTTCTGCGAGCAATCCCATTTGGTAGTGATGGCTCGTTCTCATGGGAGGACATGTCGGCGCGCTACACCTCTGAGCTAGCAAATGACTTTGGCAACTTGGTATCTCGTTCGGCGGCGATGATCGAGAAATACTGTGATGGTCGACTACCTGCTGTGAGTCATGATGTGGCTCTGGAGGCAGAGCTCATGAATGCGGTGGTTCAGGCCGATGCAGCGATGTGCGCATTAGATTTTCAAGGTGGCATCCTTGCAATCATGGAGTTCTGCAAGAAGGTAAATGGTTATGTCACCGAAAAACAGCCCTGGATCCTGGCGAAGGATCCAGCACATCAAGAGACACTACATGAGGTTTTGTACAACACCGCAGAATCACTGCGTGCCCTTGCCGTCCTATTGAACGCGCTTATGCCATCAACGTGTGAGATCTTGTGGCAGAGTTTGGGCGCGCAATCTGTCTTGGGAGATCTCTCTGCACAAAAAATCAGTGATGTCGCACGATGGGGTCAATTACCGCAAGGTGTGAGCGTGACCAAGGTTGCATCTTTGTTCCCTCGCTTAGAGGATAACGTCTAAAAGATATGGCCGATCGCCACACCCGCGATAGTGATCGCAAGCAAGCACCTTTGCCAGAGCCATTACCTGTTCCAACCGTAGATTCACATGCACATATGGAGATCATCACCAATACCGCGCCTGATTCAGCCGAGGTTGGTGATGTCATTGCCCAGGCACGATCAGTCAACGTTGATCGCATAGTCCAAGTCGGATACTCGGCAGAGCAATCACGGTGGTGTGTAGCTGCGGCAGAAAAATGGAGTAGTTCTGTATTGGCCACGGTTGCTCTACACCCAAATGAGGCTCCCATAGTCGCTGATCTTGATGCAGATCTTGCAATCATCGCCGAACTAGCCCAACATCTGCGTGTACGTGCGATCGGAGAGACAGGACTCGATTACTTTAGAACTCCACCAGAGCTTCGTGCACGCCAACAAGCCTCATTCAAATGGCACATTGAGTTGGCAAAGAGAACCAACAAAGCGTTGGTCATCCACGATCGTGATTCGCATGATGATATCTTGTCGATTCTCCTGGAGGTCGGTGCTCCGCCGA
This sequence comes from Actinomycetota bacterium, assembly GCA_005800815.1. GTDB lineage: Bacteria > Actinomycetota > Actinomycetes > Nanopelagicales > Nanopelagicaceae > Planktophila. The sequence goes on from SYEK01000018.1 coordinate 27,025, forward strand.
ACGTCATCTTCCACTGTTTTTCAGGTGATGTCAGTATGGCAAAGCTCTGTATCGAGCGAGGCTACCTACTCTCGTTTGCAGGCACAGTGACCTTCAAAAATGCACCTGGCCTGCGAGATGCCCTTAAATTGGTTCCGATGGAGCAGTTGTTGGTCGAGACTGATTCACCGTTTTTGGCACCGATGCCACACCGGGGTAGGAGTAATACACCCGCCCAGGTCGCTCATATCGTACGTGCGATGGCCTCAGTGCGTAATTGTGATGTTGGTGAACTGGCCTTCACATTGGGCAATAACGCCGAACGTGTCTTTGGTTCATTTACCTCATGAGTCTGCTTGGCGCTGCCACGATTCGCGAATTAGCCACAGCCCTAGATTTGAAACCCTCAAAATCCTTAGGTCAGAACTTTGTCATCGATTCAAACATCTGCACCAAGATCGTGCGCATCGCAGGTGTCACTCAAGATGACATCGCACTGGAAATCGGTCCGGGTCTTGGATCATTGACCCTGGCCTTGCTAGAGAACGCTGCATCCGTCATCGCAGTTGAGATCGATCATCGCCTTGCGAGACAGCTCCCAATAACAATCTCCAGATACAGTCAGCACCCTGAGAACTTGAGAGTGATTCAGGCCGATGCCCTGGGCTTAACAGAGCTGGATATTCAACCAACGGTGCTAGTCGCTAACTTGCCCTACAACGTCTCTGTTCCAGTCCTTTTGCATCTCTTGGAGAGATTTCCAACTCTTCGCACGGGTGTTGTCATGGTTCAGGCAGAGGTCGCAGATCGTTTAGCAGCTCATCCTGGTACGAAGGAGTACGGGGTTCCATCACTCAAGGTGGCGTGGTGGGCAGAGGTCAAGGCCGCTGGTTCGGTCTCGCGCTCGGTCTTTTGGCCGGTACCAAATGTGGATTCAAAACTCGTCACATTCGCACGCCGTGCCAGCCCAGGTGATGAGGGCCTGCGTAGAAAATGCTTTGCAATAATCGATGCGGCATTTGCCCAACGCCGAAAAATGTTGCGCTCGGCTCTTTCTACTTTGTATGGCTCCACTGCAGCGGCCCAGGAGATTCTGATACGGGCAGGTATCGATCCGACACTACGTGGAGAGGCTCTTAATATCTCAAGTTTTTATTCCATAGCATCATCTGAACCTGACAATGGCTAGCCAAGGCAATAAGGTCAACTCATGTCAGTCAAGAGCGTGACCGTACGAGTTCCAGCAAAGGTCAACCTGCAACTCTCAATAGGTCCACGTGAGGCCGACGGCTTTCACAACGTTGTGAGCGTATTCCAGGCGATCTCTATCTTTGATGATGTCACCGTGACTTTTAGCCCCCCAAAGAGTGGTCTGACTATCTCATTGGTGGGGGATCAGACACACGGGGTCCCACAAGATGATAGCAATCTAGCGATGCGAGCAATTACCTTACTAGCCAAAGAGTATGACTTAGAGATCGATGCCCACCTTGAGATTAAAAAGACAATTCCAGTTGCAGGAGGTATGGCTGGAGGAAGCGCAGATGCAGCGGCAGCGATAGTTGCAATCGACTATTTATATTCACTCGGCATGAGTCGTGAGGAAATGTCAGAGATTGCTACACAGTTAGGTAGTGATGTCCCATTCATGTTAAGTGGAGGGACTGCGATAGGGACAGGTCATGGTGATCAATTAACTGCAGCACTCTCACGCGGCACTTATCACTGGGTTTTAGCCCTCTCGAGTGTTGGTCTTTCTACACCCGCTGTCTACAACGAATGTGATCGCCTGCGATCGGAGTCTGAGATCGTCGAGCCGCAGACAAACGAGCATCTGATGCAGGCATTGTTGGCTGCTGATGCAAAGACAGTCGGTAAATATCTGGTAAATGATTTACAAGCGGCGGCATGTTCATTGCGCCCGGCGCTGCGATTGATTTTGGATGTTGGTCAAGAGTATGGAGCCCTTGGTGCATTGGTCTCTGGCTCTGGTCCAACCGTTGCATTCTTAGTAAGTGATGAAGAGGCCGGTCTTGATTTAGCCGTGGCGTTAACGGCAAGTGGTGTCGTAGGAAGCGTTGTGCGCGCATTTGGACCGGTTGTTGGGGCGAAAGTTCTCTCCTAATTTCATAGGCAATGGTCGTGAGCACGGTGCTTTATAAGGGAGAATATAGGTTCCGCCATTGTGTAGTGGCTAGCACATGGGCCTTTGAAGCCCAGGGTCCAGGATCGATACCTGGTGGCGGAGCGATAGGATTCATGTGTGGCCTTAGAGACCGTGATCATTCTTGCAGCAGGTGAGGGAACACGGATGAAATCAGAGCAGGCCAAAGTCCTCCATAGCATTGCGGGTCGTTCATTACTCGGACATGTGCTCGCCGCCGTCGATCAGCTCAAGCCGGCACAGACACGTATCGTTGTCGGAGCAGATCGAGAGAGCGTTCAGGCACATATCGCCCAGATCGCCCCATCTGCAATAACTATTGTTCAAGAGCGTCGTGGTGGTACAGGCCATGCAGTCCAGTTAGCTCTGGCAGGTCAAGCCTCCCGGGGTACAACACTGGTCTTAGCCGGTGATACACCGATGCTCACAGGCCAGTCCCTTGCAACCTTCCTAGATGCGCATATCAATGGAGAATTTAGCGCATCGGTCCTGACCACCGAACACCCCGATCCAAGCGGATATGGGCGCATCATCCGTGATGAAAGTGGTGAGCTCTCACGTATTGTTGAAGAGCGAGATGCTACCGATGATGAGAGATTCGTATGTGAGATCAACTCAGGAGTTTATGCATTTGATAGTGTCAAATTAGCGGCCTCAATTGGAGAGATTACAGATGCAAACTCGCAGAGGGAGTTGTATCTGACCGATGTAATCGGGATCTTAAAGCGTAAGGGTGAGTCAATCGCTGCTGTGATGATCGAGGATTTCACCGAGATTCTTGGAGTCAATGATCGTGTGCAATTAGCCGAGAGCGCAGCGCTATTGCGGGATCGCATCAACAATCAGTGGATGCGCGAGGGAGTAACGATTATTGATCCCACGACTACATGGATAGATATCACGGCCAAGCTCTCCCATGATGTCACCATCCATCCTGGAAGTGCCATTATGGGTACGACTACGATTGCTAAAGGCGCTGTTATCGGCCCGAGAACGAGTTTGAGGGACTGTGTCGTGAAAGAGAGTGCATCGGTTCTTGAATCTATCGCCATCGACTCTGTGATTGGCCAGTCTGCCACAGTGGGGCCTTTCACCTACCTGCGCAATGGCACAGTGCTAGGTGAGGGCACAAAGGCCGGTGCATTTGTCGAGATGAAGAACTCAACGGTGGGTACGGGATCAAAAGTCCCACACCTCTCCTATGTTGGCGATGCCACCATTGGTGAGGGTAGCAATATCGGTGCAGCGACGATCTTCGTCAACTATGACGGTGTTGATAAGCACCAGACAACCATTGGTGATCATGTGCGTATCGGAAGTGACACGATGCTCGTAGCACCTGTGACTATTGGTGATGGCGCATATACCGCGGCCGGATCTGTGATAACTGAGGATGTCCCAGCCGGTGCGATTGGTGTTGGCCGAGCCAAGCAGAGAAATGTAATAGATTGGGTCCTGCGCAAGCGTGCCGGCAGTAAATCTGCGCAGGCGGCCGAGGCAAGGAAAAAGAAGGGCTAAACATGGGAGAGATCCGGTTATCTTCTGAGAAGCGGTTACGTTTATTTTCAGGACGCGGATACCCCGAACTAGCCGATGATGTCGCCTCCGAACTAGGTGTGGAGTTAACACCGACATCTGCATATGACTTTTCAAATGGTGAGATTTTTGTCCGCTTTGAGGAGTCGGTCCGTGGCTGCGATGCATTCGTCTTGCAAAGTCACTCGGCTCCAGTCAACAAGCAGATTATGGAACAACTCATTATGGTCGATGCGCTTAAGCGGGCATCAGCCAAACGGATTACCGTTGTCACCCCCTTTTATGGATATGCACGTCAAGATAAGAAACATCGTGGACGCGAGCCTATATCTGCGCGCTTGATGGCCGATCTTTTCAAGACAGCGGGCGCAGATCGCTTGATGGTCGTGGATCTTCATGCATCACAGATTCAAGGCTTCTTTGATGGCCCCGTCGATCACCTCTTCGCACTTCCTATGCTTGCAAACTATGTTGGCAGCAAGGTCGATCGCACGCGCCTGACGATCGTCTCACCAGACTCTGGTCGAGTGCGTGTCGCTGAGCGATGGTCAGATCTGCTGGGGGGCTGTCCTATCGCCTTTATCCATAAGACTCGCGATGCTCGAGTCCCCAATGAGGCCGTCGTTGGTCGCGTCGTCGGTGATGTGCAGGGACAAACATGTGTGGTCATCGATGACATGATCGATACAGCCGGCACAATCACCAAGGCAGTAGATGCTCTATTCCAGACCGGTGCCAAAGATGTCATCGTCGCGGCAACTCATGGAGTCTTTTCTGGCCCAGCCGCTGAGCGGCTACGTGATTGCAAGGCATCTGAAGTCGTCATCACGAACACACTTCCGATTTCAGATGAGCAGAGGTTTGAGGGCCTTACGGTCTTATCAATTGCACCACTGATTGCACGGGCCATTCGCGAAGTGTTCGAGGATGGCTCGGTCACAAGCCTCTTTGATGGCCACTCCTAAGAGCGATTTGCTTAATCTGCACTTGCCAGGCTAATCTTTGGCCTGTTCCGGCGAGGGTGTGAAAGTACTTCCGTAATCGACGGTTGAGGATTTAAATCCTTTCTGGAACTTTGTGTTGAAACCGAAGTTTTCACTAGAGGAGTACTTGAAAATGGCAGAGATCACTATCAATGGTGTTGTTCGTACCGAATTTGGTAAGGGCGCATCACGTCGTGCACGTCGCGATGGTTTGGTCCCTGCCGTCATTTACGGCCACGGCGAGAAGCCTCAGCACATCACTCTTCCTGCTCGCGAACTTGGTGTCGCCTTGAAGCACTCAAACGTCTTGCTCGACATCGTTATCGATGGAAAGACTGAGCTCACCCTGCCTAAGGCCATAGTTCGACACCCTCTCAAGCAGATCCTTGAGCATGTGGATCTAGTGCTTGTTCGTCGTGGAGAAAAAGTCGTTGTCTCCGTCCCAGTCCACGCCACTGGCGAGTACGACCGCGATGGAATTCTTGAGCATGTGAACAACACAATCGATGTTTTGGTCGAAGCAACTGCAATCCCTAACTTCCTTGAACTCGATATCACCGGACTTGCAGCGGGCCTATCCCTTTATGCTGGCGATGTTGTGCTTCCTGCAGGAGTCGTTCTTGAATCAGATCCAAAGATGATCGTTGTTCACATCTCAGAGCGCTCGACTATCGTTGAGGAAGTTGCCCCTGTTGTGGTGGCAGCCGATGCCAGCGCTGAAGCACCTGCAGCTGATACCGAGAAGAAAGACTCCTAACCCTTACGATTGGCCGTATGGTGTGGTTGGTTGTAGGACTCGGTAACCCTGGAGATCAATACTCTGCCACTCGCCATAACGTGGGGCAGATGGTGATCGCGAAGCTCCTTGATCGGCATAAACTCACACTCTCCTCACATAAATCCCAGACCGAGGTTGCAACCTATAAATTAGGCGTCGGTAATGAGACTGAGTCGATCATCTTGGCACGATCTAAGGGCTTCATGAATGAGACGGGCGGTCCCGTGAAGGCACTTGCAACTTTTTACTCTGTTCAAACCGATGCGATCATCGCCTTACATGATGAGCTCGATATCGGATTTTCTACGATTCGCTGCAAGTTTTCAGGTGGCGACAATGGCCATAATGGACTCAAATCTATGACCTCTGCCTTTGCAACGCCAGAGTACTTTCGAGTGCGACTTGGAATTGGACGGCCTATGGGCCAACAAGATCCAGCCGACTTCGTCCTTAAGGCCTTCTCAAAGCTTGAACAGAGGGATTTGGGCGAGTTCATCTTGCGTGGCGCAGATGTTGTTGAATCCCTCATCACACAAGGACTCGAGCGCACTCAGAGCGCCTTTAATAGCTAGTGATCAACCTGTATTTCGAAGGCCTGCAGCGACACCGTTGATCGTGAGCAGTAAGGCGCGTTGCAAAATTGGATCGGCTGGGCCTTGTTCCTGCCTTACACGCTTAAGCAGGTTGATCTGCAGCAAGTGAATCGGTGAAAGATATGCATCCCGAACGGCCAATGTGCGTGCCAAGATCGCCTGATCGCCAAGAAGAGAATCTTTCTTGGTGAGTAGCAGGATCTCAGATACCGTCAGATCAAACTCGGCCTGAATTGTATCGAGGAAGTGATGCAGGTTCGCAGGTACAAGAGCATTCACATATCCACGAGCAAGAGATAAGTCGGTCTTGGCCAGAGTCATCTCAACGTTACTGATGAAGGTATGAAAGAAGTGCCACTGCGCAAGCATGGTGGCAAGGACATCGGATTTACCGGCTTGGCGAGCGGCCTTGAGACCAGAGCCGACACCGAACCAACCAGGCACAATCTGGCGCGACTGTGTCCAACCAAATACCCAAGGTATCGCGCGCAGCGCATCGAGCCCACCTTTGGCATCGGGGCGGCGTGATGGACGCGAGCCTAGGAAGAGATTTCCTAACTGTTCAACTGGTGTAGATGCATAGAAATAAGCAGGTAGGTCATCGTGCTCAATCAACTCTCGATACATACTGAAGGCTCGATCGCTGACCAACTGCATGCACTCATTCCATGTGGCCAAGGCTTGTGGGCTCTGTCGTGGTGCACGATTGAGAACGGTCGCCTCGAGTGATGCTGCAAGAGTCAACTCAACATGCTCGCGCGCAAGTGATGGAAGAGCATACTTATCACTGATGACCTCACCTTGTTCAGTCATCTTGATGTGACCATCCACAGATCCCCATGGAAGTGCGATGAGCGCCTCATAGGTGGGTCCGCCACCACGGCCAACTGAGCCACCACGGCCATGGAACAGGCGCAACTGGACTCCATGCCTCATCGCAACATCGCGTAAAGAGCGCTGAGCACGATGGATCTCCCACTGACTTGTTGCAATCCCTGCATCTTTATTGGAATCAGAGTATCCAAGCATGACCTCTTGTAGATCACCACGAAGAGTGACTATCTCTCGATATGTTGGATCGCTCAACAACTGATCAAGGATCTCACCAGCGGCTCGCAGTTCGGCAACGGTCTCTAGTAATGGAGCAAAGCCGATGAGGGCTACGCCCTTTGCGATATTGATCAGCCCAGTTTGAGTCGCAATAACAACTGCGGCTATCAGATCATCTGCGCCCTTGGTCATCGAGACGATATATGTCTCGATGGCTTCAGGGCCAAATCGTTCAATTAAATCTGCGATAGCGATGAAGGTATCAAGAACCTTCTTTGCATTGGCATCTAGAGAAGTTGTATCCAAGCTCACCCCAGCCTTCAAAAACCCACTGAGGATCTCAAATCTTTGTGCATGTGATTTTTCTAGATAGCCATCGATGTTGATAATTTGATTGAGAAGAGAGTGATGTGCATCTGAGTGCTCACGAATATCCAAAGTCGCATGTGTGATTCCAAAGGCTGCAACGGTACGAATAGTGCGCTCTAGGAGGCCCGTAGCGATAAGTTCACCCTTGTGCTCAAAGAGGGAGTCACGCATCAGGCTCAGATCAGATAGTAGCTCAGAGGTATCTTTATAATCACGATGGGGAACATGCGCAGTATTCTTTGCATGGCGCTCACGTGTCATCGCAAGGCGATGTGCAATCGCGGTTGCCTTGAGTCGATATGGCTCCTCGGCATTTAATCTCAGGAAGCGCTCTTCGAACTCGGGGATATGTGCTAAATCTCTCTCTACCGATGCCGATAGTTCGGCGGTTGCACCCGCGATCCTCGTCGAGACTGAGAGCAGTTGACGCAGAGAGTCCATCGCAGCGATTGTCACTCTGATCGCATGGCCCACCTGGAGCACCATGGCATCGGTTGTTATCTGCGAAGTGATGTTTGGGTTTCCATCACGATCTCCACCGATCCAACTACCGAAGGAGAGGGGGCGGGCGGTAACCGGTAGGTCGACACCAATACGTCTTATCTGCCGAGCAAACTCATCTAGGACCTCAGGCACTGTCACTTGAAACAAGTCATCAAGGTAATAGAGAGCATTCATCGCCTCATCCAGGGGCTCGGGTTGATCCAATCGAAGCTCATCGGTCTGCCAGAGCAAGTCAATCGTTTCGGCTAAGCGTTGTGTCTGGGCTGGATCTTGTGGATTATCAAGGAGCTCTACAATGCGTCCCATTTTACTCAGAACCGATCTACGTGCAGCCTCGGTTGGATGTGCGGTAAAGACTGGGCGCACAGACATCTGATTGACCCACTGTGCGACTTGCTCGTGGGTCAACTCATGACCAGGTATCTGTGCGACTAATGCGGCCTGGATTTTATCCACCGCACGTGCAATCCATGATCCTCCTGCTATGCGAGAGTTAGCGATGACGCGAGAGCGGTGGACTTGCTCTGCAACATTGGCAAGGTGAAAGTAGGTACTAAAGGCACGTGCCAACTGCACTGAATCATCGATAGATAGTTTGGCTAGTAATTCGGTACCATCACCCTCACGCACGGCTTTGCGAACACTCTCAACAAGGGACAGAAGCTGCGGACCCTCTTGGCGAACGAGGGTCTGACCTAATAGATCGGCCAATCGGCGCACATCGGCGCGCAGGTCTGCATCATCTGCGAGCGCAATCGGCTGAGTTGTCACTGCTCAATCCTCTCAGGTAAGAGGGTCTGCTCAAAATAAATTAGACTCCTGCTGCACGCCCCCTCCCTTTGGGAGTTGGGGCCTATGGACGTTTGGGGGTACTACGTATGCGCGGATTAATCAGGGCACTACCTTGCGCGACTGATGCATCTCACATAGTGGCACCTTCTGCGATGTATCCATTTTTACTTGCAGCACGGGCTGCGAACACGCCCCTCCTTGTCATCACAAGCTCAAGTAGAGGCGCAGAGGATCTGTTCCATGAACTTCGCGAATTGCATGAGAACGTCCTTGAGTTTCCAGCCTGGGAGACCCTGCCGCATGAGCGTTTGAGTCCACGTAGCGATACCGTCGCACGTAGGATCTCAACTATCTACTCACTCAAGGAAAAACACAGCACTCATCCCATCGTTGTCACGCCAGTACGAGGTGCCATCCATCGCATCATCGGATCTCTTGGAGATTCAGAGTTGATGAGGTTAGAGCTCGGACAGGAGCTCTCACTCGATTTACTCGTGCGACATCTATCGATTCTTGCATATTCTCGGACAGATTTAGTCGAGCGCCGAGGCGAGTTTGCAGTGCGAGGTGGAATCATCGATCTCTTTCCACCGCTGGGTGCACATCCCATACGTATCGATTTCTTTGCAGATGAGATCGAAGATATGAGCTACTTCGAGGTAGCAGATCAAAGAACCTTCGAAACAGTCAGTGGCGCTATCGAGATATATCCATGTCGTGAGTTTTTGATAACTCCAACGATCAAAGCCGATGCCCGTGAGCTCAAAGAAAGCCTTCCTGGAGCAAGAGAGTTATTGGAGAAGATCAGTGAGGGTATTTCATTCGAGGGAATGGAGTCGCTGATACCGCTTTTGATTCAAGAGACTGCCACCATCATGGATCGGATGCCAGCAAATACTCAGGTTGTTTTTATCGATGGTGAACGGATCAGATCTAGAGCCGGTGATCTACTTGCCACCAATGAGGAGTTTCTCCATGCATCGTGGTCGAATGCAGCCCATGGCGCTCTTGCACCGATTCATGATGGATCTGGCACCTATATGTCATGGGATATCTTCAAAGAAGAGCTCTCACGATGCCAATTGAGTTCGATAAATATCGCAGCTTTTGGTAGTGACTTGGCAGCAGATACGAACTTTTTGGATTACCAAGCGATTGATCCGATGCGCGCAGACATTGATCGCACTATTGAGGCTCTACGCACCGCCATCGATGCCCACTTCATCGTCGTTTTTGCAACACATGGACATGGGATGTTAGAGCGCTATGCCGCCATTTTTCGTAACGCGGATTTACCGGTTCACATTGTGGAAAAACTAGATATGAAGCCAGCTCACGATGGCCTGTATCTGACGACCTCAGTCATCGCCCATGGCTTTGAGAGCCAGAGTGATCAGATTTTCTTTATGACCGAGCGCGATCTGACGGGAAGTAAGGGCAGCGTAAGAGATGGAGCACCCCTGCCATCAAAGCGTAAGGCAGCTATTGATCCATTGGAGTTACGTGCAGGTGATTTCGTCGTGCACGAACAGCATGGCATCGGACGTTACCTCGAATTAGTCCAGCGCACAGTCGCTGGTATTACACGTGAATATCTCGTGATTGAATATGCATCGGCCAAGCGTGCCCAGCCCGGGGATCGGATCTTTGTTCCTACCGATGTGCTCGAGCAGGTGAGCAAATATGTGGGTGGAGAGGCCCCGACCGTGCATCGGATTGGCAGTGGTGAATGGCAAAAGGCCAAAGGCCGCGCACGCAAGGCGGTGCGAGAGATCGCCGGTGAGCTCATCCGTTTATATGCCGCGCGGACAAGCTCTCCTGGCTTTGCCTTCTCATCTGATACTCCATGGCAGCGCGAGTTAGAGGACTCCTTCTCCTATATCGAGACACCAGATCAACTCTCGACGATCAATGATGTAAAGGCGGATATGGAGCGCGCCTATCCCATGGATCGCATCATCTGTGGTGCTGTCGGCTACGGTAAGACCGAGATCGCTATTCGAGCCGCTTTCAAAGCGGTACAAGATGGCAAACAAGTTGCCGTGCTTGTACCAACCACGCTGCTCGTGCAGCAACATATAAAGACATTTACTGAGCGCTATGCCGGCTTTCCTCTCAAGGTCGCCGGACTCTCCCGCTTTAATTCGGCCAGGGGTAGCAAGGAGGTCATTGATGGATTACTCACAGGAGTAGTCGATGTCGTCATCGGTACCCATCGCCTTCTCTCTAGTGATGTCATCTTCAAAGATCTAGGTCTAGTGGTCGTTGATGAGGAGCAGCGCTTTGGGGTCGAGCAGAAGGAGGCGCTCAAGAAGATGCGTACAACCGTAGATGTCCTGGCAATGTCGGCCACTCCTATCCCGCGCACCTTAGAGATGGCAGTCACAGGCATCCGTGAGATGTCCACGATCACAACACCACCGGAGGAGCGCCATCCGATCTTGACATATGTGGGCCCTGCCGAAGAGGGACAGATCAGTGCAGCGATTCACCGCGAACTTTTACGGGATGGGCAGATTTTCTACCTTCATAATCGGGTGGAGACGATCGATCAAGCCGCATCACGCCTGCAAGAGCTTGTCCCTGAGGCACGTATACGAATCGCACATGGACAGATGAGTGAGAGCACACTTGAGGATGTCATCTTAGGTTTTTGGAACCGTGAGTTTGATATTTTAGTGAGTACAACGATCGTTGAGAGCGGATTGGATATTCAAAATGCAAACACTCTCATCGTCGAGCGTGCAGATAGATTTGGCCTCTCACAGTTACATCAGCTGCGCGGTCGTGTGGGGCGCGGTCGTGAGCGGGCATATGCATACTTTCTTTACCCACCCGATCAGCCCCTATCTGAGTTAGCCTTCGAACGCTTAAGGACAATCGCAGCAAACACGGATCTAGGATCTGGAATGCGAGTTGCGCTCAAAGATCTTGAGATCCGTGGGGCAGGAAATCTCTTAGGTGGTGAGCAGTCCGGGCACATCGCCGATGTCGGCTTTGATTTATATATGCGCATGGTCGGAGAGGCCGTCAATGATTACAAGGCCGGCATCCTTGAAAGGCAGGAGAAGATCAATGAATGCAAAGTCGAGTTACCCATCAATGCACACTTATCGATTGAGTACGTGCCTGGCGAGCGTCTACGTCTTGATCTCTATCGCCGCCTTGCAGATGTGAAAAACAGTGATGATGTCGAATCCATTGGTGCTGAGTTATTAGATCGTTTTGGAGAGCTTCCGGCAGAGGCACAGGCCCTCCTCGGTGTTGCATTACTGCGCGCACGGGCTAAGGCGGCTGCACTCACTGAGGTCCTTGTCCAAGGAAAGTTTTTGCGCCTTGCACCCTTGGTCTTACCTGAGTCAAAACAGTTGCGCCTCTTGCGTCTGTATCCTGGCTCACTCTATAAAGCCGCTTCAAGGACGGTATTGGTAGCCCTCAGGAGCCACAATTCATGGAATCCGTCTGAGAGTGCCCCGGTAATAGTGGATACTTCTCTTCTGGCCTGGGCTATCGAGGCCGTTGACCAATTAAGCCGACCACCGAGAGAGAGTTCATAGTGAAGAAGTTTTTAGCTCTATCAGGCTTTGTCTTTGCCCTTGCTCTGACTGGCTGCTCACAAGTAGGGGCTGCTGCAACTATCGGTGGCACAAAGATCACCCAGGCAACTGTGCAGTCGAGTATCGACTCGATTCTGGGCGCTCGCGCCGGTGTGGACACATCTCAGATGCAGTTGGAGACTGGTGCTGCGCTTAATCTGAGCCAGCTCCGTTTTCATCTATTAACCGTGCTCTTTCGCAAAACAGGTGAGGAGCTCAAACTCTCAGTATCAAAGGCAGAGATAGATACTCGACGAGCAGAGATCCTCGAACAAATTGGTGGCGAGGCCGGATTACCCGAAGCACTCGTTAGTGCTGGAATCGCAGCAGATGATCTCGATGCATATCTTGAGGCGATGCTCATATCCGATAAAATCAGTCAAGCGATCACAAGCGGTGGAGTCCCACAGGAGCAGGTTGGGCTTGAGCTCCAAAAACTTATTGTTGCTAAAGCCAAAGAGCTAGGTGTCACTATCAATCCACGGTATGGAAAGTGGGATCCAGCATCGGCCGATGTGATTCCAGTCGATAGCGCCAGCCCTGCAGTTACCCCAGCGACCAAGTAATCAACTCGATAATTTAGTGTGATGCAGGGTTCGCAGCTTCAACGTCTTGTTGAGGTCATGGATCGACTGCGCTCGCCAGGGGGATGTCCGTGGGATGCCGAGCAGACTCATGAGTCACTACTGAAGTACTTACTGGAAGAGTCATACGAGTTTGTCGATGCCGTTCACGGTGGTAATCGCCGTGATATGCGCGAGGAGCTTGGGGATGTCCTTCTCCAGGTCTATTTTCACGCCCGTATCGCCCAAGATGACCTTGATGATCCATTTAGCATCGAGGATGTTGCCCAGTTGATCGCCGATAAGTTGATTCGCCGCCATCCTCATGTCTTTGCAGGACTGCACGTAAGTGGCTCTGAAGAGGTGATACAGAACTGGGAGGAGATAAAGAAAGAGGAAAAAGGCCGCACATCGGCCCTTGATGGGATCGCAATGTCACAGCCTGCACTTGCACTCATCCAAAAGCTCTTATACCGCGCCTCTCAGTACGGTGTTGATGTTGAACTTCCTATCGCCGCAAATCTTGATAGCAAGGCCGATGAGAGCGCAGTTGGACAGGGCCTTCTTGCGATAATCACATGGGCTCATGCCAATGGCATCGATGCCGAATCTGCGCTGCGCAAGCAGGCCTTGCTTTTAGGCCAACAAATCTCGGCTACTGAATCGCGATAGACTGGGCGCATTCAAGATTGTTTGATCTCAACGTTGAGGTCTGAGTTGACCAAGAGTGTGAAGTGGGCAAGGAGAGGCGCTATGGCATTGATTGAGGCGATTTCAGCCCGTGAGATTCTTGACTCTCGTGCAAATCCAACGGTCGAAGTCGAGATCGAGTTAGATGATGGAACACAGGCCCGTGCCGCAGTGCCCAGTGGTGCCTCTACTGGAGCATTTGAGGCAGCAGAGCTGCGCGATGGCGGCACACGATATTTGGGTAAGGGCGTAGAAAGTGCGATCGCATTCCTCAACAATGAGATCGCACCCGAGATCATCGGCTTTGATGCCCAAGACCAACCCTTGATCGATAACGCCATGATCAAACTCGATGGCACAAAGAACAAATCTCGCATAGGAGCTAACTCAATTCTTGGTGCATCCTTGGCAGTTGCACGGGCATCGGCGAAATCACTTGATCTCTCACTCTTTCGCTACCTAGGTGGGCCAAATGCCCATCTACTACCCGTGCCGATGATGAATATTCTCAACGGCGGGGCACATGCAGATACCAACGTTGATATCCAGGAGTTCATGATCGCACCGATCGGTGCACCGACCTTTCGCGAATCCTTGCGCTGGGGCGCTGAGATCTATCACGCCCTCAAAGCTGTTTTAAAGAGGCGCGGGCTTGCGACATCTGTGGGTGATGAGGGTGGATTTGCGCCCAATCTCGATAGTAACCGCGCAGCACTAGATCTAATCCTCGAGGCGATTACAGCGGCAGGCTTCAAGCCGGGCAAAGAGATCGCACTTGCGATGGATGTTGCTGCCACCGAGTTCCATGAGGATGGTAAGTACAAGTTTGAAGGTGCCTTAAAGAGCTCTGATGAGATGATCACTTATTACACATCCTTGGTGGATGCATATCCCATCGTCTCGATCGAGGATCCCTTGAGTGAGCAGGATTGGGCTGGTTGGGGTGCGATGACCAGTGCGCTAGGTTCGCGAATTCAGATAGTCGGTGATGATCTATTTGTTACTAACCCAGAGCGTTTGGCCCGTGGAATCGCAAGCAACACCGCAAACGCCCTTCTTGTTAAGGTCAATCAAATCGGAACTCTGACAGAGACTATCGATGCAGTTGAAATGGCTCACCGTGCTAACTACCGCACGATGATGAGCCACCGATCAGGTGAGACTGAAGATACGACGATCGCTGATTTGGCCGTTGCCCTTAACTGTGGACAGATCAAGACAGGTGCACCGGCACGCAGCGAGCGCGTTGCTAAATACAACCAACTACTACGAATTGAGGAAGAGCTCCAAGACGGTGCACGCTTTGCCGGTCACGGTGCCTTTCCTCGCTTCAAGCCTTAAGAGTTGATAGCGATGGCACGCAGGGGTTTGCAGTTCAGGCGTCGTGGCCGATCTGGCCGGGCTCTTGCACTCTTTGCAGTCCTCTTCCTCCTAGCACTCACCCTGGCCCCGCCCATCAAAAACTACTTCACACAACGCGCTCAGATATCGGCCCTGAATGCTCAACTCGTATCCGATAACAAAGCACTCGATGCTGCACGCAAAGAGTTATTGCTCTGGCAGGACCCACAGTATGTGCGGTCCCAGGCACGCGAGCGTCTGCACTTTGTTCTGCCAGGAGAGCGCCAATACATCATCACCCAGGGCCCTGCAGCAACAACTACCGTAAAGACTACCAAGGTGGCTAACGCACTCATCGATGGCCAGCCTTGGTATATGCGTTTGATTGCATCCATCAGTGAATCTGGCAGTTAATGCGAGAGGTATCCCAGGGCGATCTTGATTGTATTCAAAGCCAATTAGGTCGCACACCCCGTGATGTGCATGCAATTGCATATCGCTGTCCATGTGGAAAGCCAGCCGTAGTTGAGACACCACCGCGATTAGAGGATGGCACACCCTTTCCAACTTTCTACTACGCAACCTGCCCGCGCTTGACAGCGGTCATCTCAACCTTGGAGACGACAGGGTTGATGGGTGATATGAATGAGCGCTTGGAAACAGATGCCGAATTAGCAGGTGCCTATCACGCAGCCCACGATGACTACATTGCAGCACGCTCTGCACTTGGAATAAGAGTCCCTGAGGTCGATGGAGTCTCTGCAGGAGGCATGCCCACACGCGTGAAATGTCTGCACTCACTCGTTGCACACTCACTATCTGCAGGTCCAGATGTCAATCCACTCGGTGATGAGGCCCTGGCACAACTACCACAGTGGTGGACAAGTAATCCATGCGAGTAGCGGCCATTGACTGCGGGACTAACTCGATACGCCTTTTGATTGCAGATTTGGAGGGTAATAATTTACGTGAGGTTATCCGCACCATGGAGATTGTCCGCCTTGGTCAGGCAGTGGATGAGACAGGGGCCTTTCACCCCGATGCCATCACTCGCACACTGGCCGCACTCGATGGCTTCGCACAAGAGATCGCAAAGCGTGGTGTTGAAAAGATACGATTTTGTGCCACAAGTGCCACGCGTGATGCTACAAATCGTCACCTCTTCATCGATGGTGTGCGAGTGCGCCTGGGTATCGAGCCTGAGGTTATCAGTGGAGACGAAGAGGCAAAACTCTCCTTCATCGGAGCGATCCAGGATTTAAATCCAAGTGATGGCCCGTTCTTAGTCGTTGACATCGGTGGAGGATCAACAGAGTTCGTCTTTGGTACAACCGCGGTTGAATCTGCAAAGAGTGTGAACATCGGCTGTGTACGGATGAGTGAGCGCCACTTTAGAAGTGATCCTGTAACACATGAGCAGATCGAGTTAGCTCGCAGCGATATTCAAGCAGCGATTGCAGTAGCTGGAACAGTCGTCCCGATCACTGCCGCCAAGACTCTGGTTGCAGTTGCTGGTACTGCAACAACTGTTGCAGCTGCAGCTCTAGATCTACCTGAGTATGACCGCTATGCGATCCATCTGGCCCGCATCAATGCAGCACAAGTTCATGATGTCGCCTTGATGCTGGCTGGAATCAATCGCGAACAACGCTCGGCTCTTGGCTATATGCACCCAGGCCGAGTCGATGTGATTGCAGCAGGTGCCCTTGTGCTCTCTGAGATCATGAAAGCGACGGGGGCCAGCCACTTTGTTGCATCAGAGACAGATATCTTGGACGGAGTTGCTCGTTCTCTTGCAGGCACGAGCTCTTAGAAAAAGAGGGTAGATTTATCTTTTCACAGCCCCGATAGCCCAATGGCAGAGGCAGAGGACTTAAAATCCTCCCAGTGTGGGTTCGACCCCCACTCGGGGCACCA
>SYEK01000019.1 GCA_005800815.1 Actinomycetota bacterium
ATGTCCTAGGCCCCTAGACGATGGGGACGTGTGAGGCTGCTCAAGGGTACCTGCGATTAGATGGGCAACCAAACCTTCATTGATGGGGGCAAGAGAGCCACCAGAGGGCTATTGCAGGCCTTACTAGCCGTCTTTGGACAATATTGATCCCGCTTTAGTTCAAAGCCCATTTCACAGTGATAGTGACCGTCACATCCTGCTCGCCTAAATCGATCTCCACCGATTCAGCATCTGCCGATGCCTTTGCCATAGGAAATGGAGATGAGTAGACAGGTGATGACTGCTCCTCAAGGGATAGGACCTTGCCGATCGATGTTCCAAGAAGCTTTGCATACGAGGCGGCCTTTGACTTTGCATTGGTAACGGCGGCTGCGCGTGCATCCTCTGTTGCAACCGATGGATTTAAAGTCACGGGAATTACTCCGCCGAGTTGAACGCTCTCACCTCCTGCAGTGACAACGGCTTCAATGATGCTGCCAGCCTTTGATGCCGTGCGGACCAAGACATCAAATGACTGTGACGCACGATAGCCAGTAATCCTTGTACCGGTCTCTTGTGTCCAGTTGTACTCAGGGTAGACAGAGATTGATGCCGAACGAATATCTTTTACTGCTATCCCGGCAGTCTTGAGCGCTGTGCGCACAGCGGCTGCAGATTTTGTTGCAGCAGATAGTGCGGCGCTATTTGTTGCACTGATAATCGAGACAGTTGCGTTAAAGCGGACTGCATCTGGCACGACCGAGACAGTGCCAACACCGGTGACGGTGATGTAGCGAGTTGTTGCCGTCTCTGCACTATTTGCTGGGATTGCCAGTGCAATCACTCCTGCAACGCTGGCTACTGCGAAAAGGGATGCGATAGTGCGAATGTTTGTAGCTTTCATACCTTAAGTATCGCGTAATTATCGTCATTTAGGTTAATAATCTCTGTGAGAAATGAGAGAATCGCAGGGTGAGCCACTTCATCCTAGAGCCCAGCGCAGCTGCAATCCAAGCGGCTGCTGCGAGTTTGATGGCTGGTAATTTAGTGGCCTTTCCAACCGAGACCGTCTACGGTCTTGGCGCAGATGCTTCTAACGCTGCAGCCGTTGCTCGGATTTACTCGGTCAAGGGGCGGCCTGTGGATCACCCATTAATCGTGCATGTGGCATCTGCGGATGCATTGGGTAAGTGGGCTAAGGACGTGCCAGAGTATGCAATTAAGTTAGCTCGTGATTTTTGGCCAGGGCCGATGACTCTTGTATTAAAGCGATCTAAGTTGGTTGGAGATTTCATAACAGGTGGCCAAGACACAGTAGGTGTGCGAGTGCCAGAGCACCCCGTTGCACTTGCCTTACTTGAAGCCTTTGAAAATCTTGGTGGCAAGGGAGTGGCAGCCCCAAGTGCTAATCGCTTCGGTCACGTCTCACCAACAACGGCGCAGGCCGTTCGTGATGAACTCAGTGAGCATCTTCATGCCGATGATCAGATTCTTAATGGTGGTCCTTGTGCGGTCGGCGTTGAGTCAACGATCATCGATTGCACGGGGGCTGCGCCACAAATCTTGCGCCCAGGAGCCATTACCGCGGCGATGATTGAAACGAGTACCGCACTACAAATGATGAAAAAGAGTGATGGATTAATTAGCAATTCAACAAACAAAAAAGGCGAGATAGATTCTTTTGAGCAAATTCGTGTCAGTGGCTCATTGGAAACCCATTACGCACCGAAGGCAAGAGTCTTTCTCTGTGAGACACCAGTAAATGGTCAGGGCTTCATCGCTCATGCAAATATCCAAACCCCCGAGGGCGTCATCCGTTTGGCATCACCGCGAAGCGATGAGGAGTTTGCCCAGCTGCTTTATTCGGCTCTGCGTCAAGCAGACTCTCTCGGTTTGGCTGAAGTAGTAGTGGTGCAGCCGATAGGGATCGGCATTGCAGTTGCTATCCGAGACCGCTTAGCCCGCGCAGCCAACGGGCGTTAGCACGGGGTGAAATCTCCGATACGCTTGTCATCGCAGCGAAGTGACAGGCGTCAAACCCAGTAAATCAGCGTGCAGTGGGGCCTATAGCTCAGTCGGTAGAGCAACGGACTTTTAATCCGTGGGTCGACGGTTCGAGCCCGTCTGGGCCCACCCATTGACCTAACTGAACCCCACGGCCAAAGCCTTGGGATCAAGGAGGCCCTGCCTCACCCAACTGTGCCTCCTAGGAGTGTGCCCATGTGCCTTAATTGCCAAGCTGGGCCCAACACGCCCCGAACCCTCAATACCGACTTTAGGCTTGCCCATCCCTTAGACTTTAGGCCTGAGTCCGGCAGGGTCATTTGGCCACGCCTTTCGGCGAAAGCCCTGTCCCTACCCAAACATCCCCTACTTCCTCCCACTAGCCCTTGATTCACAGGCAATCCTTACATCGAGCCGCTAGATTCCAAGGCACCTAGCCAAACCACCTCAGATCCACCTCAAAGCACCTCAGATTCGGCACCAGATCCACAGAAATATCCGCCAAGGGCGCAACATTTGGCCCCCGGCGGTGTCTTAACTACTAGAGGGCAAGACGTTGTCTCTCTAGTACAAACTCGCGGGAGTTACTCACATGGCACTATTGAAGTCGAAAGCGGCGAAAGCAGCTGCAGCGACCGATGCCGCCCGCATATTGAGCGCCAATCCCGCATCCGCGCTCGAGGCTACAACAACCCCAGGTGCAACCGCTGACTGGTCTATCGCACAGCTATCGGCCATCTACACAGAACACCGCACACAGCTCGTCTCACAGGCACGGCGCATCACCCGCGATGAGGCCGAGGCCCATGAGGTAGTTCAGGAGGCCTTCCTCAAGTTCATGCTCGCCGCCCCTGATCTCGATACATCAGATCGGGCGATCGCCTATCTGCGCACCAGCGTTACCAACCTGTCGCTAAACGTCATCCGCGCTCGCGGTGCACGTCCAAACCTGGTTGCCATCGATGCCGATACCACTCAGGAGCGTCTGAACGAGATCGCATCTGAGAACCACATCGATCTCGATACCACCATCACAGCGGCAGAGGATGCAGCGATTATCCGCGAGGCACTCTCTCGCCTGACCCCAGATCAGCGCACAGCCCTTGTCATGTGGGAGATGGAGGGACGCAGCACAGATGAGATCGCAGCAGCGCTCAAAACAACTCCAGCGAATGTTCGCCACATCCTTGTGCGCGCTCGCAAATCCTTTGTTCGCGTTTTGGGTGATTGGGTCATCGATGAAGAGTCCGGCCTAACGGCGCTGAACGCTCTCTCAACAACGTATAAGAAGGCCACCGCCCTTGCCCAAAAATCCAGCAAGGTCGCCCTCTCACTCCTTCTTATCGTTACAGCATTCTTAGGCTTTAACTCCATGACTGGCAAGGAGGCGCTCATTGCGCCAAGCACAACAGACTCTGCCGTCATCTCTGGCGCAAAACCAAGTGCACAGACACCAGCTGCTCCATCGACTAGCGCAACGGCAGCTGCTAAGAAGGCACAGGCCGCAGCAACAGCGGCTGCTAAGAAGGCACAGGCCGCAGCCCTTAGCGTGAAGATCCCAGCGCTTACATTCTTTGGCCTAGATAAAGAGGGCATCCCAACGGCCTTTACCATCACCGATGGAAATAACATCCCCGGCACAGCCCGCCTCACAAAGGGTGTGGCAACTGCCGGTGCAAATGGCATCCTGATTAACAACCAGTTCATCACAGCATCGGTGGGCCCAAATATTCTCCTCGATCAACTCATCACAGTCGATGGCAGTGGCACTCGCTATAGCACTAATGGGATCAACATCGGCTGGATCGGTAACTGGAACTCTGTAGAGGTCACATCCACCGATACATCCATCACCCGCCTTGCCAATGGCAGGCACTTGATCACAGCCACCTTCAATATCGGCTACTTGAATGAATCAGATTTGATGATCCCAACTGGGGCTCGTGGCTATGACTTAGCCGATGCGCCCAAGTCGATCACCACACGCATTCTGATGAATGCGGGCAAGAGCACCATCATTGCGCAGGCAGTGCAGGTGAATAACTAAATAGCTTTCCTCACCGGGTCCGGATACGCGGTGGGGGATTTGATGAATCAGCACGTGCGATTCATCGAAACGAACCAGAGAGATCTGGTTCAAGCCGAGAGCGAGAGATTCTCGAACTCGACTAATCGAAAGGAAACAAATGTCTACAAAGACAACCTTCAAGCGCATAGCGCTTGTAACAGTTGCCGCTTTGGGCTTTGGTCTTTTGTCAGTTGCGCCTTCAACGGCGGCTCCTTCATCAGATACTTTGACCATTGATTCCGCTACAGATACGGTCCTTCTTACTGCGGCAGCAACTGCCGTAGTAACCCAGACCTTCCTTGGAACCGGCGGCGACACAATGACAATGACTGCGAGCCTTACTAGCTCGCCTTCGGGTAACACGATCATGCCAGTAATCTCATCTACCACAGGAAGTACTCCTGGGTTCCCTACTTTAAATTCCGCCACCATAACCGGTACTTATATGGATACACGTAACCAAGGTACGTATGGTTTAAATACCTTGAAGTACAACTTGACACTGCCGGCTACATCGCTTGCAGGAACCTACGTAATCAGACTTACTCCAAACATCACTTCACAGACTCTATCTGCACAAGCTTCAGCAATTACGTGGACAGTGACAGTGACAGGTGGAACTCAAGCAGATGACACTACAACATCGATTCGCCTGAGCGCCGGCTCTACCACGCCTGCATCCTCCACTGGTTCAGCCGATTCAACAGTCAATGTTTCGGTAGGAAGTGCTGCAACTCGTGCTGCAACAATTGTTGTAACACCATTGGCAGAAAATGTAGCAACAACTGGATCTTCAGTTGTTACAGCGACCATTACAGGTCCTGGTTACGTACGAGTTGGTTCGTCAAGCACAGCCAATTCGAATATCAAAACTGAGACTGCGGGTTTTGCTCCAGCTACAACACCTATATACGTATACGTATATGGAGATAGTAACGCTGGTACTGGAACAATCACCATTACAGTTGGTACAACAACCAAAACTGAGACAGTCACATTCTATGGAGCAGGTGCAACGATAACTACAGCAACAAACGCATCTGTTATCGACTCTGGTTCTGGTGCATCATCGACGACGATAATCACGGCAACCGTTAAGGATGCCAACGGAAACCTCGTTCCAAATTATACCGTCTATGCTGTTTCAGCCTCTTCGAGTGTATTTTCAAGCACCTCTGGGACAACAGGTACAACAGGTACTGTGGCACTTAGCGTCCTTGGACTCACAGCTGGAACTTCAGACGTTACAGTACAAAACGTCGCATCTGGATCAACTGCTACTGTCTCGGCAGCAGCTGTTTCAATCCGTGCAGGACAAGATCTTGCCAGTTCAGTAACAATGACTCTGGATAAGGCAACTTACACACCAGGTGAGGCAATGCTTCTTACCCTTACCATCAAGGATGCAGCTGGAAATCTAGTTGCTCCAGGTACACACAATGTGTTATCAACAACTCTCAAGAGCACTAGAGCTTTGAGCGTTGCTGACACTATGCCAGGGGCTGGAATTGTTACAGTTGGTTCAACTGGCGCAATGGGCGCCTCTACCACTGTCCGCCACGCTGGGTATGGAGTCGTTACATATGCACTTAGCGCTCCAAATACATCAGGTGACTTCACGCTATCTGCAACAGCAGGAGCCGATAATGCATCTGCTGGAAGCACACTCTCAATAACAGCAACTGTTGGTAAGTCAGCTAATGAGATCGCAGTTGATGCAGCAATCGCAGCATCAACAGCGGCAGGCGTTGCAGCAACAGCAGCAGCTGAGGCAGCAACCGATGCAGCAACAGAGGCAATCGATGCAGCCAATGCTGCAACAGATTCAGCCAATGCAGCAGCAGAGGCTGCAGATGCAGCAACAGCTGCAGCACAGCAAGCTGGCGAAGATGCAGTAGCAGCAGCTGAGGCCGCACAAGCAGCCGCAGTTGATGCAGCAGCAGAGGCAACAGAGGCTGCAAATGCAGCAACTGATGCCGCTAATGCAGCAGCAGAGTCAGCAGATGCAGCAACAGCAGCAGCTCAAGATGCATCAGATGCAGTAGCTGCTCTATCTACTCAGGTGGCAACACTTATCTCTGGCCTCAAGGCTCAGTTGACAGCGTTGACTAACCTAATAGTCAAGATCCAGAAGAAGGTAAAGGCTTAATAAGCCCCCTTTGATCTGATCAAGATCTAGAACCGAAGCCCGGCTCCCTCGCAAGAGGGGTCCGGGCTTCGGCCTTTCTATCACCTCTCAAGTAGGCTTGGAGCCATGCTTGACGCCGCAAATAAAACACTACTGGGGCGGATCGTTCTGATTGCAGTTGCTGCCGTGACCCTAGTTGTGGCCCCATATACAGTCTTAGATCCTATCAATCTTCCCAAATTAACAACCTTGGCATTTTTTGCAGTCATTGCACTCACGGTAATGGTGCCTGGAATTAGAAACTTATTTAGATCCGAATTTCGAGCCCTTGCCATACTCGTATCTCTCTTTATTCTTCAGATTTCTCTCACCCTATTATTTTCTGGTGCAAATATAGGTGCCCAGATTTATGGCACATATACTCGCAATACCGGAGCCCTTGCCTATATCTCTCTTGCGCTTCTATTACTGAGTTCATCTCTTGTATCAGATAGAGAGTTTTTGAGGCGATTTATGGGCTTAACGCTTATTATCGGCGCTTTTTTAATTCTCTATGGCAATATCCAGTATCTAGGGCTTGAGCCCTTACCTTACACAAATGCATATACTGTCAATGCCCCAACAGGGACCTTCGGTAACTCTAATTTTCAATCTGCCTTCATGGGCTTGATCGCCGTCGTGGCCTTTGCGATGGCTCTCAATTCCGCCTTCATACTTCAGGCAAGGATTGGGTTAGCCTTGATGGGTTTTGGGGCGGTAGTTGTGATCTATGAAACCCTTTCTAGTCAAGGGTATTTGAACTTTGTCGCCGGTATTGGGGTTGTCGCCATACTGTGGCTATTTATGATTCAGCGAAAAGCACTCGGAATTGCAGTTGCTGGCTTAGGTTTTCTAGGAGGCAGCTTAGTCTTCTTAGCTCTTATAAATTCAGGTCCACTTGCACGGTTCATCTATGACTCCTCTATCGCTGCGCGTGGTTATTACTGGCGGGCGGGCATGAAGATGCTGATCGATCATCCAGTTTTTGGGGTGGGTATGGATGGTTATATTAATTGGTATAGAAGATCGCGTCCTGCAGATTATTTTGAAAATGGATTCTTCTCCTTCTCTGACTCTGCGCACAATGTTTACTTGGATATCGCATCAAGCGGGGGTTTTGCACTCCTTGGTGTCTATGTCACTCTTTCTGCCCTGGTTATTACTTCGGTAGTACGAGTCGTAAGGCGTAATGATGGCTTTGATCCTTTTTTTGTTGCCACTGTTGGGGCATGGGTCGCATATCATGTCCAATCATTTGTCAGTTTGAATCAACTGGGTCTGGCTACTTGGGGTTGGGTGCTTTCAGGATTAATCATCGGATATGAGATTAATACGCGGGTGAGGGATATGAATAAAGAGGTATCAACGAAAGTAAAGTCCACAGGCAAGAAGGCAAGGGTCTTAGCTCAGTCTCTATCAGCCAAGACCATCCTCTCCCTCTTTGCAGGAACGATAATTGCTGCACTAGTAGCCGTGCCTGTTTACTCTGCAAACGCGCAGTTTTATGCAGCTTTGAAAACTGGTGATATTAATAGCATCGAATCCGCCGCTAGGCAAAAACCGAGGGACGAGAGGCGACTCTATGTTTTGGCTGGTATTTACCGCGATAATATGGCTGATATCAAGGCTATCGCCGTCCTTCGCGATGCAACCGTGCGTTATCCAGATTCATTTGATCTCTGGAACCTCTGGATGACGATCCCTACCGCATCGCCAAGTGATGTAGCAAGCGCAAAGGCTCAGTTGAAGAGATTAGATCCACATAACCCCGACTTTAAGTAGGCCCCCTCAATTGATGGCCCCGGTTTTATCAAACTTTATCGATAATGAATTATGGTTAGGCCTTAGAAGAGTCAGATAGGAGCAGATGTGTTGACCCTTGTCACTATTACTTTTGCCATCCTAATACTGATGCTTGCACTGGGTTTTGTCCCGGGCTCGATTATCACGGCGGCGATATCTGGTGGTTTACAGAGCCGAGGCCCCATCGCCTTAGGTTTAAGTGTCGGAATCGGCTTTGCAATCTCTAGCATCGCAGCGGCATGGGCCTTTGGAGTGTTCGGGGCAGATAACTATCTATTTTCTCTTATTGGCCTGGCCGTTACATCGATGGGCCTGTTATTCATTCCAAAGGTGAGAAAATCCTTGGTCATCTGGCGAGAGTTTGTCCGTTGGGATCTTCTCTTACTATCGACCCCCTTTATCACCGCTTTCTATAGCAGGCCCTATTGGGGCGGTGCCACCGGTCTTCGCATCAGCGCAGGTAGTGGGCCAGACATCCCACAGAATCTCATGACGGCACTTGCGCAACCTCGAGTTGGCTCAACATGGAGCCAAGGTCGCGATAATTTCTTGAATTTCCTTGGGGATA
The DNA here is from genome assembly GCA_005800815.1 of Actinomycetota bacterium. Lineage (GTDB taxonomy): Bacteria > Actinomycetota > Actinomycetes > Nanopelagicales > Nanopelagicaceae > Planktophila. The sequence continues at coordinate 8,590 of SYEK01000019.1, forward strand.
AGAATTTAAGTGAGGCGGTCTATCACTTGTATCAACTACCCTCAATGCAACAGCAGGCAGGCGTTGACTATCTCATCTATGGCACACGATGGGGATTTAGCATTCCATTTGCCCAACTCTTGCGCCTTGACCCTACCTACATCATTGCCGGACAGGGAATCACTATCGCAGTTGGCCTTGCCGCACTTGGCTTGATAATCTTTGCCTTCTCAAGACTGGTCTTCTCTCATCCTGCATATTCATTCCTACTTTTAATCGCTTCAATCTCATCTGCCCCCATCATGATTCAGGTCTTTAACGGGGGAATGGCGCAGGCTTGGGCTCTTCCCGGGATCGCGATTTTATCCGCTGTTTTATTATTGACGATCTATCTGAAAAGTAAAGATGAACTCACACCTACCGCTTTGAGAGCCCTTGTCGCACTCTCTGGCTTTGGCTGGCTTGCCAATGCCGTGACCTATATCGATTCGAGCATGACTTTAGCGGCCGTCTTTGCAATCACAATCATCTTTTTGGCAATCTCTGGCAGATACGTTCTCAGTGTCAGCCTGGCCAAGACGTTGTTTTTAGGTGGAATCACCGCTGCCATTATCGTTGCTCCTTATACCTATGCTGCGATTAGCACGATGAGTATCCGCTTAAAACTGGCATCTGGCACTGGTATTTTGTTTAATCACTGGCCACTGCCCTCTGAGATGTTGGGTCTCATTAATATCTGGACAGGAAAGGCAGGAACACCGCGAGATCCGATTGTTATGCTGATTGGCATATTATTTTCTGTCGCGATTATCTGGTTAGTTGTCAAAGGCCTCTTTAGCAAAGTTGCTTGGGATAAATCACTCTCAATTCTAGGGCTATCAATAATTATCATCTGTGGCGCTGTCGCGCTCTGGGCCAAGAACACAAGTCTGAGCAGCAATTACTCGTATGTAAAAGTCGCCACGTATGTGACTCCACTTCTACTACTCATTATCGCTGTGAAAATCTCTCCAAATCCAGGAGTAAAGAAGTCGAAAAATAAGAAGAAGGCTTCACTATCCTGGCTGAATATACTGACCCCCATCACATGCGTTGTGATCTTGGTCGCATCGACTATTCAAATCAATACACAGCTACTAAAAAAACAGGAATTCTCATTTCCTCCAGGCATGGCTCAGATTTTAAAGGATGAGGCCGCTCAGGCTGAGTTAAATAATTACAACTACCTGACCTCATATCGCTCGCTGAGCAATGTCCTTGGATTTTTAGGTGATACTCACTGGATAGGTAAGGCACCGAACGATATTTTGCTGACAACGCGTATGGATAGGCAGATGCGTATCATCTGCTTTAGTGTCGACACTCTTTGCACACCTAAGACCCCACAGATCGATAGCCCTGCCCTGGCGCGCTATAGCATCAAGGTTTTTCAATCCCCAATCACAACACCAGAGTATGCAGCCCTTAAGCCTTTAGATCGCTTTCATGCCGCCATGGATGCGGTGGGCCAACCACGATTTGAGGTTCCTGATCGCTTCGTTGGCGGCAATCCATTGCTTAAACCAAATACATGAGGATTCTTATCACTGGCTCCTCGGGTTTTTTAGGTTCATGGATCTGTAGGGTCTTATCCCCCTTTCATGAAGTATGCGCACTTGTGCGCCCCAGCTCTGATACCTACCGGCTGCTCTCTATTGAAAATCTGCAGATAGTGCGCAGAGAGAGCTCGCAGTGGCCCACCTGTGTCAGTGCCCATAAACCAGATGTCTTGATACTGGCCGATTGGTGGGGGGTCAAGAATCACGATAGGAATGAAGAGGCACAGTTTGAGAATCTTGCGCGCATGCAGAGCATCGCACTAGCTGCAAAGGAGGCCGGCGTTGGCTTAGTGATCGGGGTCGGCAGTCAGGCAGAGCTAGGTCCTGTCTCTGATCGCATCAGTGAAGATCTGCCCGATAATCCCACGACTAAATATGGGATGGCCAAGTGCCAGGCACGAAAGATCATCCAGGACGGGCTTGTGGGATCGAGCACCCGCTTTGCCTGGATACGTATCTTCTCAACCTATGGTCCGCTAGATGCAGATTCATGGTTGATCCCGAGCTTGATCGATACATTGAGCCAGGCCAAGCCCATGGATCTAACTTTAGGTGAGCAAGAGTGGAGTTATCTGCACGCCTTTGATCTAGCTCGGGCCTTTCAAGCGGTTCTTGAAAGTAAAACTATCGCAGGCATCATCAACGTCGGTAATCCCCAAACTATCAATTTAAAGCATGCCATTGAAATCATCGCCAAAGATCTGCGTGCAGAGCATCTGCTTAACTTTGGCGCACTGGCATATCGACCCGATCAGGTTATGAAGCTAGAGCCGGCCTGTGAGTCTTTGAGCGCAATGGGCTGGAGGCCCATCGTCGCATTTGACGATGGAGTGCGACAGACGATCCAGTGGCAAAGAGGCCTTGCTGTGGATCCATTGCGTTGTAAAGATGGTCAGCAGGTCGTATTTAATCTGCCACCAAGGCGTTAAATCTCTGCATGATCTTTTCAACGCTGATTCCATTGGCGTGGCGCAAGAAGTTTTGCCCACCAATCTGTGAGAGATTGTTCTGATCGGCAGCGATCAATCCGATCGCACCCTGCAGATGAGCTGCATTCATCGCCTCAAGTACTGCAGCACCGACTCCGCCCCGATATGAATGCTCTTCGATAACGATGATTGGTCCCTTTTTTAAAGCCTTGCCGATGTAGTCCATATCTATCCTCGATATGAATGGCATAGATGCAACTGCGACATGGATACCGGCAGTTGCTAACTCTTTGGCAGCGGCAATGGCAAGGGTTCCAACTGATCCGGCAAATAAAAGAGTTCCAGAGTCTCCGCCACTAATCTCATTGATGGCCCCCACAGTAATCTTTAAGGGTCCCGTATGGATCGCTGGCTCCTTGCTCTTTCCCAAGCGCAGATAGGTCGGTTTCTTTGAGGCGATGATTGAAAGGGTGAGCTCGCGCGTCTCGGCCGGATCGGCAGGGACAATCACCTCCATATTCGGCAGAGCACGCAGAACGGCGATATCTTCTAGGGCGTGGTGGGTATAGCCCTGACTGCCGTAGGCATAGCCGGCACCGACTGAGACCACCACAACTGGGTTATTCATCAGACAGACATCGTTTCGAATCTGCTCAAGACATCGAAGTGTCGGGAAGTTACCGATGCTATAGACAAATACTCTCTTGCCAGTAGATGCATATCCAGCGGCCATTCCCATCATGGCCTGTTCATTGACTCCAGAGTTAATAAATTGACCCGGCAACTCCTTTTCAAAGACCTCCAGGACCCCATAGCCCAAATCGCCAGTCATCAAAATGATATGTGGATCTTTCTTTGCCGCCTCCAGCAAGGTTTTAACAAAAGTATCGCGCATCAGTAGTTCTTATCTAACTGCGCAAAGGCCGCGCTCACATCATCGCTGCTGGGTGATTTGTAATGCCACAAGACGGAGTCCTGCATGAAATCCACACCCTTGCCCTTGATCGTCTCGGCGATGATGCACAAGGGCCCACTCTGTGATGAGAGCGCCTTTGCCAGCTCGGAATAGTCATGGCCAGGAATACTCTGAACCTGCCAGCCGAAGGCGGCCCACTTATCGGCAAATGGCTCTAACTTCAAAGTATCTTCGGTATAGGTCAGTGATTGGATCCTGTTGCGATCGATGATCACGACCAAGTTATCTAAGCCATGGTGATTGGCGATCATCGCCGACTCCCACGTCGTGCCCTCATCGCACTCACCATCAGACATGATGACAAATACCCGACCCGCACCACCATGTTTCTTTCGAGACAGTGCAATTCCAACTCCGTAGGGAAGACCATGACCCAAAGATCCTGTCGAGAGTTCAACTCCTGGCACACCTTTGGATGTTACGTGTCCACCCAAAGGTGCATCGTCTTTGCAGTACTGAGAGAGCCACTTGGTAGGAAAGAATTTTTGAAGAGCTAAGACAGAGTAAAGCGCCGCGGCTGAATGGCCTTTCGATAAAATGACGATGTCGCGATCGCCATCGTTCATATTATCGGCGCGGATATTTGCCACACCTGCATAGAGCACACTCAAAATATCAACGACAGATAAGGCCGATGCCACATGTGATGCTTGGGCAGCACTTGTCATTGCGATGATCTCGTGTCGGGCGGCCAGTGCAAGATCGGCCGCTGAGGTGAAGGGCGATGTGCTATCAGACATCTTGGCGCCCCTCTACTTGTTCGAATATATGGCTAAGGATAGTAATATAGGAGTATAAATACCGCTTCTATAATCGATAGGAGCCCGTGCCGATAGACTTGCTGTTGAGTCTTATAAAGGGGGAGTATCGTGAAAGCGGTAATTCTTGCAGGCGGCCTGGGCACACGTCTGCGTGAGGAGACGGAGTTTCGCCCAAAGCCGATGGTTGAAATCGGTGGCCGCCCAATCCTCTGGCACATCATGAAGACACTCTCGACCCAGGGCATCAATGAATTTGTAATCTGCCTGGGCTACAAGGGTGATTTCATCAAAGATTATTTTTTGAATTATGAGGCTCGCACCCATGACATCACCGTCAAACTCGGTGATAACCAGGGCTCGGTACAACATAGAAAGGTAAAAACTGAAGATTGGACCGTCACTCTTGCTAACACGGGTTTGGCGACAATGACTGGTGGGCGAATCCACAGCATCAAGGAGTATGTGCAGGGCGAGAGATTCCTGTGCACATATGGCGATGGGGTCGCCAACATCGATCTAAAGGCTTTGACCAGATTTCATAACTCCCACAAAAAGACGGCCACGGTCACGGCCGTGCGGCCCACCAACCGCTTTGGTGCGATGCAACTCGATGCAAACGACACGGTCACAGAGTTCGCCGAAAAACCACGGGCTGAAAAATGGGTCAATGGCGGCTACTTCATCTTTGAGCCCAGCATCTTTGATTATCTAGATGCCCAGTGCGTACTAGAGAAAGCCCCGCTTGAAAAACTCTCAAAAAAAGGCGAGCTCAAAGCCTACAAACATGATGGCTTCTGGCAGCCCATGGATACCTACCGTGAATCACAGGATCTCAACGAGCTATGGGAAAACAACCAGGCTCCTTGGAAAATCTGGTGATCTCTCTCTATGTCTAGTTTTTTAAAGGATTACACAGGCAAGTCGATCTTAATCACCGGTCACACTGGCTTTAAAGGTGCATGGCTGGCTCGGATATTGGTCCTAGCTGGCGCAGATGTTTATGGCCTAGCCCTTGCCCCTGAAGAGAACTCCTTATTCTCAAACATCGATGATTTAGGCATGAAAGAAAGTGCGATCATCGATATCAGAGATGGTGCTGGCATCGAGAACTATTGCAGGGCACATAGATTTGATGGCATCTTTCACCTTGCCGCACAGCCCTTAGTCCGCCGCTCATATAAAGAGCCGATCGAAACATTCCAGACCAATGTCATGGGCACGGCCAATCTGCTCAACGCTGTAGTCAACAACAAATCTGCGGCATGGGTTGTGGCAATCACAACCGATAAGGTCTATAGGAACGTTGAAAAACTAGGTGGATACATCGAAGATGAGGCTCTGGGCGGTAAGGATCCATACAGTGCGAGCAAAGCGGCAACCGAGATGGCCATATCGGCATGGCAGACGATCGCGGCAGGGTTAGGGAACACAACTATTATCGCCTCGGCCCGCTCTGGAAATGTCATCGGTGGCGGTGATAGCGCACAGGATCGATTGATCCCAGATCTGATCCGGGGTTTTCATGCAGGGATCACAACCATCATTCGCAATCCAGCATCCATCCGTCCCTGGCAGCATGTCTTAGATCCTCTCAACGGTTATTTGATGATGGGATCGGCGCTGATGGCAGGTCGCACAATCTCATCGGCCTATAACTTTGGCCCAGGGCAGGAGTCCAAGTTAACTGTCAAAGAGATGGCCGAGTATGCCTGCACTCAGTGGGATGGTGCCAAGGGCATCGATATTCAGATCGATCCATCGGCGCCTCACGAATCTGCACTCTTATGGCTTTCATCAGAGCTAGCGGCCAAAGAGTTAGGATGGAGCAATCGATTCGAGGCCTTTGAGGCGATCACCTGGACTACCGATTGGGAGAGAGAGGCTATGAAAACCTCCCCATTATCGGCGCTGGATAGGCAGATACATGATTTCTATGGGGCCAAGCCATGAAGAAGATCTCGGTAATCACGCCTTGCTATAACGAGGAGGTAAATGTAGAGATCTGCGCCCAGGAGCTGCGCAAGGTGATGCACGAGCAGCTTCCAGGATATGAGTACGAACATATCTTTGCAGATAACGCCTCTACCGACTCGACCTTAGCCAAACTGCGCGAGATCGCAGCAAAAGATCAGAGAGTCAAAGTCATCTCCAACAGCCGCAACGTCGGACCCTTTAGAAATATGTGGAACGCTATGAAGAGTGCGACAGGAGATGCAGTTGTTCCACAGTTAGCCGCGGATCTGCAGGATCCGCCCTCGGTGATCCCTGAGTTTGTAGCCAGTTGGGAGGCCGGCTATTTAGTCACCTACGGAGTCCGTGCCAAACGCGAAGAGTCGATAACCATGCGTATGGCCCGCGGGCTTTACTATCGAATTATCAAAAAGTTTGCTACCGCCGTTATTCCCCTTAACTCGGGGGAGTATTTGCTGGCCGATAAGAAGGTCATCGACTCCATCCTGTCCGTGGATGATCAATATCCCTATATCAGGGGGCTCATCGCTCAGACGAGTGTGAAGAGTGCCTCAGTTTCATATACCTGGGTAAAGCGCGAGCGAGGCAAATCTAAAAACAGCTTCATCTCTTTAATCGACCAAGCGATCAACGGCTTTGTATCGACCTCGCGCGTTCCGGCACGCCTTGCCCTACTCGGCGGCTTTATCCTCTCCTTCTTGGGATTTGCCTATGCCATCTTTACCCTCATCATGGCCTTTATCTCAGGTGGAAGCTCCCCAGTTGGAATCCCAACGATCATCGTGGGTATCTTCTTACTCGGCGGTGTTCAACTCCTATTCCTTGGCTTGATCGGTGAATATATTCTCAGTATCCATGGACAGGTGCGGCGCACACCCCCCATGTTTGAGGTAGAGCGGATCAACTTCAAGGAAGACAATGGCTAAGAAGCATCGAAACAGGAGTCACAGACAATCTGGGAAATCTACTCCACCTGAGGGTTTTCCGACCCCTATCGCGCTAGGCATCAAAGCCTTTGCCCTCACCGGGCTCGTGATCTCTCTAGTTCAACTCCTTCGCGGCCCAGCCCAGAGTGAGGGTCCCGATAAAGTGATCTACTTATTGGCACTGCTCATCGCCGGTGTTTTTCTCTTAATTGGTTTTTCAAAGATAGGCAAAGCAACTGGGCGATATCTCTACGGTTCACTGGCATTTCTAGTCACCGCAGTTGGAATAGGCGGTGTGGAGGAGCATGAGCCGATCAATGGTGTCGTACTCTCAGATCGACTCTGGCTCGGCTTTGGCCCCTACGTTCTGCTCCTGGCTCTTCTGATCACACCGATCGTCTTAAAGATAATCGAGTGGCGTAGTTTGAACCCGCTCTGGAAACTTCTTTTGAGCACCCTCTTCTTTATCAATGCAATTTTGGTTATCCCTAGTCTCTGGCAAAGTGCGGCAAATGTGATCGATGCCGACCACTCCGAGTATGTGATCAATGAGTTAATAGCCCCACTTGTTGGATACTGGCCATACTCAGACTTCATCCCGCAGTATCAGAGCTTCTACGGCTTTTTGCTCAAACCATTTGCTGGCTCCATGAGCGCTGCGGCGATCTCAAACCTGGCAATTCTGTCTCTGACGATCATGAGCTTTGTGAGCTTGATTCTTGGGGTATTGATCGCATATCGAGCCCTTGATCGCCGCTCCATCGTCTTGGCAACGGGTTTAATCATTCCCATAACCTGTCTGACTCAATTTCCAGTCCGTGAAGGGTACTTGGGCTCGATAGCGGCCCTGCTCTCTGGTCTCTCCATTCGAATATTTCCAGGCCTTGTACTGATCACTCTTTTGATTCTTCTGATCCGAAGGAGCTCTGCTGGCTCAGTGAGTAAGAAGGTGGTGGCCTACCTACTTTTTGGCTTTTTGGCAGGGATAACGACATGGCAGTCCCAAGATTTCGGGATCGCCGCCGTTGTTACCTCCTTTCTGACCATCGCCTTTGCAAGCTCGCAGCGGATCTTTGAGGTAAGAAACACTATCTTCGCCCTCATCGGCTACCTCCCGGGCTTTGCCTTGTATCCCATCATCGCAAGTGCGAGCGCAAATCCTGTTGATTTCAAATTCTTCCTCTTCTTTGCCCGCCAGTTCGGCTCAGGCTTTGGAGCAGAGCGCATCCGCACCCCTGGCCCTGTGCTATTTATTTTGCCACTTGTGGTCTTACTCGTCGTGGTCCATGGAATCTATCTCTATCACTCAAAGAAGAGCACTAGCCAGAGCGGTGATTACTCACTCAATAGCCTGATTGGTTTCACATTCGGCCTCTGGTCACTATTTGGCTTCACCTACTATTTGAATAGATCCTATGCCTCAGGTCAGATGCAGGTCTTATTCCTACCATTGGCGATCTCACTAGCGGCCTTTGTCGGCATATTGATCAAGGAGCCGGTCAAGTCCCTGGTATTTGGAGATCTTGCGAAAGGCTTTCTCTTCTCACCACGCCATGTGAAGGAGCGCAACTTGGCTTGGGTCTTGCCCCTGCTTTTGATTATCTCAATTCCCTTCGCCTCACTCTTATTGACACCCAATCCATCGGTTGAGATGAAGCGAATCAATGAGGGCACAACCGCACCTCGCTGGCCCAAGGCGACGATTCTGGCATCGGTAAGTGATGCCAAGGCAGCGGCCCTTTACGCCACAAACAATGGGCAATCACTCGGATTCTTCGGTGCATCCTCTTATTATGTTGAAAAGGAGACGGGAGTTAAATCAGTCTCGATTCTTAACTCCCCATTTGATTTATTTATGAGTCAAAAGACTGCGCAGGTATCTTGTGAATATATCTTTAAGATAAATCCAGATACTCTTGTCTTAAGTGATGAAGGGGCAAATCTCTTTCAATTTGAGGGCAAGAGCCTGTGTAATGCTTACATCCAGCAGGATGTCCCAGGGGTTCGCCCTGGCCACTTTGCGGTAAAACTCACGCGATAATTACAATAAAGATATTAGGGAGTAAGAGTCAATGGAGATTGCAACACAGTGCCCGATCTGTGAGAGTTTCGGAAATGCCGTTGCCCTCTATCCATCCAATGTGGATGAGACGAGTTTTTCTACGCAGGTCTTCTCTGCTCGCAGATTGCCCGATCGGCGCCACTACCAATGGGTGCGCTGTAACTCCTGTACCTTGCTTCGATCAGATCCCGTATTGGATGTGGATCTTGAGAAGTTATATGTCGAGTCCACTTTCGATTACTCAACCGAGATAGATGGTCTGAAAAAGACCTACCTCAAGCTGGTCAACAAGGCACTCAACGGTAAGGGATTGAGGAACTCGATCTTTGAAGTCGGTGGTGGAAACGGATTTTTCCTCGAGGCGGCAAAGGACTCCCAATTCGCCAAAGTCGCAGGGGTAGAGCCGAGCACCGAAGCGATTAATGCCGCCCGCGCCGATATCAAACCGCACATGATCGCTAGCATGATGAAAAGTGGAGTGCTCGAAGATAGTTCATTTGAGGTTGGGGCCATGTTTCACACCCTCGATCATTTGAGCGATCCAGTATCTACCTTGAAAGATTGTTTTGCTGCACTGCAATCAGGTGGAGTCTTCGTTGTTGCCATCCACAACGAGCGCTCTTGGTCTGCGCGCTTGATGAAAGAGCGTTCACCCATCATCGATGTCGAACACACCCATCTCTACACCCTCGCATCTGGTGAGGCTCTCTTTAGAAAGATTGGATTCACTGAAGTAAGATCTGGGGCCTATAACAACCATTACTCCTTGGCCTATATTCTGCATTTGATTCCCATATCCCGTACTTTAAGAAAAAGGATTTTAGGCAGCTTCTTGGGCAGCGTACTCAGTAAGATCAAAGTAGTCCTGCCGCTTGGCAATATGTGGGTGGCAGGGACTAAACCCTAAGCGCCTTGGCCCTTTTACCCTTCCTTACTTCTCGTTGCGAACAAATCAGGGATACGAGTTAAAGTACGGCTGTGCGAAGAACGCCTTTTGGCCACAACACTGCCGGCAGTCGCATCGCTGCGCTTCTGAGTACCGTTTGTGCAATCACCTCGCTGGGCTTAACGCCGGCCATAGCCGTTGATGAGCGTGTCATCGATATCGTCTCGGTGAGCTGGGCCGGCTCTGTAGAGCTGCCTGCATCGGTCAATGAGTTAGAGGTCCTTATCAACACTGAGGTTAACGCTAGCTGGAGAGTATTTACCAAGCTCTATGGAGATACCAAAGATCGCACGATCTCCTTTGTCACCGGTAAGACTTTGCGCTCTCCTATTGTTTTAAACTCTAAGATGGCATGCATCGGCAATGCATCTAGTGAATTCATGCGCTCGATGCGTCAAGAGGCATACAGTCGTCTTGGCATCAACGAGACTAGCAATCGATACTTACTCATCGCAGCGCCAAAGGCCGGCTGTATCTGGTCTGGGCGCGCGCAATTGGGTAGCCCGGAATCGCGTGAGGGCACGATGGTCTTGCACGATAGTGGTGATAGCTACGTCATTACCCACGAGCTAGGACACACATTCGGTCTTGGGCACACTAATTTCTTACGCTGTGAGAACGCTGCATCTGATGGTCCGTGGGGAGAGATATGTAAAGCCGTTGAATATGGTGGATCCATAGATGTCATGGGCAACGTGGCAACCAACTCACCATTGAATACCTATCACCAATGGCGCATGGGCCTACTCGATGACTCACAGGTCAAACAAGTCTGGCAGAGTCAGACGTTAACTCTTGCGCCATCGGATTTTGCAAATGGCCTGCGCGCGATTTATGTGCGCGATGGCAAGGCTGCATACTGGATCGAGTATCGTCGCACACTAGATGGTGTGGGATACAAGCCAGGTTTAGTCATCTATCGAATCGATCCACCACCAATCTCATCGATTATCTCCCCCAACCCTCAAAGCGCGGCAAACGATGAATTTACCGCCTTGAGTACGGATATTTGGATGCTCAATCTGGATAATTTTAAATATTTGAACTCAACGATTAGCGGTGGCTCCATGACGGCTACCTCTGCGACAACGTATTCAGGAAATGTATCTTTTAGCGCAGTGCCATCAGAGACAGGGGCTCTGGTGACTATCAAGAAAAAACCTGATCTCACACCACCTCCTACACCCGTACTCATCCCATTAAACGAGTGGCGCTCTCCCAAGACCACCATTATCAAAGCTGGCTATGGCGATGTAGATACCGAGATTGCATCATTTCAAGGCCTCATCGATGGAACCATTCGTGATCTGCCAGTTACGGTGGTGGAGCGATGGTTTCCCACATACCTGAGCCCCTTTAGTGCCCCAAAGACAGTACAAGTGCGCGATCTTCCGGAGGGTGCCTACTCTTTGTCTCTGCGAGCAATCGATATAGCCGGCAATAAGAGTGCGTGGTCAACTGCCATGAAGGTCATCACTGATCGCAGCCGCCCTGTTGTGACAAATGAGTTTAATCTCACGGCAATTTCTGGTAACCAAGTCTCCCTGGCCTGGAGCGGTGCTAAAGACACAGGAACAGGGCTGTGTCAGATGAATCTAGTCAATGAAGAGGGTTTGGTTCTACAACGCAGTACGGCAAAAACAGATCCCGCCATCTTACTCACAAGTGGTATCGCTCTGCAGGCAACTGCTCAGGTATTTGACTGTATCGGTAATGGGGTCACTGGAGATCTATCTCTTACACACTCCGTGACTCCGGCTACGAAATCCTCACGGACAGGGAAGTGGTCATCGGCCTCTGATGCCTATGGCGTTGGAGCCCTTAAATGCTCTGGTAAATGTACCGCCAGCTTCGTAACTACGGGCCGGCTCAATGTCTTATCGGGTGCTGGCGCAGCCGTTGTTAGCGCAGGTGCAAAGATCCTTGCCACAGTCGCAGACTCCAAAGTGGCCAAACTCCGCATAGGTGCAACTATCGATTTAGGTTCGAGCAAGCAAGCCATACGCATCACCGGGTCGAACTTCGTCGTGATTGGATTAAGTACCCTTAGCTCCTCCTTTACCAATTCGAGGGACCTAGACCGCTTGCCGGCAATCACCGATCCATCTTTGACCGAGGCCAAACAGATCGCTATGGCAAAATTCGGTTTTATTGCCGCTGATTTCAGCCAGGAGTGGACGGTCTTGCCAATGGCCCGCGGAACAACCCTTGATGATCCCTCCCTTGATCTGTGCAATGCAACGTATCTATCTGAGAGTGAGCGCATTGAGCGCCGCCAAGTAACTGCTACTAAAGTCGGCTCCCCCTTCATATTCCTATCCTCTGAAGTCGTCAGATACTCCTCCGTTGGCGCGGCCCAATCTGCTCACAAAGAGTTGGTCAAGGCAGTAGCCCAGTGCGTGATCGATAAAGGCTACAAAGATACAACTGGAATGGTTGTTCCCTATGTATTTAGTGAGATCAAAAATATCCCGAATGGACTAGTTGCCGATGGCTCCCGTGTCTTGGTGCGTGCTCAGATAGATTCTGGAGACCAGGCCCGCCAACTTCTTGGCTTCTACCAATTCAATGCTCAGGTGTTGACCGGCCTCTATGTGATGACGGCCAGCCAGACAGGCTTTAGTGATGCTCAGGTAGCAACCTGGCTGCACGTTGCCGTCACAATGGCCCAACGACTCAAGGGCTAAGCACCCAGATTCTGGAGAAAAAAATAGGCTAGCCTGTGTCGGTACCCAATACCCATAAGGAGTCATAGTGAAAAAACACTTCGGAATTTTCTCAGCCGTTGCCATCGCAGCAGCACTCACACTCACAGGATGTTCATCATCAGATCCAGCCGTCTCTGAATCGGCATCATGTGCAAAGGCAGATCTATCCACAGTCACTGAGGGAAAGCTTACGATTGCAACAGGTGAGCCTGCTTACTACCCATGGATCATCGATGATAAGCCAGAGACTGGAAATGGCTTTGAAGGCGCGGTCGCCTATGCAGTTGCAAAGCAACTTGGCTTTGAAGGCGCCGATGTCGTGTGGGTCCGCACGACATTTGACTCAGCTGTGGCACCAGGTGAGAAGAGCTTTGACTTCAACCTGCAACAGTTCTCGATCACAGAAGAGCGCAAGGCAGCAGTTGATTTTTCATCGCCTTACTACACAGCCCCACAAGCGATCGTTTCATTCAAGGGCAGCACAATCGAAGGAAAGACCACCCTTGCAGAGCTCAAGGGTGCCAAGCTCGGAGCAGCAGTTGGAACTACATCACTTGATGCTATCGAGAATCAGATTGGCTCGACCCCACAGGTATTTAATGACAATGCAGCCGCTGTTGCAGCGCTCAAGAACAAGCAGATTGATGGCTTAGTTGTCGACTTGCCAACAGCTTTTTATCTCTCTGGCGTTGAGGTTCCAAACGGGATTATCGTTGGACAACTTCCATCAACTGGCTCGGGAGATCAATTTGGTCTTTTGATGTCAAAGGGATCTGCCTTGACGAGCTGTGTCTCAGGTGCCGTTGATGCGATCAGCGCCGATGGAACATTGGCAGCGATCACAGATAAGTGGCTGGCAACCGATGCCGGCGCACCTGCATTGAAGCCGTAACGGCAAAGCAGGAAGTAAACACGGTAGTTTGGCGGCCATGACAGAGAGCAAGAACTCTGCGTGGTCGCCAAGCTCACGTGAGATTGAGCGCCGTAACTCTCGGCGTGCGATGAGCCGCAAACACACTGGAATCGCTGTGGCATCATCTTTGATTGTCCTTGGCACTCTGGCTATAGTCTTGGTGACAAGCCCAGGCTGGGAGAGTGTTAAATCAACTTTCTTTGATGTTGATTACGGCCGTGAAGTTCTTCCAAAGGTCATCAAAGGGCTGTGGATTAACATCCAACTGACCTTCATGGGTGGCGCAGCGATAGGTGTGATTGCACTGGCTCTGGCACTCATGCGAACCACCAAATCACCGGCACTCACCCCCTTTAGATTTCTGGCGACTGCCTACGTCGATATCTTCCGGGGCGCACCACTGATCTTGATCATCTTGCTCGTTGGATTCGGTGTTCCAGCCCTGGGGCTCAAAGGCATCTCTGGCAATGTCATCTTCTTAGGAACCCTCGCCGTCGTGCTGACCTACTCTGCCTACGTCGCCGAAGTCATTCGTAGTGGAATCCTCTCGATTCACCCAAGCCAGCGGGCCGCAGCGAGATCTTTAGGTTTGAGCTCAGGCCAGACGATGCGCTTTGTGGTGCTGCCTCAGGCGATCAGGCGTGTTGTACCACCTTTACTCAATGACTTTGTCTCACTTCTGAAAGATACAGGTCTAGTCTCGATTCTGGGTGTGACCGATGCAGTGAGAGCAGCACAGATCAATGCCAGCCGCACATTTAACTACACCCCCTACGTGGTTGCTGCTATCTTGTTTTTGCTCATTACCATCCCAATGACGCGTTACACAGATCGGGCGATCAGGCAGCGCACACAGGCTCAGAACTCAGAGGGTGCTACCTAATGGGTATTGTCTTGGAGTTAAGGGATATCCGTAAATCATTTGGCTCTGAAGTCGTCCTTGATCATCTTTCATTGCTTGTCCCAGAGCACACTGCAACGGCTTTGATTGGGGCATCGGGCTCGGGAAAATCAACGCTTCTTCGATGTATCAATCTCCTGGAGACAATTGATGATGGTCAGATCTTCTTAGATGGCGCCGAGATATCTGATCCACTCATTGATGTGGATCAAGTGCGTCGAAAGTTAGGGATGGTCTTTCAATCCTTCAACTTATTTCCTCACAAGACCGTTCTTGAAAATATCACCTTGGCACCGATCAAAGTGCAGGGTAAGAGTAGGGATGAAGCCATTGAGATGGCAGAGAGATTACTCAAGCGCTTTGATCTATCTGACAAGGCAGATCAATATCCAGATCGCCTCAGTGGTGGCCAGCAACAGCGCGTCGCAATCATCCGCTCTCTGGCCTGTAATCCACGCCTGCTTTTGCTCGATGAGATCACATCGGCCTTGGATCCAGTCCTAGTCAACGAGGTCCTTAGTATCGTGCGGGATTTGAAGAGTGATGCGATGACGATGGTTTTGGCAACACATGAGATGGGCTTTGCTACCCAGGTTGCAGATGAGGTCTGTTTCTTAGAGTCTGGAAATATTCTCGAACGCGGGAGTGCCGAACAGGTTTTACACAATCCTCAACATCCAAAGACGCAGGAGTTCCTGCGGCGCGTGCACCAAGCGGGCCGGCTGTAACATCCCTCTGTGAGCGCATTTAACGAGCGAATCCAGCCTCTTCGTGATCTGATGGTTGCAAAGAGTTTGGATGCATGTGTTCTGCGCAGAAACCCTAATCTAGCCTGGGCAATAGCAGGTCGCGTGCATGTTCCAACAACGATTGATGCGGCCTGTTTTGATCTGATTATCACGGCCGATTCGGCGACGGCGATTACTAATGTAGTTGAGGCCCCCCGTCTAATCGCTGAAGAGTTACCCAGTGAAGTGATGGTTAAAACCGTTGAGTGGTCAGCGAGTAGGGATTCACAGCTTCCATCAGGTCCAAGAATCGGCTCTGACCAAGCAGGTGGTGATCGGATCGACTTAGGGAGTCACGTTGAGATGATGCGAGCCTCACTTATCGAATCTGATGTGGCCCGTTTCAAAGAGATATGTAGAGATGCGGCTATTGCACTTGCAAGTGCAATGGCGCAGGTTGAGAGTTCAGATCGTGAGATAGATGTTGCTGGATTGATTACACACTCGCTCTGGCAGGCAGATCTAGAGATTGCATTTTTAGGAGTTGCTGGCCAAGAACGTGTCCACAAATTCAGACACCCATTACCAACCGATGCCTTAGTTGGCAATCGTGTTTCGGCATCAATTTGTGCAAAGCGAAAGGGTCTGATCGCATCGCTCACTCGTATCGTTACCTTTGGCGCACTCAGTGAATCGATGGTGAAGGACTACACTTCAATCTTTAAAGTCGAGGCGGCAATGTTTGATGCCACGGTTGTTGGTCAGCCTTTTTCAGGGCCAATTCAGGCCGGGATCACCGCCTATGCAGCCAATGGTTTTGACAGCGATGAGTGGAAAAAACACCATCAGGGTGGGCCAACTGGATATCTGCCCCGCGATTGGCCTGCCAATCAGGAGAGCAGACCCCTGATAGCTCAGAACCAGCCGATCGCATGGAATCCGACCGGCAAAGGTTTCAAAGCCGAGGAGACAATCCTTGCAACTCATCTAGGTGTGCAGCTTTTGACCAGTGATGCCGATTGGCCTACCTTTGAGGTCAATGGTCGGAGCAGGCCTTTTCTGCTCCAGCGATAAGAGCATCACAGTTCCGTAACAAAGCCAAGAAATGCCCCACCCTGGTTGACGGAGCCCTTCCTAGGGAGCAGACTCGGGCGAGAGGTCTTACCACTGGGGGTTCAATGGGCACTGTCGCCTTGGTCGCACTTGCGCGGCCAACCTTTGATCTGGCATGTGCGCAGGCAAATTTCGATAGCGCCCACGCACTCCTGATTGAACTTGGAGCACACGTGGTCGGACCAGCCCAGCTCGTGATGAGCCCCGAGGATGTTGTAGCCGTGAATTTGCCGCCAGCTGATCTTCACATTCTCTTTATGGCCTCATTCTCAGATGCATCACCTGCAGTTGAACTATTTGGAAAGGCCAAGGGACCCGTCCTTGGTTGGTCGATGCGCGAACCAGGTGCTGTGGGAGAGCGCCTCAAATTAAACTCAATGTGTGGGATAAACCTTGCAGCACATGCATTGATGAATGTTGGCCAATCGATTCGTCACATCCATGGAAACGCCGATGAGCCTGCAGTACGTCAAGCACTTAAAGAGGCGCTCGCAGGGAATTTACCGACCGCTCATGCCCCTGCACCAATCTTTGGTGATTATGCAACCGATGCCCAAGTCGAGGCAGCATTCGCTTGGCTCAAAGGTAAAAAGATTGGCGCGGTAGGAGATGCCCCCAATGGATTTACGCCCTGTATCTTTGATGCTGCGCAGTTACGAAAAAACTTTGGTTTAGATGTGCGTCAGATAACAATCGATGATGCCTTTGGCAAAATCTCTGAGGTCAAAGAGCCAGAGCGCGAACTGGCATATGCAGGGGCGTTGGCCGCCCAACCCTCCCTAGCATCGGTGGATATCTCGCAGGCGAAAAAGGTCTATGGAGTCGAGGTAGCGCTGGATCGATGGAGAGAACAAGAATCACTCGATGCAATCGCGATCCGATGCTGGCCCGAGTTCCCCACCGATTTGGGTGCCTGTATCTGTTCATCTCTTGGGCGTTTAGCAGATCGTGGGACCATCACAACATGTGAACGCGATGTCCTTGGGGCAGTGACAATGATGGTCTGTGAATCCTTGGGATCTGATGAGAACTATCTAGTTGATATCGTGGATCTAGACTCATCTAAAGGATTAGTCCGTTTATGGCACTGTGGTTCAGCTGCGACAAAGCTGGCAGCCGAGCCTGCTCATGCAACACAAACTACCCACTGCAATCGCAAACTAGGCGTTGCAGGTAACTTTCCGCTCAAGACTGGGGCAGTGACACTGTTTCGTATTGATCGGGATGTAGATCCGAGCAACCGCACGGGTCTGCGCATGGTTGTGAGCCGAGGGGAATCAATCCCTGCTCCCAATCACTTCCAAGGCAATACAGCAACGGTCGTCACAGAACCCGACGCCGCGGCTTTAGTGAATGGAATCGTCACCGGCGGATACCCGCACCACTTGGTCATTTCATGGATCGATGTGCGTCCTGGTATTCGTCAAATGGCAAAAAAGTTAGGGATCCCCCTCACAGAATGGTAAACATCAATCAACCCTCGAAAGTAAAGGATAAAAATGAAAACTAAAGGAATAGCATCCTTCAGTATGCGTCGCCTTGGAGCAGTAGCTGCAGTTGCATTTGCACTTGTTGCTACAACACTTCCATCGGCATTCGCAGCTGGAGAAGTATTTGGAAAGAAATGCCCAACAGAAGGTGTAAGTACTGGTCAAAAAACTACATCACTTATCTGTCTAGAAAATTCAAGCGGAAAGCTAACATGGCAGAAAGTGCGCCTAGGTATTACAAAGGCTAATCCAGTTGCAAACTTAACGCCGCCCAAGGGCAGTATCGAATTTCATCACTGGAGAGCAGAAGACAAAGTAGTTTTTCAGGCAATAATCGATACTTTTGAAGCAAAATATCCAGGAACAAAAATTACTCAGGCCATCACAGACTCTACGAACTATCAGAATCTAGAGCTATCAAAGGTCAGCGTTAATCCAAAGGCTGCCTTGGTAACAATTTTCCGTGGCCAGCAATTTACTGATTTTGCAAAGGCAAATATGATGGTCGATTTGTCTAACGAGCGCTTTGTCAACCAAAACGTGATCCAATCTGCACTTACTCCAGGAATTTCGAATGGAAAAGTCTATGCTGTCCCTTACCATTCACTATTCAATAATCCTATTTATAACACTGAAATGTTTGCTAAGTACGGTTGGAGTACCCCAACAAACTTTAGTCAAATTCTTAGTTTCTGTAAGGCTGCTAAAGCAAAAGGTGTAATCCCATTTGCTTGGCCAGCTGCCACAAAGGGAAATGCTGGACAAATTATGAACGCAATGATGATGAACTCAGATTCATCAATTGAGGCAATTACTAAGCATGTCAATGACGTTCAGTCTGGAAAGGAACTTGTCACTGACCCGTGGTTTAAAGATTACGAGCAAGAGTCAGAGCAAAACCCGCGCACCTTTACGCACGGGCAGGGTTGCCCGCCGCCTTGCTGCGCGCCTACATTGGCCCCGTGCAAACCGAGCGATACCCCGGCGAG
>SYEK01000020.1 GCA_005800815.1 Actinomycetota bacterium
GCCACCTGCAAGCTTTGCCAAACGCTCCTGCAACTTCTCACGATCATAATCTGAATCGCTCTTTTCGATCTCTGAGCGAATCTGGGCGACGCGGCCCTTGATGAGTGCATCATCTCCGGCACCCTCGACGATCGTTGTCTCATCCTTGCTAATAACTACTTTGCGAGCGCGTCCTAAGAGCTCCAAGCCCGCTTGGTCGAGTTTAAGGCCGACCTCCTCGGAGATGACGGTCGCACCTGTGAGGATAGCGATGTCTTGGAGCATCGCCTTACGACGATCACCGAAGCCTGGCGCCTTGACGGCAGCTGAACGGAATGTGCCACGGATTTTATTGACCACCAAGGTTGCAAGAGCCTCACCCTCTACATCTTCGGAGATGATTGCAAGTGGCTTACCTGATTGCATGACCTTCTCGAGCACTGGTACCAAATCCTTTATATTCGTAATCTTTGAGTTTGCGATCAAGACATAGGCATCCTCTAGGACGACCTCCATGCGATCTTGATCGGTCACAAAGTATGGAGAGATATAACCCTTATCAAAGCGCATTCCCTCGGTGAGCTCTAACTCAAGACCAAAAGTATTCGACTCTTCGACGGTGATGACACCCTCCTTACCAACCTTGTCCATCGCCTCGGCGATCATGTCACCAATGGTGGCATCGGCTGCAGAGATCGATGCAGTTGCAGCGATCTGCTCCTTTGAATCTACGCTCTTTGCCATCGACAAAAGCTCGGAAACGATCTGCTCGACAGCCTTTTCGATCCCACGCTTGAGCGCGATTGGATTTGATCCCGCAGCGACGTTGCGTAGTCCTTCGCGCACAAGTGCTTGAGCCAATACCGTTGCAGTAGTCGTTCCATCACCTGCGACATCATCGGTCTTCTTTGCGACCTCTTTGACGAGCTCTGCACCGATTTTTTCATATGGATCATCCAGGTCGATCTCTTTTGCGATTGAAACGCCATCATTTGTAATCGTTGGGGCGCCCCACTTCTTTTCAAGGACGACATTACGACCACGAGGTCCTAGGGTCACCTTGACAGCATCGGCCAAGATATTCATTCCGCGCTCTAGACCGCGACGTGCATCTTCATTAAAGGCAATCTGCTTTGCCATGAGTTGTGCTCACTTTCCTTTGATTTCAGTGGGGTCGTTATCACTCGCACCCCGAGAGTGCTAACGCCAAATCTAGAGGAGGCGCCCCACAGACGCAAAACGGCCCCTGGTTAGCGGGCTGTGCGCGTGGACAGACGGGCCTCGCGCAGGCGGCGAAGGCGCTTGACCAGCATAGGGGCGGCCATCAAGGCATCGTCCCGGTCGATCAAGTCATTGAGAAGTTGGTAGTAACGAGGAGCGCTCAGGTCAAAGAGCTCCTTGATCGCACTCTCCTTTGCCCCGGCGTAGCGCCACCAGCTCGCCTCAAAATCAAGGAGCCGTGACTCGACATCACTTAGTCCGCTATGAGGTGATGGCTCCTGCTCTGCAGACATGAGTGTGATTCTATCGGGCGAAGGCCCAAAGTCTGGGATTTATTAGTTTCTTACTCCATGGATGGTAATCATTCCTCGCCCAACCTTTACTCATACATCCTTTCTGGCTTGCTTTACTATATTGCGCAGCATCGTTGGAAAGACAAAGAGATGAAGTGGTGCGATTGCATGCCAGTACAACTGGCCTCCCAATCCACGCGGATAGAATGTCGCCTCTTGTACGACATGAGTCTTCCCGTTCTCTGATCTCACAGTGAACTCAAGCCATGCCTTTCCAGGCAGGACCATCTCTGCATAGAGTTTTAATCTACGGCCAGGTTCTAACTCATCGACTCTCCAAAAATCCAAACTCTCGCCGATACGCAGATAATCTGGATCTCGGCGCCCACGGCGCAGACCCACTCCACCGACTGCACGATCAATCAGGCCACGCGCCCACCAGAGAAGGTCAGAGCCAAACCATCCATGCTCACCTCCAATACCCTCGATCTGACGCCAGATTTTCTCGGCCGAAACATCGGTAGTGACTTCACGTAGATCGCGAAGAACCGCCTCTCCAGCCCATTCAGGATCTCCCTGTGCTTTCTGCCATGGCGCAGTCGGAGTCGTCGCATCTGACCAACGTGTCTCTACACCATGATCACTAATCTTTGAAAGCGCCAAAGTCATAGCCGTCGATACATCGGTCAGACCCTCAGTCGGTAGCGCAATGACACCACCAATACTCTTATCTGGATCAGCAACAACCTCACTGATGAGAGAGCCAACCAGTGGGCGTGCCAATGCAGTGGGAACAGGTGTAACAAGGCCGATCCACAGACTAGAGAGCCCCGGGGTCAAGACTGGAATCTTTATGATGATACGTCTCTTTAATCCCGATAGTTTGGCAAACTTCTGCATCATGGCCGCATATGTCAGTACCTCAGGCCCACCGATATCAAAGACCTTACCGACTGGCTCGGGCAAAAGCGCAGCACTCTTTAGGTAGTAAAGAACATCTCGTATTGCGATTGGATGCGTGCGGTTCATGACCCACTTAGGTGTCGTCATGATAGGCAGGCGATGCGTCAAGTGGCGCAGCATCTCAAAGCTAGCAGAGCCAGAACCGATGATGATCCCGGCGCGAAGCTCCATCACCGGTACGGATGTACTGGCTAGCTCTGTGCCAGTGCGGGCCCGTGATGCTAAGTGCTTGCTGATATTTTTATCGTTGGCGATACCACCGAGATAAACGATCTGGCAGACGCCAGCGGCTTGTGCAGCTTGTGCGAAATCACGGGCCATCTTCGCCTCGATCTCATTGAAATTTGGACCGAGATTAATCGAATGCAAAAGGTAATAGGCGGTATGGACTCCGACTAATGCCTCATCGAGATCTATTCGATTCTCAGCGCTCCCTTCACTAATCTCAACGGCCGATGCCCAGGGCTGTCCTTGAATCTTGTGCCAATCGCGCACCAAGATTCGCACATCTAACTTTTCATCAATCAATGCTTTCACTAGACGGCCACCAACGTAGCCAGAGGCACCTGTGATGAGGTACTTGCGCTCTTGAATTGGAGTAGCCATGCAGTAGAGCCTAGACTTAGCCACATGCAAATGACACCTGAAAAACCTCGAGTGATCATTCTCGGAGCCGGCTTTGGCGGTCTGACTGCGGCGAAGGCGCTGGCAAAAACCGCCCATGTCACACTCGTAGATCGACACAACTTTCAGACTTTTCTACCTCTTTTGTACCAGGTATCTACCGCAGGCCTAGCCGCAGATCACGTCGCACATCCTGTCCGAGGAGCGCTTCGAAATACAGGTGTGGCATTTCGGATGGGCTCTCCCCTATCGATAAATCACGCCAGTAGAACGCTTCATCTCGATAGCGGTGAAGCCCTTGGCTTTGATCATCTCGTCGTCGCACTTGGCTCTGCCACAGCCGACTTTGGTGTTCCTGGTGTGCGCGAATTCGCCTTTGGCATGAAGAGTGTTCATGAGGCGATAACAATTCGCGCAGAGGTCATGCGCCGCTTCGAGGATCTGTGCCGGACACAAGATGGCGCGATCCTTTCGATCTCGGTCGTAGGCGGCGGACCGACAGGGGTGGAGATGGCAGGAGCATTTGCCGAATTAGTGCAGGGCCCATTAAAAAACGACCAAGCAGAGGCTGCCGCCAGAATTGATGTCTACATCATCGAGGCAGGTCCGCGATTACTCCCTACGTTTTCAGAGAGCATCTCTGTGCGTACAAAAAAGGATCTTGAGAAACTTGGCGTGAAAGTGCGGGTCGATACATCCGTTGCAGCAATCGATGCGACAGAGATTCGACTTAAAAATGGGGAGTCAATCCCCTCTCAAGTCACAATCTGGGCGGCGGGTGTGCAAGGTGAGCCTGCTGCAGGAATGTTGAATCTGCCCTTGACTGGCTCGCGCATCGATGTTGAGCAATCACTACAGGTCAAAACTCTTCCATACATCTGGGCTATCGGTGATATCGCTGGTATCAAGACAGGAGATGGCTCCTTCCTGCCGATGGTGGCACCTGTTGCGATGCAGCAGGGACGTTTCATTGCCAAACAGATTGAACGCCTGGTTCAACATAAAGCACTTCTACCTTTTAAATATCTCGACAAAGGCTCGATGGCCACCATCGGTCGTAACAAAGCAGTAGTAGAGGTCAAAAACTTTAGACTCGTAGGAGTCTTGGCCTGGTATGCATGGTTATTTCTCCACCTCTTCTATCTTCTGGGTGGGCGCAACAAGATCGGCACGATTGCCGACTGGACGTGGAACTACCTCACCTTTGATCGAGGTAACCGACATGTCATGGATTCGGTTTAATGCCTCAATATGCTCAACTGCGTGGCCATGAGATTTACTGCTACGAATGGGAGAACGAGGGCGAGGCAGTCGTCTTGCTCCATGGCGGCTTGAGTAAGACCTCGAGCTGGGATTACATCATGGTCCCACCACTTGAGGATGGCTTTCATATCTTTGCCTACGATCGCACTGCCCATGGTTTCACTGGTGATCAAGTTGGCAGTCTGCACTTTGAGTTTCAAACTCGTGAGGCAATCGCATATCTTGAAGATGTCGTCCAAGAGCCTGCTCATCTCATCGGTTGGAGCGATGGAGCAAACATTGCTTTGATGGTTGCGATAGCGCGTCCTGATCTCGTCAAATCGATCGTGGCCATTGGTGGCAATTTCCATTACAGCGCAGTCATGAAGCCTTTCGGTGATGTACTCATCTCTCCTGAGGATCAAGCCGAATACAACCTGATCTCTCCCGATGCACCTCACACACTTCGTGAGAAAGCACTGCGCATGAACGCTATCTGGAGCAGTGAGCCCACACTCTCTGTGGCAGAGATCTCCACTATCCAATGCCCCGTATTAGTGATGGCCGGTGATGACGATGTCATCGATCACCATCACACCATCGAACTCTATGAGGCGATTCCCTTGGGCCAACTGGCGATAATTCCAGGTACTTCACATGCTCTGATGAAAGAAAAACCAGATCTTGTAAATGCAGTAATCACGCAGTTCTTGGAGGATCTGAGCTATCCCGTTACCCGTGAGACAGTACGACGCACTAACAATCAACTGGCGTAAGTTTGCCGGTCTCGACCCCATAGATCGCCCCACCAACCCTGACACCTTTGTTCAGTAGAGGGTAAGAACGCACGCGGTTCACATCTGTCCTTAGAGCCGCTCTTTGGTCTGTGACAGTTCTAAATTCCAGGCTTCGCGTATCTACGCCATGCTCTCTTTGAATGAGAGCGTGTATATCGGCCTCTTCGCCCATCGCCATACGGCAGTTGGTATGCGGCATGATCAAGATTCGTTTAACACCAAGGAGATATGTTGCTAACACCAATGTACGCAGAACATCTTCGGTCACACGTGCACCAGCGTTGCGCAGAATCTTGGCATCTCCTGGGTTCATCCCTATGACAGATAGGGGTGCGATCCGAGAGTCCATACAGGTCACAATAGCCAGTCCACGTTGGGCAACACCGGTGAGCTCTGAGTGCTCAAAGCCCTTGATGAACTCAGTATTAGCCGACAAGAGATCGGCAAAATCATCGAAAGGAAAACCAGTCATTGATCTGCCCCCTCCTAGAGACTCTTACGAGCCTCCCGTCAGGATTGAACTGACGACCTGCGCATTACAAGTGCGCTGCTCTACCACTGAGCTAGAGAGGCCTACGTGTCATCACGTACCGATCTTTCGATCGGTGATAATTATGGCAGTGAGTTAGGAAATCTTGAAATCTGAACTGCATTGCGACCTTAAGATAGGTTGTATCAGTGAGATTAGGCATTCTGGATGTAGGCCCAAAGATCACGAAAGGATTCTCCAGATACAGTGCGAATAGCCGGTGTTTAGCCCATGACCAATGGGCTAAAGCACGAAAATTTCACTGGCATCTAGGCTGGCTGGCAGAATGCGACCCGTGATCACCAACTATTGGATGAGCCCTGAGACGACCTCGGTCAATCGCCTCCCCATGCTCAATATCGAGCACCTTGAAAAGATCTCACTCGATGGCACTTGGCGCTTCCAACTCCTTCACAATCCTCTTGCTCGTCTTGGCAAAAGATGGTCATCCATTCCTGTCCCTGGCTTATGGACTATGCAGCCAGAAAGCGATGTCTTCTTTGATAAACCAATCTATACAAACGTGCAGATGCCCTTTGAAGAACAACCTCCATATGTTCCAGAGGAGAACCCTCATGGTGTGTACGAGCGAGATTTTGATATACCGGAGAGCTGGCGAGATAAACGTGTAGTACTTCATCTTGGTGGCTGTGAGTCCGTTGCCCTTATCTACATCAATGGCATGCAAGTCGGACTCACAAAAGATTCAAGACTTGCCGCAGAGTTCGATATCACAAAGTTCGTACACCCAGGTTCGAATATCATCCGCATCGATGTGACGAAATGGTCAGATGCCACTTTTATCGAGGATCAAGATCAATGGTGGCATGGCGGGATTACCCGCTCAATCAATCTCTTTGCAACGAACAAGGTCTTCATTGAGCGTCTTTATACGACGGCGGGTCTTGATCAAGATCGCACCACTGGAACCCTCAATATCCGGGCACATGTTGCCAGCATCGAGAATCTATCGATTGATGGATACTCGCTGCGCACCTCTATCCAAGAGCTATCTAAAGTTAAGGGCACGCAATTAGAGGCAACGATTACGAGCTTCACAGCTCCCACATGGACAGAGCGGGATGAAAATCTCAAACGTAGGAGTGATGAGTACTTTCATGGCACCTTCTGGCATGGAAATATGCCCGCGGATGCACGACGGGCCATCGCAGAGAACGAGCCCTGGCCCGCTGGAGCTATCGAGTTAGATACCAGGATCTCAAAGGTGAAGGCCTGGTCTGCCGAGAGCCCACATCTCTATACCCTGCGCATCGAATTAGTAGATCCCACTGGGGTCGTCATTGAGGTCTCACAACAAAAAATCGGTTTCCGCTCAGTGGATATCGATGGACAAGAGCTCCTGATCAATGGTGCACCAGTCATCTTCTACGGCATCAATCGCCATGATTTCAACCGCTTTACCGGGCGTGCTGTGACTCGTGAGGATATGCGCGAGGATTTACTCGAACTCAAGCGCTGGAACTTCAATGCAGTGCGCACATCACATTATCCCAATGATGCGGCCTTTCTGGATCTCTGTGATGAGCTCGGTTTTTATGTTATCGGTGAGGCCAATATTGAGTCGCATGCCTTTATCTCATCGATCTGTAACGATCCAAAGTATCTGAGCGCCTTTGTAGATCGCGTGGGCCGCATGATCGCCCGCGATATTCATCATCCCGCTGCGATCCTGTGGTCCCTTGGAAATGAATCAGGGGCTGGCACAAATCATGAGGCCGCTGCCGCCTATGCACGCGCCTTTGATCCTACGCGTCCACTGCACTACGAGGGTGGTATCCGAGGCAACTGGATGGGCAGTCACTCGCTCACAGATGTGATCGCACCGATGTATCCACACATCAGTGCTATCAAGGATTATGCGAACTCTAAAAAAGCCGATCGCCCTTTGATCATGTGCGAGTACTCGCATGCGATGGGAAACTCCAATGGCACTTTGGCTGAATACTGGGAGGCCATCGAATCTACCTACGGATTACAAGGTGGTTTTATCTGGGAGTTCTGGGATCACGGCCCTGTGCAGACAATGCCAGATGGTAGTACGCGTTATGCATACGGTGGAGATTATGGGGAGAGCAAACACGACGGTAATTTCTGTTGTGATGGGATGGTCTTTCCAGACCGCACGGCAAAGCCGGCTATGCATGAGTTCAAAGCCATCGCAGCACCTGCCACTATCAGTGCCGTCAAGGCCGCACTGGGGAGTTTCACAATCTTCAACAAGCACTTCTTCAAGGATCTCAGTGAGTACGAGGTCAATTGGTCTATCACTCGTGATGGGCTGGTCACCGATAACGGGCGTGTGAGGCTAAATAAAGTTGGCCCACGTAAGACTCTTTCCTTCACAGTGAAATCTGCACTTTTGAATCGGCCAGATGGCCCTGGCGAGCGCTTTATTAGCTTGCACCTTGTACGTACCGCTAGTACTGCATGGGCACCGGCCATGAGTGAAGTCGGTTGGAATCAAATGCCACTTCCATCACAGGCCTTGAAAGTAAGAGTATCCAAGGCTTCAGAGTTATTGACTGATGTGGTCGATGAATATGGTCAGATTCTCATGCCACATGGAGCTTTGGCACCTGTCCTATCGCTGTGGCGTGCCCCGACCGATAACGATCGAATCGGGCATATTGCAACCAAGTGGAGCCGTTGGGGTCTGCGCGATATCGATCGCAGCGATTGTGTCGTCTCTCATAAAAGCTCTAGCACCACCATCACGAATACTTGGCTGACGAGCACTGGTTTTAGAATCAAACACAAACAAATAGTCACACCTGTAGCAGATGGCTTTCGGGTTAAAGAGAGTGTGATCCTGCCCAAGCAGTTGGATGACGTTGCACGCGTTGGCATCAACTTCGAGCTCGATGGCAAACTATCTGAGCTCACATGGTTTGGATCCGGTCCGCACGAGTCATATCCTGATCGTAAGATCGCGCGGATAGGTCGCTATCTCTCATCCGTGGCCGACCAGTACATCCCCTATGTGCGACCACAAGAAAATGGTGGACACAACGCAGTTCGTTGGTTTGAACTCACAGATTTATCTGGCCGTGGGCTTCGGGTTGCCCTCTCTCGGCCGCTTCAAGTCTCTGTCACACCTCACCGCGCCATTGATCTAGCCGATGCCACCCACAATGTAGAGGTCAAGGCTTGCGGTAACACTGTCGTACATATTGATGGGGCTCACCGTGGAGTCGGCACTGCCGCTTGTGGGCCTGACACACTCCCTAAGTATGTGATCAAGCCCGGTCTGCACTCATGGGAGTGGACGGTCACCTCAATCTAAGTGCGACAACGGCCAATGAATCGCAGTCGGGTATTTACACCTACGTCCATCCCCCGATGACTTACCCCTTGCGCGGCGCCACATCCACGGCAGTGCAAAGGTAATGAACCACATAGTTTTTACCAGTGCCCGCAGGGTTCTTGGCTTTGCTTTGACATATGGCAACGGGTCTTGCCACGAGGGATCGAATGGAAGTTTGAGAAGTTGAAGGATTGCTTGAGCTACGCGATAGTGACCCTCCTTGTTCAGATGGAGTCGATCAAAGGCCAGGAATCTCGTATCACTGAAGACGATCTCATCATTAGCATCGGCGATGATTGCACCCACTTCAGCACCGACCGATAGAACGTTGTTATTAAAATCTCTGAAGCGCTGTTCCCATATCGTAGCAAGACGACCCTTACTTCCTGTGCGCTCTAAAACGGTGGATAAAATTATTGTCGCACCTGATGCCGCCAAGCCTCGTACTGCCGCCGAGTAAAGAGGTAAGACAGTCTCGGATTCATAGCGTGGACGGATGACATCATTGGCACCGGCATGGAAAGAGATGAGCGTATCTGGGCCAGTGACTTGGGCGATTGCCGCCTCGATCTGTTCATCGATAACTTGATGTACTAACTTGCCACGAATCGCTAAGTTGGCATAGGTGAAATCTGGGTGGTATTGAGCCATGACATCAGCGACTCGATCGGCCCATCCACGGTAATTTCCATACTTTTTCTCATCACACATACCTTCGGTATATGAATCACCTATGACAATCAAACGTTGATAGATCACTGCAATTAAGCCTTACGGCGCACCTGATCGATGAAGAAGAGCGCGATCGCGGTTGCAACACTGGCGTTGAGGGATTCAGTCGTTGCACTGATTGGAATCGAGATCACCAGATCACATTTTTCCCGGGTCAGACGTGCAAGACCCTTGCCCTCACTGCCCACGATGATCATGAGTGGCTCGGATGCGATTTTGATAGTGCCGATGAGCTCCTGCGACTGGCCATCTAAACCTAGGACGAAGAGCCCCTCTTTCCTGGCCGCATCGATTGTGCGGGCAAGATTTCTCACCTGCGCGATGGGTAGGCGCGCAGCAGCACCAGATGATGCCTTCCATGCCGATGCCGTCATGGCTGCGGCGCGGCGCTCGGTCATCAGAACCCCCGCTGCACCGAATGCCGCCGCACTTCGGATGATTGCACCTAAGTTGCGTGGATCTGTCACGCCATCGAGTGC
The DNA here is from genome assembly GCA_005800815.1 of Actinomycetota bacterium. GTDB lineage: Bacteria > Actinomycetota > Actinomycetes > Nanopelagicales > Nanopelagicaceae > Planktophila. The sequence goes on from SYEK01000020.1 coordinate 10,185, forward strand.
GACGATGAGCGCTGGATGTTGTGCACGCTGCATGATCTCTTCAAAACTTGAGTATTGAAAGGGCTTAATTGCCAGAATAATCCCCTGACTATTGGGAGAGATTGCCTCGACCTCTGCGCGGTGTGCCTCGCGAATAGCAAGTCCAAGATGTAAGGCCAACTTCAATGACTCAGCGATGCGATCATCGACCTCGATACTGCGCGCTACTAACAATTCAGTTGATGGAACACTCTCGCGCAGCGCCTCTAAGACTGCGTTGCGACCTGCAACCATCTCACCACGTGGTCTATCACTACGCCCAGCACGCGCAGGACGCTTCTCTTTGCCATCACCTCCTCTGCTTGTGACCCGACCAGCACCACGAGGATTGGTTTTACCCGAGCTCTTATTTGCTACGGTTTTTTTACGCTTTGCCGCTGCGTGATAGGGGCGATCTTCAGCCTTTGGGGTTGGGCCTTTGCCACTCAGACGCCTCTTATTTTTACCACCAGTACCGCCAGCTGGTCCTTTTTTCGATCCGCGGATCGCGCCCTTACGCGATGAATTGCCGGCCATCGTTAACCCTTTTCCATCATCGACCAACGCGGCCCTTGTGCAGTGTCCTCAATTGTAATTCCTAACGCCAATAGCCCATCTCGGATGGCATCAGATGCTGCGAAATCCTTACGCTCACGTGCGGCTGCACGCTGCGCAAGGGCCAACTTCACCACTTGATCCAGAGCCTGTGTTAGATCCTTTGATGAACCAGAGCTAAAGTGAGTATCAAATGGATCACAGCCCAAGATTGCTAGTGCGCCACGGATCTCACTCGCATTCTTAGATATTGCCTTATTGTTCTTATCGGTAATCCCTTGATTTCCGAGGCGAAGATTCTCAGAGATACCAGCAAGGGCTGCAGGTACTGCCAAATCATCATTCATAGCGGCAGCGAAATCTTCACTGATGACACACTCTGGTCTTTCACCAAGAACTTCTTCTGCACGCTTGAGAAAACTCTCAATACGTCGAAATGCGATGGCCGACTCATCAAGGGCGCTTTGCGAGTATTCAAGCATCGAGCGATAGTGTGCACTACCTAAATACCAGCGCAACTCGATTCCACGCACACGCTGCAGGATCTTCTCAACGAGTAGCGAGTTACCGAGTGACTTACTCATTTTCTCACCAGAGTGTGTGACCCATGCGTTATGCATCCAGCGCGCAGCAAATCCGTAGCCTGCCGCCTTAGATTGAGCAATCTCGTTCTCATGGTGTGGAAAAATTAAATCTAAGCCCCCGCCATGTATATCAAAGCTCTCGCCCAAATAAGCATGCGCCATCGCCGAGCACTCAAGGTGCCATCCTGGCCGTCCTGCTCCCCATGGAGTTGGCCACGATGGTTCACCTGGCTTAGCCGCCTTCCACAGTGCAAAATCATGTGGATCTCGCTTCATTGAAGCGATGCCATCACCATCGCTGGCTGATAAGAGATCATCGATACGCTGGCCTGAGAGCGTTAAATAACTGGCTAATGTGCGAACCTCGAGATAGACATCGCCATTGCCTGGGGCATATGCCGAGCCGTTATCGATGAGGATCTGCATCAACTCAATCATCTGGGTGATGTGGCCCGTCGCCCGAGGTTCATAGGTTGGAGGCATCACATTGAGCGCGTCGAAGGCGGTGCTAAATTCGCGCTCATACTTCATCGCCAGCGCCCACCAGGTCATATCCTCGTGGCCGGCCTTATGCAAGATCTTGTCCTCGATATCTGTGACGTTACGGATGAAGCTCACTTTGTATCCAGAGTTCATCAGCCAACGGCGCAAGATATCAAAGTTGACTGCGCTACGAATATGACCGATATGGGGTGATGCTTGCACCGTCGCGCCACAGACATAGATGGAAACTTCACCGCTTTTTATAGGGGAAAAAGTACTGACAGTGCGCGTCGCAGTGTCGTATAAGTTCAGGGCACCCATTTCTTAATTCTATCGCTTGAAAACAAGTGCCGATGCGATAGCGGCAATTCCCTTGCCCTCACCAGTTAGACCCATGCCATCAGTTGTTGTTGCCGATAATGAGACGGGAATTCCGCCAAGCGCCGATGAGATCGCACCAATCGCCTGTGCACGTCGCGCACCGATCTTTGGATGATTACCTATGACTTGTACCGTGACATTTGAGATCAAATATCCAGCGGTGGTGATAATCGATAGTGTCTCTTCAAGCATCTGCATCCCCGATGCACCTGCATACTCTGGGCGATCGGTTCCAAAGTTCGTTCCTAAATCACCTAACTGGCTCGCAGCAAATAGGGCATCACAGATTGCATGTGCGGCTACGTCGCCATCAGAGTGACCCTCGACTCCATCGTGCTCAGGCCAGAGCAGACAGGCCAGCCACAGTGGACGGCCAGGTGCAAATGCATGAGCATCAATCCCGATGCCGCTGCGATAGGTCGAATCAAAGCCAAGATAGGCCAGAGCTGTATGCAGATCAGCTGGAGTGGTGATCTTGAGTGCACGCTCTTCACCTGCGATGATCTTTACCTGTCCACCACTTGCCTCAATGAGTGCCCCATCATCGGTGGCATCACTTCCTGATGCATGTGCTGCGCGTAGCACCGATGTCTTAAAACCCTGTGGGGTTTGAACGCTGACAAGGGATGCACGATCCAAGCTCGAACTGACGAAACTATCGGCATCTACAACTTTGATTGTGTCAACGGGTCTTAGTGCTGGGACAACGGCGCTATGGCCAGCTTTCAAGGCGGTGATCACTGCACTGGCCAAATCACTGCTCGCCAAAGCACGAGCGGCATCATGGACTAAAACATAATCCCCCGTGGCCTGGGACAGGGCTGCACGTACGCTCGCAGAGCGAGTCGCACCACCCGTGACCACCACAACGCCCTGGCCCACAAGCTTTGAGATCTGTTTTTCAAATCCGGCAGGCGCACTGATGATTATTTGATCGACTATCGCAGAGATTGAGGCAACGGCATGTTCTAAGAGAGTTCTATCTCCGAGTTGGATCAAAGCTTTTGGGATACCTGCACCGAATCTCTCACCGCTGCCAGCGGCAGCGATGATGGCGGTTACTGACATGTAACTTAAGAGGCAAGAACCTCGTCAAGGATTACTGCAGCCTTTACCTCATCAGTGCGCTCGGCAAGAGCGAGCTCTGATACCAGGATCTGCTTCGCCTTGGCGAGCATGCGCTTTTCACCAGCTGATAGACCACGATCGAGATCACGGCGATAGAGATCGCGGACGACTTCAGCGACCTTAATGACATCTCCTGAGGCAAGTTTCTCTAGATTTGCCTTGTAGCGGCGTGACCAGTTTGTTGGCTCTTCTGTATATGGCTGACGCAGGACGTTGAACACGCGATCCAGGCCGGCCGAATCAACGACATCGCGAACTCCTACAAGATCAACATTCTCGGCTGGAACACGAACTGTGAGATCTCCTTGGGCTACTTTCAACACTAAATAGGTCTTTTCTTCACCTTTGATGACACGTTTTTCAATTGCTTCGATGAGAGCTGCTCCGTGATGAGGATAAACAACGGTTTCGCCGACCTTAAATGTCATGTGCTGCCCTTCGGTAGAGGACAATTGTACCAGCGTTTTTCTATCTAGTCATCCGCCCATGAGTGGGTCAAAACCAGTGTATTTCGCTATTTTTTCCTATGAGAGAATATGGCCCATGCCTGGCATATGCATCACGCTACTATCAATATCTCTTGCACTCTCACTGAGTGCATGCGGGGCTGGTTTAAACGCTGAATCACGCAACATCACACAGGTGACCGATGGTGTCGAAGGCGCCATCATCAATGATCAACATGAGATCAAGGTGCGTAACCTCTTAGTCGTTGAAACTGCAGAGAAGGCAGGGGTTATCGTTGGAACGATTATTAATACCTCCACAACAGATGATGTTCTTCTAGGAATTGCCGTGAATACACAGGTTGTCACCTTGACTGGTATGACAACGATCAAGAACGGCCAGCCCGTCATCTTTGAGGGAGCATCGGCCAATGCAAAAGCTGTGGTTCCAGCACTTGATGCTGTCGCCGGTCAGAATGTGGCGATTACCCTATTTTTCGCCCGTGCAGGAGAGTTGAGGCTCACAGCCATAGTAAGAGATCAGCGCGATGACTACGCGGGTATCACCGCACAGATGGATGCTCTCGCTACTGCGACTCAGTAGTTTTCAGACCTTGATTTGCAACCGCTGTGATCGCATCCTTTGCGGCCAGTGGATCTAGATACTCCCCACCCTTGAGTGCAGGAGTGAGATCTGAGTTGAGTGTGTAATACAACGGGATCCCAGTTGGAATATTTACATCTGCGATATCGGCATCACTAATCCCATCTAGATGCTTGACCAAGGCGCGCAGTGAGTTGCCATGGGCCACCACCAAAACCCGCTTGCCACGCTTTAAATCAGGCACAATCGATTCATGCCAATACGGCAACATCCGCTCGATAACATCCTTGAGACACTCACTTTTAGGCGCAGATATATCGGCATAGCGCGCATCCTTTGCCTGGCTGAACTCATCGCCATCATCGATCGGTGGTGGGGCGACATCAAATGAACGGCGCCAAAGAGCGAACTGGGCCTGACCATATTGGGCTAGTGTCGCAGCCTTATCTTTACCTTGAAGTGCGCCATAGTGACGCTCGTTCAATCGCCACGATCGCTGCACAGGGATCCACGCGCGGTCACAGGCATCAAGTGCCAACTGTGATGTATGAATCGCACGGCGCAGAAGGGATGTATGCAGCACATCGGGAAGCAATGCGCGCCTAGCGAGCATGGCTCCACCACGTTTGGCCTCATCCTCACCCTTACTCGAGAGAGCGACATCTACCCAACCTGTGAAGAGGTTCTTGGCGTTCCACTGCGATTCACCGTGGCGCAGAAGGATCAGTTCGAAAGTGCTCATGGATACATCCTAAACCAGATGTTTGAAAGCATCTAAATTCGCCAGTGATTCACCACGCGATACACGCCAAGCCCATTCACGACGGATTGCATTTGCAAAGCCAAGTTCGAGTAGTGGATTAAATGAGGAGTCTGAGATCTCAAGGACAGCACCGACCAATCGGTCGATCTCTCGATCTGTGACGGCAGATAGAGGTAGGCGACCGACCAAGAAGATATCTGCGAGCTCGTTGATCGCAAATGCGATGCCATAGAGCGATGAGTTCTTAGCCATGCACCAGGAGTGCACTGCAGCTTCGTTATCATCGGGTTTTCGAATCACAAAGGCGTTGATACTCAGCGAGTGATCACCCACTATGAGTGCGCAGTGGGTCTGAAGCTTCTTCTCACCGGGCAATGTAATCAGAAATGTGGAGCTATCTTTCCTCTCAAACTCCAGATCATGGGAGTCAAGGAACTCTTCAATAGTGATCCGGGGGTCGATCGCTGCCATCACTGTCCCGCTATTTTTGCCGCAGCGTTATTCTCTGTTATTACCTGGTCATAAATATCTAAAGTCCCTCGGGCCGTTGCATCCCAGCCAAAGTGTGAGGCATGCTCGGTTGCACCAAGTGAGAGCAGTACGCGCCGTTGCGGCTCTTGCAACAGACGGGTGATGACAGAGGACCAGGCCTTAGGGTCGTGGCCATCGACTAAGACACCAGAGATTCCATCAGCAACTGCTGTGCGCAGACCACCAACGGCAGTTGCCACGACAGGTGTGCCACAGGCTTGGGCTTCGAGAGCGACCAATCCAAAACTCTCAGAGTAACTAGGGACGCAGACCAAGTCAGCGGCGCGATACCACTGCACCAACTCTTTGCGTGGTACAGGAGGTGCAAAATGCACGACATCATCGATGCCCAGCCACACCGTCAACTCTTTGAGCCGCTCGACCTCCTCTGTGCTAGCACCAGATGCGCCACCGATGATGTTAATCATCAACTTTTTGCGCATCATCGGAGAGTGCTTGACGAGCTCTAGGGCTGCACGGATCAATACCTCCGGACCTTTGTGCACCTGAATACGCCCGACAAAGGTGACCACCAATGCATCCTCTGGGACACCGATCTCTCTGCGCGCAGCTTTTCGACCATCACCCGGAGTAAATAAATAGAGATCAACACCTGGATTTACAACATGCACCGTGTCAGGGCAGGCGTCATAGAGTGAGACAAGACTGGCCGCCTCAGAGTCAGTGTTAGCAATCAGAGCCGCAGCAGCGGCTGCGATTTGTGTCTCACCTTGGACTCGAATCATAGGTTCAGGGCTCTCACCCTCTGCAAGATTCAAATTCTTAACACGTGCCATCGTGTGCATGGTGTGCACGAGAGGGATGCCCAACTGCGCTGCCGCTGGCATCGCTACTTTGCCTGAGAGCCAATAATGTGAGTGGATCGCATCGTACTTCTCATCTTTGATGAGTCGTTGGAAGGACTTTGAGAGGCCCAGGATGTGGGCCGGTAACTGCTCTTTTGTTAGGGAGCCGTGACCGCAATCGAAGTATCGAACACGCACACCCTTTGAGATTTCAACCATCTCTGGGGACTGGGTCTCAGTTCGGCGCGTAAAAATATCGACCTCGATGCCCATCGCTGCCATGCGCGCTGCAGATTCAAGGACATAGATATTCATGCCACCAGCATCGCCAATACCGGGCTGATCCAGTGGGGATGTGTGCACCATTACCGTTGCAATGCGTCCGTTCATCAGACAAGGGTACGACCTGTCAGAAGGTTGCGCGAATAGAGCCAATTACTTTGCCGCCACCATAGACAGGCTCGGGTATTTCACCAGCATCAAGGCCAAAGAGCTTCAAAATCGCCGCACTCACTGCAGGGACTGCGCGGGCATTTCCATCACTTATCTTCAATGCAAATGTGCGCCCATCGGGCAAAGATGCCACATTAAAGGCCTCAGCCCCATCCTTCATAAATAACCCCGGGATACTTTGCATCATCCGTGTTGCAAACCTGCCTTGGCCTGAGACCATCTCTGGATTTTCACGGCAAGCCTTTACGACGCTCTGGTGCACACGATCAGTTGAGATTGTCAATGCACGCACGGCTCGGGCCAAACCAAGCAGTGAGAACATAAATAGAGGTGCGCCACATCCATCCACACTCACAAGTGCGATCTTCTCTTCACTCATATGCTCAACCTCCTCCTTGATTACGATCTGCAATGGATGTGACTCATCAAGATAAGAATCGATCGGCCACCCATTGATATGACAAGTCAAAATCATCCCTGCATGTTTTCCACTGCAGTTCATGGCAAGGCGCGTTGGTACGGCGCTACGGCGAAGAAGTTCATCCAATGGCCGATCCATGACACACATCAGAGCAGATGCATCAAGGCCGGCCTTGCCCAAGATCTCCAAAGTGCCATCTTGATGCATCGCTGTGCCTGCATGGCTGGCACAGACAAGAGCGAGCAGACGTGGTTCGATATCTAGACCAGCACGCACCATCGCAGATGCTTGTATCGATTTCAATGATGAGCGTGAATACATCGCTCGCGTGGGATCACCCTTTTGGGCCAGTATCGAACCATCACTATTGAGAGCGACAAAATGTCCTGTATGGATGGATTCGACGGCTCCGCTACGAACTACTTCAGCCAGGATCTCACCCAACATTACTTATTCACCCTGGCGCTCAAGAGAGGACCAGATATGAGCCTGTAGCTCCTGTCCCTCTGCAGCCATGTCATATGCATAGAAAAGCTCGCCGGCGACAAGTCCATATAATCGAACACCTGCAGTAACAATCTTTGCAGTCGGGGCTGAATATCCCCGATCCATAACGAGTTGAATCTTGGCTCCATCAAAGGTTCCAACCCAGCCCTCAGTTATTCCAGTGCTATGTGAGATTACGACCTCCAAAACATTATTAGGTTTGATGCGCCAAAAACCCGTCTCAGAGCCACCCGGACGCACGATTTCGCCCTGCGCATCTAGGATCCATGAGCGTGAGTAATAACTCAAGAGTGGCCGACCATCGTGATTAAAAACGACCTCTTGAGCAAATTCGAATGCTTCAATGGTGGGATACTCACCACGACCTTTTCCGCGCCATGTACCGACCATCCATGCCAGTGGATTTAAATCGGGGTGAAGACCTTCAGGGATCGTGAAGACCATCTACGGGCGGCCTCTAAATCGAGGTGAGCGTCGGGCCTGTGATTGGCGGCCTTTAAATGCATAAATGATGAGCGCTATCCCCAATGCGATGGCGACAAGGCCAAGGATTATCGAGGTAAAAAGCTCCATGCCTAAAGAATAGCGGTTAAACAATCACTTGCTGCGAGGCAGGAATCCCATCGACAGTAAGGGTTGCATCTGTCGGAGTATTTCTCTTCACGATTGCAAGGGCGATAGTGCCAAGTTCGTGATGTCGAGCGACAGTACCGATAAATCCTACGACCACACCATCGTTCTCTACCTTCGTACCCTTGGCGGGAAAGCCGACATCACTGCCATCGAGATGGAGCATCACTAAGCGCCGCGGAGGATTTCCAAGATTGAATATCTTGGCTACCGTCTCTTGACCGCGATAACAGCCCTTATTCATATGCACCGCAGTATTTAATACACCGATCTCATTGGGTATCGACTTGTGATCGGTCTCAAAACCAATGCGTGGACGTCCCGCAGCGACGCGCTCTGCATCGAGTGCCCACATGCCGACCTGAGTTGCCACTGAATCAAAACTCATACGCATTTGATTGATCTCTTTGCGTGGTACAAGCGCAAATGGCCCACCAATATCGGTTGGAGTGCCAGGTGCGCGCAGCACTGCAAACTCCTCTCTTGCATCACGAACATCCACACGTAACATAAACTTCATCTTTGTTAAATAAGTCAACAGCCCATCCCGATAGCCTGGATCTAGGACTAGCCATGTCGTTGTGCCATCATCGACCACATTGAATTGATACTCGATATGTCCTTGAGGATCCAAGATCATCCCTGATTTCCAGGTTCCGGCCTCTAAGTCGCTCAGAAACTGTGTGGTCAGATCGTGTAACCACTTCAAACGATCCTCTCCACTCACAGCGATGAGATCAAGGTGCGAGAGATCGGCCCATGCGGTACCGGCCTCTAGAGCACGTCCCTCTTTGACTGGCTCACCGAAGTGCCAGATAGCGCCCTTGTCGACGCCATCTTCAACGAGAACGGCGCTCATTGGCAACTGGCGCAGGTTCCGTAGACTGCAAAGTGTGTGACATCGGTCTTGAAACTGTAATCATCGGCTAAGGCGTTGACAAAGTTGGCTGCAACTTCGATCGGTGCATCACCAACCGAACCACATGTGCCGCAGACAAGGTGCAGATGCGTGAGCTCCTCTGCTGCATGGTAGGTAGCCCCACCATGACCAAGGTGTGTGTGCAGCACCAAGCCAACATTCTCTAGCGTCTCAAGGTTTCGATACACAGTTGAAAGATTGATGCCAGGGTGGGTCAAGCGCACCTTTTCGGCGATCTGCTCTGGGGTTGAGTGGCCAAGCTCGCGCACCGCCGATAAGACGAGCTCACGTTGCGGCGTTAAGCGCAGACCTCTTTCATGCAACTCATGTTTACTAGCCATGTGACAAGACTACCTTGTCATTGAATATTGGCCCACTTTGAGCGTGCACGCAGCAGGAGTAAGTAGATCTCACAACCTAGACAAAAGTTGAAAGTAGAGTTCAAGAAGGCTGCCGCTAGCGCAAAACTAACTGCCACAGTGAAGAGAAGATTCAAGCCTATGAATGCACCAGCTATGGCAGTTAATGCAAAGACTAAACCGACACTTTGAGCAAACTGTGGTGGCCGAACATCCTCACCAACAAACTCACTTTTGAGGCGAGGTTTGATAAGCGTTTTAAAGATAAAAGCATAAGGGGTGAACTGTGGTCCCTTGAATGCCCCGATTGCAAAGACGATCCCTTGGCCTACTGCTAGCCAGATATTTGATGTTCCAAGTGCGAATCCTAAGACGATAGTCGTCAATAGAGCCGAGAAGCGGGGGCCTCTGGCATCAATTGATACTACGGGCTTTTTTGCTATTGAGAGTTCAGTCATGTACTTTTCCTTTGGTCGTTGAATGGATAATTATTTTTTAAATAAAAATAATTACATTCGACACAAAGAGCCAGCAAGGCGACCGAAATCAATTACTCGGCGTTTGGTGAAACCTTCGGCTAACGTCATAACCAAACCTTAACAAACATGGGATATTCGAGCCATTTGCAAACTATGTGCGAATAGCCTTTAACGCTGTGATGACTTGCTCCCGCTTCGGTGCTCCAACAGCCCGACCTACCTCTCGACCATGCGAATCAAGAATCAATGTGGTCGGAGTACTCAAGATATTTAACTCTCGGACCAGCTCCAACCTCGCCTCAGCATCGACTTCGACATGTGCGACATCGCTAATCCCTTGAACAATATTTTCAAGAAGGGCTCGTGTGGCCCGACATGGAGTACAGAAGGCAGATGAGAACTGCACCAGCGTTGCCCGAGATCCAAGAGGGGCCTGGATCATTGATTCGGTGATACGGAGGCGACCCGCTTTGGCCCTGAGGCGCCCACGCGAGCGCCGATACCAAAGCCCATATGCAGTTGCTAATGCCAGGACTATCGCAAGTGGAAGCAATGATTTCACGAGGGTAGTCTGTCCCAATGGCCAAAGTATTGCTACTCACACATACTCAATTGGCCAGCACCGAAGTCCTACCTGCACTCTCACTGCTTGCGCATCACGTTCGCATAATGCCGGCAGAGGCTAGTGTGTTAATCGATACACCAGATGTCGACCTCATCCTTTTGGATGCACGTCGTGATCTGCCTGCAGCCAAATCACTTGCCCGCTTACTGGCAACGACAGGTCTTGGCTGTCCCATCATTGTCATTGCAACAGAGGGTGGACTCTCGGCAGTCAGCGCAGAGTGGGGAGTCGATGATGTATTACTCGATACATCTGGACCGGCCGAGGTCGATGCACGTATCCGTATCGCAGTTGGAAAACATCAAGCAGTTATGGCTATGAGCGATCCTCATGCTGGTGAGATCCGCACAGGTGATGTCGTTATTGATGAGGCGAGTTACACCGCCCGTCTCAAGGGAAATGCCCTAGATCTCACATTCAAAGAGTTCGAACTATTAAAATATCTAGCCCAGCATGCAGGTCGTGTCTTCACCCGCGCACAGTTGCTCCAAGAGATTTGGGGCTATGACTACTTTGGTGGAACCCGCACCGTGGATGTGCATATTCGACGCCTGCGCTCAAAGCTGGGGCCAGAGTTCGAGGCGCTCATCGGCACTGTCCGTAACGTTGGCTATCGATTTACGATGCCAAGTGGTGCCAAAGAGAGCTCCATAAATAATCGCATCTAGCCATGCGCCATATCTTAAAGATCCACCGAAGCCTGCAAGGGCCTATCCCTGATAGAGATCATGGCTTCTCTGTCGAGTCCTTTGATCCCACAAAGGACAAGCAATCTTGGTTGGATCTTAATAATCTGATCTTTACCCATCACCCCGACCAAGGTAACTGGACGATGCAAGATGTCGAAAATCGTATGGCCGAGCCCTGGTTCGATGCCGATGGCTTCTTCTTAGCAGTTGAAAATCAACGGCTCATTGGTAGCTGTTGGACCAAGATCCATCGCGAGCTCGTAAACAAAGCACCCGTTGGCGAGCTCTATGTCGTTGGTACGCATCCACAGCATCATGGCCATGGAGTTGCCCGCGCAGTATCGATCAAGGCTCTGAACTACCTCTTCGATAAGGGCATTAAGGATGCGATGTTGTATGTCGATGCGGACAATGAAAGGGCACTCAATCTCTATAAATCCTTAGGGTTTAACTAACTCCATCAAGCCAGAGACTAAACGATCAATATCATCTCGTGTGGAGTAGGGAGCAAGACCTGCACGCAAAGCCCCCGCATCACCTAGACCCAGCTTGCGCGATACCTCGAGGGCATAGAAGTTACCTGCAGGAAGCGTGACTTTTTTTTGAGCCATTGCCTTGTAGATATCGGCGCTAGTGTGGCCGGCAAATGAGAAGTAGATCGTTGGTGTGCGCCGTGACGCATGGCCATACATAATCACACCTGGCAGAGCTTTTACGCAACTCTCTAAATACTCTAACAATTCATCTTCATATTCTTCTAGCGCATTCATTGAGTTTACAATTCTCTCCCGTCGAGTCGTTGCATTACCCGGAGCTATATCTGCGATGAAATCAACGGCGGCGATGCATCCTGCCATCAGCTCATAGGGCAAAGTACCAAACTCGAAGCGCTCGGGAACAGCATTGGTTGCAGGTAATAACTTGTCATTATCTAATTTTTCAAGAAGTGCCGGGGATGCAGCAAGGGCGGCGCAGTGTGGTCCCATCAACTTATAGAAAGATAGACCATAGAAGTCTGCACCTATCTCCTGTGCGCTTATCGCTACATGCGGAGTCAAGTGCACACCATCGACAAAAAAGAGTGCTCCAACTCTGTGCACAGCGATACCGATTGCCTTAAGATCGGGTCGGGTACCGATTGTATTTCCAGCACCTGTGAGGGCAACCAACTTCGTCGCAGGTGATAAGACCGCCTCGACAGCGGCGACAGTAAGCTCTGAAGTCTGTGCATCGAACTCTGCCCAACGCACCGTTGCACCAACTGCTTCAGCGGCTTGGATCCATGGGCGGATATTTGAATCATGGTCGAGGCGGCTGATGACTATCTCATCACCTGGACCCCAACCTTTGGCCAAGGTGCGCGAGAAATCATAGGTGAGCTGTGTCCAGGAGCGGGCATAGATGACCCCCCGTGGATCGACGTCGATGAGATCACCCACGGCTGCGCGAAAGCCCTGCACAATCTCCTCGGCGTTCTTCTCTGATTCAGTGTTGGTATTGCGGTTAGAGATCGGCGCAGTGATAGCAGCGGCGATCGCAGCCCCCACGACATCGGGCACTTGGCTGCCCCCTGGCCCACAGAAATAGGCAAGTCCAGTATTCAGCGATGGAAAGTGTGAGCGAATTTTCTCGACGTCGTAGGTCATAGCCGGCAGGTTATCAGCCAACGAGCTCTGAGCACATAGTTCGAAATGCCTTTGTATGAGCATCCACATCGGCGGCTGTTGTATCAGGACACATCAGCGCCATGTTATGAAAAGGTGTGATGAGAAATCCATCATTGAGCATACGTAAGTGAATGTACTGCTCCAATTCAAAATCACCAGCGTTATTGGCTTCAGCCCCCGTTACTGGCGCTAGTTTGGCAAACATATACTCACCTCGAGCTCCTAGTCGATTAACTGTCCATGGCAGATCAAACTCATCAATCGCGCTATCGACACCATCAGACCAGCGAGTGCCTAGATCGATCATATGGTCAAAGTTTTTTTCTGTGAGGACATCACTCAACGTCGCGCGCATCGCAGCTAGTGAGAGCGCATTTCCCGCCAAAGTTCCACCGATGCCACCAGTATCGATGATCTCAAGCTCAACGAGACGGGCAATATCATCGGAGATTTTTCTTGTCATTCCAAATGTTCCAGTTGGGATTCCACCACCAATCGCTTTACCGATAGTCAAGAAATCAGGCTTTAATCCCTGTTCAGCGGTCATCCCCCCAGGACCAACAGAAATCGTATGGGTCTCATCGATGATCAAGATGGTGCCGTATTTCTTTGCAAGTACCTGCACTGCCTCCAGATACCCAGCCTGTGGGAGCACGATTCCAACATTCGTCATCGCAGGCTCCATCAAGATCGCTGCGACATCCCCGTATGCAAGGGCACTTTCCATACCAGGAATATCGTTGAACTCGACTACGCGGGTGGTGTGATCGAGTGCGATGGGAGCACCGATATTTCCTTCACGGGCCACTGTATTTCCACCCTCATCCAGGGTTGCAAAGCTCTCATCGACAGAGCCGTGATAGCAGCGATCGATTACGATGATCTTTGATCGGCCAGTAATCATGCGCGAATAACGGATGACATGCCGGTTAGCATCGGTTGCAGAGACTGTGAACTGCCACAGTGGCAGTCCAAAGCGACCAGCGAGCTCACCTGAGACAATCGCGGCATCTTGGGTTGGCAGCATCGAGGTGATTCCCTTACCCACCTGCTCACGAATCGCAGCGACCGTTGCATTAGGTGAGTGCCCTGTCATCGAACCTGTATCACCCAAACAAAAATCGATATATGTGTTGCCATCGACATCGTTAAAGTGCGCACCTTTGGCACTCTCTACAAATATTGGGTAGGCACCAGGCCATTTGGCCATCCAAGACATCGGCACACCGCCCGGCATACTCGCCTTTCCCTGCTCAAATATCTCTCCACTCTTAGGATGGAGAGATAAAAAGCGTGCATCCTCTTTTGCACGCAGCTGTACTAGACGTTTGCGATTAATCATTTCTAATCAAGGTCCAATCGCTCAAAAACAAAAAGAGCCTCGATATAGTCCTCACCACTTATTCCTAAATTCGCTGCATCAGGGGGCGCAGTCTGTGGTTCGATACATACCCCTTCAGAGTCCTCCGTGTATACAACCCACCACGGTGCATCACTTTCAATCGAGATACGCGCAACATCGGCCCAGACAACTGCCGGTGTCCCTTTGATACCGGTGAAGGCATCATCCCAAGGTGGGGCACTTGGTGCACTGCGCTCTCCCGTGGGGATCCCATCACTTCCACGCACCAACATCTGCCTTGCTTCAAACTCGACTTCGGCGCTGCCTCCACGATCTAGATCGCGTGCAAACCATGGATGCATCCCCATCCAGGCCGGCAGATCACAGCCATTTGCCTCGTACTCAAGGCACCAGCGCAGCGCATCATCTAATACCTCGATTCGTTGCTCGACTGTTGCACCCTTATATGGCGCAGGTAGGTGCAAAAGCGAGCGGCCTGGACCGATCTCTTGCCAAGAATTTAAAAGACCAAAGCCGTGCAGTGCATGGGGTGGATCGATCGTCGCCGGTAGTTGAAAGCTCTGACCTGCAGGATTGGTGATCAAGCCTTCATTGATTCGCCCAGCCCATGGCGCCATTGCATACCAACCCGATGTCTGTGTCTGTCCACGAAATTGAACGACAAACTCGTTATCGCGCCACTTAAGCGACGATATTCTCGCACCATTGTCATCATCGATTGCGACTTGAAACTCGGCATCATCAATGAACTGCATTATTGCTCCATTGCCTTCCTCAGTTCATGTAGATATGCAGGCTCAGCTCCGGCACGTGAACATGTGATACCTGCTGCGATTGCTGCACGGATCAGTACATCTTGTAAGACTTGAGAGTGCAGAGTAGCAACAGAGTGCAGGATTATCGCTTCGACGATAATTGCCCCTACACTATCGCCAGCACCGACCGTATCCACAGCAAATACCTTTACGGCGTCCACTTCTTCCATACCCGCTTCAGTAAAACCAATCAGACCTTTGGACCCACGAGTAATCACCACGAGTGAAACACCATCAGCGATCCAACGCCGTGCAACCACATCCATCGGCTCATCGGGGTAGAGCCACTGCATATCCTCATCACTGAGCTTTACAACCGATGAGATAGAGATCCATCTCTCGACGCAGGCAAGATAGGTGATGTGATCTGGTAGGAGCAAGGGTCGGATATTGGGATCAAAGACGATAGGTGCAAATTCGCCGACCCGCAGCGCCCAATCAAATAAAATACTGGCCCCAGGCTCAATTATCGTAGCCAGGCTCCCTATATGTAGAACCGATGGCTTTAACCGCTCTGCATCAGGTAAGCATGTATGTTTAAAATCAAAGCTCGCCGTTTCATCAATTAAAAACTCATATGAGGCAGAGCCCTCTGAATCCAAATGAACGGTGGCTGTGCATGTTGGTTTTTCACTTGCAAAAGATAAATTTAAGCCAACACCATCACGGGCTAACTCTTTGCGTGCTCTGAGACCATAGGCATCACCTGAGATTCCATCGATGAATTCAACGCAGTGACCCAAGCGTGCAAGTGCTTTGGCCGTATTTGCAGGGCCACCGCCTACTACCGGGCCCGTAGGCAAGATATCAATCAAAAGCTCACCTGCGACCCAGATACTCAAATCAACTCACCTTTTCTAGCTAAGAACTCGGTCAGTACTTCAACACCAAATAGATGATCCTGCACCTGAGGTAGACCGCTGATTAACAAGATACCCACACAGCCCATACCCTTAACATTTAATGGCAAAGCTCCACCATGAATGGCATGGGTCTGTTCAGGCAAACCCTTTATCGCATACCAATCGATACCCATCTCCTCTGCCAATACCCGTTCATACATGGTCGAATTACCAGTTGCTAACACGGTTCTGGCTTTTCGTGCGATCCATGTATCGTTTCCGGGTGATGAGCCAGGCAGGGACACATGAAAGACTACCCACTCTTTTAATCTAATTTCTATCGCTATGGGTAGTCCACGATCAAAGCCCATCGCCATAGCGATCTCACCGATCTCAACAGCCTCCGTATGAGAAAGTGATGCAAGTTGCAGGGTTTGAGCCTCTAGTGCCAGCCCTGCGCTAGTGAATCCACCCGTCGTTTCGACCACGCGCTCATTGTGCCTTATCGTGCATCCATGCTCACTATCCCAAAGACCGAGCTGGTTGTTCATCCCCTATGCCTTGGCACCAATATCTTTGGTAGTAACGCCGATGCAGCCCAATCCCATGCCGTCCTTGATTCCTACGCAGCTCATAATGGAAACTTCATCGACACGGCAGATCTCTATAACCAATGGGTCCCGGGTCATATCGGAGGCGAGTCAGAGCGCATCATCGGCTCGTGGATGAAGGCTCGTGGCAATCGCGCTGCGATGGTGATCGCGACCAAGGTAGCAAAGATGGATGGTCGGCGCGGACTATCTGCGCAGAATATTTTTACAGCCTGTGATGAATCTCTAGATCGTCTGCAAAGCGATTACATCGATCTCTACTACAGCCATGAGGATGATGCCAGTATCCCATTGGAAGAGACGCTAGGTGCCTACGCACAGTTGATCGCTGCGGGCAAGGTGCGCTATATCGCCGCCTCAAACTTCACTGCCACTCGTCTGCGCGAATCGATTCAATACAGCAAGGCAAACAACATCCCTGCCTACATCGCAGTACAGGATCTCTATAATCTCCTAGATCGCAGCACGTATGAGGCAGAGATGGCAGATGCAGTGCAGGATCTTGGAATCTCTAACATCCCCTTCTATGGGATTGCTCGTGGCTTTCTTACAGGCAAATATCGCCCTGGCATCGAAGAAGTCGAATCAAAGCGCGCAGCCGGAGCCCGTGTCTATGCAACAGATAAGAACTTTGCCATCATCGCGGCGATGGATGAGATCTCAGCGAACCATAACGATGCACCCTTATCTGCCATCGCACTTGCATGGCTACGGGCCCAACCCACTGTGAGTACGCCCATCGCTTCAGCTCGCAC
>SYEK01000021.1 GCA_005800815.1 Actinomycetota bacterium
AGCAGGGCAAAGATCTCCCCGCTAGCAATCGCCAGATCTATGCCACCCACGGCTTCGAGATGACCATAGCTCTTCTTTAAGCCGGTGACCTCGATAGCGTTCATAGGTCGATACTACTATGCGAAAATAACGCCATGAGTCCGCGTAAAAACTACCCAAAGAACAAGCGGCCAAAAAGGCAAAATCTGGAAATCACTGCATCAAACCAAAGATTTGAAGAGCACAGTGAGGGTCTGTATACAGTTCGTAATTTAACGGGATCGGGGGCGACTAAACCATATCGCTGTCCAGGTTGTGATCACATGATCCCACTTGCAACGCCTCATATCGTTGCTTGGCTCGAAGATGATGAAGAAGGGCGTAGGCATTGGCATAGCACCTGTTGGGCCAAGAAAGACAAGCGCCGTCCTAATACTGAGCGAACACGTAATGCTCCAAAGTACTAAAGCCTTTTAGCCCAATCTACCTTTGAGAAGTCTGGTCAATCTCATGACTAATCGGTCATCTTGTGGGCGGCGTTTAAAGCTCAGGAAATGAAGAGGTAGGTAAAAGCGGCTGCGCACGACAGTGCGCGCAAAGGTATATTCCAAAAGCCCCTCAGGGCCATGAACTCGACCAGATCCACTATCTTTCACACCCCCAAATGGAACCGAAGGGATGGCAGCGAATGCAAAGGTCGAGTTGATGGCGACCATTCCACAGTGCAACTGCGATGCGATCTTCTTTGCCTTTCGTTTGGACCAGACATTTGCGCCAAGTCCATATGTAGAGGCATTTGATAGCTCAATCGCCTCGCTCATTGTTGCGACACGGTTGATGATGATCACGGGACCAAAGGTCTCACTTTGCATCGCGATGGAGTCCTCTGGAACATCGAGAAGGATCACAGGTTGTACAAAGGGTGCCTTTACCGACTGGGGACCACCAAAGACAGATGTGCCTCCATCTGCGATCGCCGCTTTGATATGGGATTGAATAACCTTGATCTGCGAGGGCATTGTCGCTGGTCCATAGTTGGCATCACCTGGTGCTCCAGCATGAATTTGTGCAGCTAGCTCTACAGCTCTGGAGATGAACTCATCGGCCACACTCTCATGGACATAGACGCGCTCTGCTCCGATACATGATTGACCGGCATTGGCCATAGCCGACCACATCGTCGCATCCACTGCACGACTTATATCGGCATCAGGGGCGATGATGACAGGATCTTTTCCACCACACTCGAGCAGGACTGGGACCATCACTTCTGCACATTGGGCCGCAACCAGTTTTGCGGTGCGAGTAGAGCCGGTGAATGAGAGCTTATTGATACCACTGCGACATAGTGACGAGCCTGTCTGTGCCAAACCTGTGATCGTCGTGAAGATATCGGCAAAGGGTGCGACTTCATTGAAGATATCTTCAAGCCACACACCGACGCCAGGTGTGTACTCACTTGGCTTAAAGACCACAGTATTTCCAGCGGCTAGGGCATATGAGATCGAACCAACGGGTGTGTACAACGGATAGTTCCATGGTCCGATCACACCAATCACACCCATTGGTGCCCTCTCCACGGTGGCCGACATATTCGCCATCAGTAATCCTGGGCGGCGAAATGATGTGCGCAAAATCGATTCGGCATGGCGGGCGGCCCAGTTGATTTGATTGACGGCGATACAGACCTCAAGTCTTGCATCACTAAGTGGCTTTCCAGTCTCGCGCGAGATCAGATCGGCAATCTGCTCTATCCGCGAGATTATCAGGGAGCTCCATGCAAGCAGGACTTTCTTTCGTTCATTAAAACCAAGCCCCTTCCACTGCGCAGATGCTAGGCGGGCATGTGCCACCACATCATCGACTTCACTCTTACTCATGATTGGGTAGGTACCGATTACCTCATCGTTGACTGGGTTGTGAGAGTTGAAAGAAGGTCTTCGCTTTATTGCCATGGCCAGAAGCGTAGTCGTGTGTCGATACAATTTGAAGTATGGTCGAGTTCATTAGGGCTGGGACAGTCCTTCCAGCCTTACGCACACCATTTGTCGTTCGCACTAGTGATGGCAAAGATCTCGTTGGAGAAGTCGCAGCACCAATTGGTCAAAGCCGTGGTGCAATCTTGTGTTTGCACCCCTTACCAACAGCTGGCGGGATGATGGACAGCCATATATTAAAGAAGGCAGCGAATCGATTACCGGCAATGGCTAGGATTACAGTGGTGCGATTTAACTCTCGAGGCACTACAAGTGAGGCTGGCACAAGTACTGGTGAGTTCGATAATGGAGTCGCTGAGGGGTTTGATGTTCAGGCGATGCTTGCATATTGTTTTGATGTATTGACATTGAAAAATCTTTGGGTAGTAGGTTGGTCTTTTGGCACTGATTTAGCCCTTCAGCATGCAAAGGATCCGCGGCACAAGGGACTCATTTTACTAAGCCCACCACTTCGTACGACGACAGATGAACAATTACGATACTGGAACACCGATGAGCGCCCTATCACCGCCCTTGTTCCCCAGCTTGATGACTATCTGCAACCAGAGCAGGCACGAACACGCTTCTCCATCGTTCCAAGGATAGAGATTGTGGCTGCCACAGGTGCCAAGCATCTGTGGATCGGGGAGCCATCGGTACACCTAGTCTTATCTACCATCAACCAAATCGTGACTGGTGACGGTCATGAATTACCGGTGGAGTTCTAAGAGGTTTTTGCCCGAGGTATTACAACCTCATCTAAGATCAAAATAATCGCTGCCGCTACCGGCACTGCTAACAGACCACCCACTAGACCCAGGAGTGATGAGCCAATTAGGGCTGCGATGATTGTGACCACCCCCGGTACGGACATAGTTTTTTTCATGATGCGAGGTGTCACAACGTAGTTTTCAACCTGCACATAAACGACATATGCGACAAGAGCAATCACTCCTATCGGCACCGATTGCGTCAGAGCGATTATCGTCACGATTGAGCTACCTATAAAGTGTCCGATCAATGGAATGAGTCCACAGACAAAGATGATCATGGCGATTGCGAATGGGGATGGTAGTCCAAGAACCAATGAGAGAAGAAGAACGAAGATCGATGCCATCACTGCGATCACAATCTGACTTCCGACGAAAGAGCCCACACGGGCGATGATCGCCTCCGTGAGTCGGCCAACACGCTCCCTGCGAGTAGCTGGCACGAGGGATAGACCTAAATTTACCGCCTGCGGTAGTGAGGTGATGAAGTAGAGAGTGAGCACCAGGACGGTCAGGAAGGAGAAGAAGCCTGAGAGGATTGATTTTCCGACTCCGAGTACTCCACCAAACGTTGATATCAATAATGTGCCATTTGAGGTAACTGACTTTAATTTACTCTGTAATGTGTCGATAATCCCGTACTCATCATTGAGCCTGGCGATTGTCTGATTATTGGTGAGCTCATCTAACAACTGTGGTGCCTTATTGATGAGTTGAGTTCCTTGCGATAGGACAGGAGGTGCGACAACTAAGGCAAAAAATATGACAAAGGCGATCACTGATGTGAAGATGATCGTAACTGCCGTAGTCCGAGATAGATTCTTGCGGCGAAGTGACTCAACTGCAGGGTTCAAGCCAGTTGCCAGAAATAGTGCGATCAAAATCAGAACGAAGATCTGACTCAGACTCGCAAGTGCACGTAGCAATACAATGGCACTCAGAGCCCCCAAAGTTGCGATAAATCCGAAGTAAAATGGATTGGCTCGATTGATCGGAGCCCCGAGTTCACCAAAGTCAACAACGGGGGCGGGCGCCTTGGCTCTTGACCTGGTGACCTTCTTTAACCGCGATGTGATGGCCATATCACCATTGTAAAGTGCTAATGAAGCAAAAGCCCCGAGAGGATGGGTAAGAGAGTCTAGAGTTATTGCACGCTAAGATTGTTAAATGGCGAAACCCCCAAATTTTGCACGGGCCGTGGATTTAAGCTCCCTAGGAAAGCCAAAAACTACGCCCACAGCCCCGATGCCAGGCCGAGGGGTGAGTGCGGCCAACTTGAATGCGGAGTTTCTGCCACTCTCGAGTATCAAGCCGGTGATTGTCATCGTTTGGTCAGCGCGATCTGCGGAGTCAATCGAGATGGTGAGGACTCTTGGCGCTCTTGAGAGCGCTTATCAAGGTAGCTGGGTACTTGCTCATTTAGATCTTGATGCCGAACCACAAGTGGCCCAGGCCTTTCAAACCAAGAGCGTTCCATATGCGATCGCATTGATCGGCCAGCAGATGGTGCCGCTATTTGAGCAAAGTTATCCTGAGGCACAGATTCGTTTGGTACTCGATAAGGTCTTGGCCCTTGCCGCGCAGCAAGGTATTGGCGGTGCACCTATAGAGGTAAGTGAGCCAGAAGAGGATGAGGCGGTAGCAGCCCTTGAGGGCGGAGATCTCAGGGGCGCTGAGCTCGCCTATAAAAAACTCTTGGCCCGCAAGCCAGGTGATAGTTTTGCAAAGTTGGGCCTGGCCCAAACACAGCTCTTGATTCGAACTGATGGGTTAGATCTTCCAACGATTGTAAGAGCGGCTTCACAGAGCCCGAGTGATATAGCGCTACACCTTCAGGCCGCAGATTTGGAGATTGCAAATGGAGGAGTAGAGGCGGCATTTAACCGACTACTGCATTTAGTGCAGCAGACATCTGGTGAAGAGAGAAACAAGGTCAGGGAGCACCTTTTATCTCTCTTTGGACTAGTCGATCCCTCTGATCCACGACTGGCCGCTGCACGTAGCGCCCTTGCAAGCGCGCTCTTTTAATGAGGGAATTAACAAGCAAGGCAGAGATAAACTTCTTAAAGGCCCTCTTTTTTCTCTTTGCCTTTTTGATTATGTCCTGGGTGCCCCGCTTTCCCGAAGTCAAAGCCAACCTGGGTATCTCAAATGGAGAGTTCGGATCAATAATCAGTGGCTCAGTGGTGGGAGCAATTATCGCTCTTATGACCGTGGGCCACCTTGTGCACAACCATGGGGTAAAGCCGATCATGCGTATTGCCACAGTTCTAATGGTGATTAGCCTAATGATCCTAACTACGACGCATTCTTCTTTTGTCTTTCTCGCAAGCATGATCATTCAAGCTGGAGCTATAGCTGCTTTCCACATCTCAATTAATTCACAGGGATTTGATTTTCAAGATCGCACAAAAATCAACGTGATAGTGATGCTCAGTGGCTGGTGGAGCAGCGGGCTTCTGATGACAGCAGTGATAGCGGGATTACTTGTCAATCGGGTCTCATTAAAAACACATATTTTTATCGTATCTCTCTCCTGTTTATTTCTAATCTTTTACATTATTTCAATGATAAATCAGAAATTACTTCTACCAAATCAAGACAAAGAAAGTGATTACAAAATCATCGATGTATTCAAAGGTTTCCGAGTCGATAGTCTGGTCTCGAGTGCTCTATTTTGCTCAGTCTCACTAGAGTTTGCAGTTGGTGATTGGGCGGCGATATATGTGAAAGAGGATATTGGAATAAAGAGTGGGCTCCATACTTTGCCTTACATTCTCTTTACTCTCTCCATGATTATTGGACGTTTGAGGGTCCATTATCTTTTCTCAAGATTTTCTCTGCAACTGTTGATAAAAGTGGGCTCGATAGTCTCTGGAACCTCGTTTCTGGCAGGAATTTTTTTAACTAGTTTGATAGCACCAGAAAATCAGATGCTGATACTGGTGATCCTATCTATCAGTTTTACAATGTCGGGCTTGGGTGCGTCATTTCTCACCCCTAGCGTTATGAATATAGCAAACTCTCGCTCGGCAGCACCTGCCAGTGTTGTCATTGGCCAGATGGGTGTAATTAATAACATCGCTGTTTTTGTTATGAGAGTGGTAGTTGCTTGGACTGCCCAAGTATTTTCTTTGTCAATTGCCCTTGTGATCCCTGCTCTATTAATTTTGAGTGTTTTTTACCTTTCAAAGATATTTGAGCGCGATTAAACCAGATGGCCGCAAGAGGTATAACCGAGTTCAATTCGTGAGATTAACCCGAGCCTTCTGTGTTACCAGCATCAGCGGCTAAGATGTCATCGAGACGATATTTCTGCATCGCAGAGATCACGACACGTCGAGGAACTTGTCCGAGCTTTTCTAGCTCTTGCAGCGTGGCTACGGCGATAGATTCTGCATCGACCTTGAAGTGCCGGCGAAGGGCTCCTCGGGTATCAGAGAGCCCAAAACCATCTGTGCCCAGTGAGGTGAATGGATTTTCGACCCAAGGGGCGATCTGATCTTGTACCGAGCGCATGTAATCACTGACTGCGATTACTGGACCTTTGTGCCCATCGAGTTTTTCACTCACATATGCACGCCGTCTGTTGTGTGGATTGAGTAGATTATGGTGATCGGAAGATAGGCCATCGCGACGAAGTTCGTTCCATGAGGTCACCGACCACACGGAGGCCTCAACCCCCCAATCCAACTGAAGAAGTTTTTGTGCCTTAAGCGCCCAGTTCACGCCAACACCAGATGCCAGAATCTGTGCAGACTTCTTACGCCGATTTTTCCCAGGAGAGTACAAGTACAGCCCCTTGAGCAGACCAGCAACATCCAAATCTTCAGGTTGTGCTGGTTGGATGTAAGGCTCGTTATAGACCGTGATGTAGTAGTAGACGTTCTGACTATTCTCACCATACATACGACGTAGTCCATCCTTGATGATGTGACCGAGTTCGAATGCAAAAGCGGGATCGTAAGAGATGACGGCTGGGTTAGTTGAGGCCAAAAGATGTGAGTGACCATCTTCATGCTGCAGGCCCTCGCCATTGAGCGTTGTGCGACCAGCGGTGGCACCAATGACGAATCCACGCACCAACTGATCGGCTGCAGCCCAGAACGCATCCCCTGTGCGCTGGAATCCAAACATTGAGTAGAAGATATACATGGGGATCATCGGCTCATCGTGGGTTGAATATGAAGAGCCCACCGCAGTAAATGAGGCGACAGAGCCGGCCTCATTGATTCCCTCATGCAAGATGACACCCGTCATCGATTCTTTGTAGGACAACATGAGCTCTCGATCAACGGCCTTGTACTGCTGGCCATGGGGTGAATAGATCTTCATCGTCGGAAAGAGAGAGTCCATTCCAAAGGTACGTGCCTCATCAGGGATGATTGGCACGATTCGTGCGCCAAGTCCTGGATCTTTGACTATATCTTTTAACATACGAACAAATGCCATCGTGGTTGCGATCTCTTGATGGCCCGAGCCGCGCTTTACTGAGTCATACACCGAGTCATCTGGCTGCGCCAGCGGGCGCGAGATCGAGCGCCTGCGAGGAATAGAGCCACCCAAGGCCACACGTCTCTCGGCTAAGTACTTTGCCTCTGGTGAATCCTCAGCAGGTCTGAAATATGGTGGTAAATACTTATCTAATTTCTCATCTGGGATCTCTAAGTGCAGGGTATCTCTGAATCCTTTGAGATCCTCAAGGCTCATCTTCTTCATCTGGTGCGTTGAGTTACGCCCTTCAAAGGAGGAGCCCAATGTCCAACCCTTAATCGTTTTGGCTAAAATCACTGTTGGGCGCCCGTTATGTTCGACGGAGGCGCTGTAGGCGGCAAAGAGCTTCTTGTAATCATGGCCGCCTCGTTTGAGGCTCCAAATCTTCTCATCACTCCAGTCGGCGACCATCGCAGCGGTACGAGGATCACGGTTAAAGAAGTTCTCGCGCACATATGCACCAGATTCGGCTTTGAACGTCTGGTAGTCACCATCGAGGGTCTCGTTCATAATCTTGACAAGTGCGCCGTCACGATCTTGGGCAAGAAGTGGATCCCAGTCACGGCTCCAAACAACTTTAATCACATTCCAACCAGCGCCACCAAAGATCGACTCAAGCTCCTGGATTATCTTTCCATTTCCACGAACAGGACCATCGAGGCGTTGCAAGTTGCAGTTCACGACAAAGGTCAAGTTATCCAAATTTTCCCGTGAGGCAAGGCCGATTGCACCGAGTGTCTCGACCTCATCGACCTCTCCATCACCCAAAAATGCCCATACATGCTGATCATGGGTGTCTTTGAATCCACGATTGTGAAGATAACGGTTGTAGCGGGCTTGATAGATGGCATTCAAGGGCCCGATTCCCATCGAGACGGTTGGGAACTGCCAAAAATCTGGCATCAAACGTGGGTGTGGATATGAGGATAGAGAGCCACCTGGATGGGAGAGCTCTTGTCTGAAGCCATCTAATTGATCTTGACTTAAGCGACCTTCAAGAAATGCACGTGCATACATTCCAGGGCTTGCATGCCCCTGGAAGAAGATCTGATCTCCACCACCTGGGTGATCTTGTCCACGAAAAAAGTGATTGAAGCCAACCTCATACAGTGATGCCGATGATGCATAAGTCGAGATGTGTCCGCCTACGCCAACTCCTGGGCGTTGGGCACGGTGGACCAATATGGCTGCGTTCCATCTGTTAATTCTTCGGATTCGTCTCTCAATGTCCTCATCACCTGGAAACTCTGGCTCGTGCTCGGGAGAGATCGTGTTGATGTAATCAGTTGTGCGAAGGGCAGGAAGGCCGATGTTCTTTTCATGAGCACGGCGCAAGAGGGCAAGCATCAAGTAGCGGGCCCGCACGGGCCCGGCATGAGCCAGGGCGGCATCAAAGGATGCCTGCCACTCAGCGGTCTCAGATGGATCGGTATCTACCAACTGCTCGATGATCTGATCGGGCGCCTCGGAGTATTCGCTCATGCTCCCTATTCTCCCCTGAACTGACCAGTAAGTCGAAATAGAAAACAGGGCCCCAACCTCTTGCATATCCCGTTTAGATTCGGTGGACTTAGCCTGTGCCGGCCAGAATGGGGATTAAAAAAGGCGACCTGGTCTTAGAGCTTGGGCGCAGCCATGACTGTGATCAAAAAGTGCGAGATGAGATCGCTACAATCACAGAAACTCAGTTTTTAGATGGACAGACACAAGAGGTTGTCGATGTCGTAATCATCTGGTGGCGCGATGGTGATGGTGATCTAGTCGATGAGTTGATGGACTGTCTTACCTATCTCTGTGCTGATGGCATCATCTGGGTCCTAACGCCAAAAGTTAATCGTGATGGCTACGTAGAGGCTAGTGATATTCAGGATGCAGCCCCAATTGCGGGCTTGAGTCAAACATCAACTCTCTCCATCGCACCTGATTGGACGGCAACACGGTTAGTGGCGCGCAAGGTTGGTAAACGCTAGATTTCCTCCTATGACTCTGACTATTGGCCAAGCCGCCCCCGAATTTGAAGTGAAGAATCAGCACGGTGAGAAGATTTCGCTCTCATCATTTAAGAACAGTAAGAACGTGGTCCTCATGTTCTATCCCTTTGCATTCTCAGGGACATGTACGGGCGAGTTATGCCAACTACGCGATGATCTTTCAGCATTTCAAAACGAGGATGTGCAGTTATTGGCAATCTCGTGTGATCCTATGTATGCACAGCGAGCATTTGCCGAACAAGAAAAATACTCCTTCCCAGTCCTTAGCGACTTTTGGCCTCATGGGGCGGTCGCAAAGGCATTTGGCGTCTTTGAAGAGGCGTACGGTTGCAGCACTCGTGGAACATTTATTATCGATAAGGCCGGTATTTTGCGATGGCAGGTCGTCAATGGACTAGGCGATGCACGCAATATCTCTGATTACAAGGCGGCGATCGCTGCGCTCTAGGGGCTATTTACCCTTTCTAACTTAGGTGAAGTAAGATTTGTCAGTGCTCTTTCAGAGCTCGGGTGCTTAGCTCAGTGGTAGAGCGTCTCGTTTACACCGAGAATGTCGGGGGTTCGAAACCCTCAGCGCCCACAAGAGATATTAAGGAGTTGATCATGAAGGCCAGCCCCAGTGATCAGCGTCAGATACTAGATATCGCAGGTTTTGACCAGCAAAGTACGGCTATCAATCACAAAGTCGCCGTCCTACCTGAGCTGGCTCTCATTGCTAGTGCCACGACGAAGTCACATAATGCGCGTGATCTGCGTATCGGGGCACAGACTGAACTAAGTGATGTGAAGCGTGAACTACTGCGTGCTGAGGCCGATGTCGAGCAGATAGTGATGCGAATTACCCGTGATGAGGCACGCTTAAATGGGGGTTCTGCATCACCAAAAGAGCTTGAGCAGTTACAACACGAAGTTGGAACGTTAGGGGTTCGCAGAGCAGAGCT
>SYEK01000022.1 GCA_005800815.1 Actinomycetota bacterium
CAGAATCAGCAGGGCTGCCAATTACCCCATACCCCAATACTTCAAGCGGCAAGAATACCTTATCGATTACAGCGCTAACGCCGCTGATATCCGAGCCAAAGAGGCCTCTTTGCCAAGTAATTCCATTGATTCAAAGAGCGGTGGAGAAACGGTACTGCCAGTTGTTGCTATGCGTACTGCGCCAAAAGCCACACGTGGTTTTAATCCCATCTCATCTATGAGTGATGTGCGAAGCACCGCCTCAATCATAGTGTGCCTCCAATCGCTCACTAGCTCAAGCTCTTTCAAACTTCGTCTGAGTATCACTTTGGCATCGGCATCATTGACTTTGGATAGGCTCTCAGATTCGATGGTCAACTCCTGCACAAAGAGGAAGTTGAGCATCGCTGGGACCTCACTGAGCATGATGATTCGCTCTTGAATAATCGGAAGAGCCCGTTTAACAAGTTCAATCTCATCTGGTGTGCCGGTGATAACCTCTGCTTTGATTAAGAATGGCAGCACCCGCGAGAGGAAATCTTCGATTGAAAGAGCACGAATCTTATCTGCGTTGATTGCCTCCAGCTTTTTCATATCAAATCGTGCAGGTGAGCTATTGACCTTCTCGACTGTGAAAAGCTCACATAACTCTCGCATCGTCACACTCTCGCGATTATCACCTGGTGACCAGCCCAATAACGCCAAGTAATTGCAGATCGCCTCAGGTAAGAAGCCTTTGTCACGGTACCAAGCGATCGATACCTCACCATTGCGCTTGGATAACTTCGCGTTATCTGCGCCCATCACAAAGGGCAGATGTGCAAAGACCGGATACTCCTGCTCCTTCAATCCCATAGCCTGATAGACGCGGATCTGACGAGGAGTTGATGATAATAAATCCTCACCCCGAAGAATATGAGTGACCTTCATCAGAACATCATCGACTGCAACGGCTAAGGTATATAAAGGAGAGCCATCGGCGCGGGCTAGGACAAAGTCGGGCACAAACCTATGATCAAATTGCATCTCACCACGGATCAAATCATCAAAAGTTGTGGAGCCCTCTGGCATGCGCATACGGACAACTGCCCCACGCTCCTGTGCCTTATATTCAGTGATTTGTTCGGCACTGAGTTCACGACAGTGTCCGTTATAGCCTGGTGCTTGATTGGCTGCTCGCTGTGCCTCGCGGACTGCCTCTAACTCCTGTGGTGTGCAATAACAGTAATAGGCATCTTTTTGTTCGATGAACGTATGAGCCCATTGTGTGTATATATCTAAGCGTTGAGACTGTAAATAGGGTCCGTTATCGCCACCGACCTCTGGACCCTCATCCCAATCGAGTCCAAGCCATCTCAAAGTATCAATCGCTGCCTTGATGTACTCATCGGTCACACGTGTAGTGTCAGTATCTTCGATGCGAAAGAGGAATGTTCCACCTGTATGGCGGGCATAGGCCCAATCAAATAAGGCGGTACGGATATTTCCAACATGCAAGTCACCTGTAGGTGATGGAGCAAATCGAACCTTTACTGGCCTACTCATTTTTTACTCACCTTGTTGGTCAACTCGCCAAGGCCCTGAATCGCCATCGTTGCACTACCTCCAGCAACCATCGGCCCAATCCCGGCTGGGGTACCAGTCAAAATGACATCACCTGGGAGCAGAGTCATCACCTGGGTCACAAAGTTGATGATCTCTGGTACTTTGAAAATCATGTCACTAAGTTGTGCAGACTGCTTGATATCACCATTGACTGTGGCCGTGATTTTTTGAGAACCTGGAATGAAATCAGTATCTATCCATGGTCCTAACGGACAGAAGGTGTCGAAGCCTTTAGCCCGCGTCCACTGACCATCTTTGCTCTGTAAATCACGAGCGGTCACATCATTGGCGATCGTGTATCCAAAGATGACGTCATTGACACGCTCTTTGGGCACATCCTTACAGATACGACCGATCACTATTGCAAGCTCGGATTCGTGATCCACGCGCTCTGACATCTGTGGCCAAACGATCACATCGCCTGGACCGATAACAGAGGTGTTGGGCTTGAGAAAGATAATGGGCTCATCAGGAACGACTCCTCCCATTTCAGCGGCGTGATCGGCGTAATTCTTGCCGATGCACACGACCTTAGAGCGTGGGATAACCGGGGCTAAGAGGCGGACCTGATCAAGTCCAACTTTTGCGGCAGTTTTTTGGATTCCCGAATAAATGGGATCACCAGTGATGATGTGGATTGAATCATCATCTTCTAGAAGACCAAATAGTGGATCACTCCCTAAGCCCGTTTTTGGACCTGGGGAGAATCTGACGATACGCATTTGATGATTCTATCGCCTACTCGTGATCTTCAATCTCTATCTCTAGGCGCTCAATCAATACGCTACTGATGCGACGGCGCCGACCCAATGGACGCTCCGATGTAATAGTCCAGCCACTGATTGTGATTGTGCTTCCTGCGATTGGAACACGCCCCAGTTTTTGTGCCATGAGACCTCCAATGGTGTCCACGTCTTCAAAGTCAGTTTCATTGATCTCAATCTTAAGCTCATCGGCTAGATCTTCGATATGAAGTGATGCATTTGCCCGCGCACTATCAGTTGACAACCAGATGAAGTGATTCTCACCGTCATCAAACTCATCCTCAATTTCACCAACTATCTCCTCAATAATATCCTCGATAGTGATGATTCCAGCGGTCCCACCATACTCATCCACGACCACGGCTAGATGGATTTGATTGCGTTGCATCTCTTTCAGCATTTCATCGGCCATCTTAATTTCAGGGACGAATGTGGCAGGGCGCATATGCTCTTCGATGATCTCGGTCTGCTCGGCCTCATGGTGATCTAATGCTCTTCTAGCTAAATCCTTGACATAGACGATTCCGATGATGTTATCAGGGCCAGTTCCAACGACAGGGATCCGAGAAAATCCCGAGCGTAGAGCAAGAGATAAGCCTTGACGTAACGATTTATCTTTTTCGATCCAGACCATCTCGGTCCGGGGAACCATCAACTCACGCACCAACGTGTCCCCTAGTTCGAATACAGAGTGGATCATCTCGTGCTCATCGGATTCGACTAGTCCACGCTCATGGGCTTGATCCACTAAGTCACGAAGCTCCGCCTCAGATGTGAAAGGGCCAGAGCGAAAACCTTTACCTGGCGTGATGGCATTACCAACGGCAATGAGAAGTTTTGTCACTGGTCCCAATAAGACGGTAAGGCCATAGGCCACGATAATGCCGTAGCGAGCATATTTGTGGGGCTGTTGCTTGCCCAGAGTCCGCGGGCCGACTCCAACGACAACATAGGAGAGAACCACCATGATCAAGACAGTCAGTGCCATCGCTTGAGCCGATGGATAGTTTCGCAAGAGTATCGAGGCGAGCAGGACTGTTGCCGTGAGCTCACAGAGTTTACGGACCAATAGGATCACATTTAAATACCGAGCCGGTTGTGCACTGTATTTGCGCAGGAGTGCCCCACCGCTCTTACCCTCTAACTCCTCCACAACGATACGTGAGATCGATGTCAATGCCGATTCGCTTGCTGCAAGAAAACCGGCAAATGCCAAGAGGGCGATGATGCTGATGATTGCAACTGAGCTCATGATAATTTCCTCCAGTTCTCTACTATCTGCTCCTGCAAAGCAAACATCACTTGCTCCTGTGTTGGTTCAGCGTGATCATAACCGAGGATATGTAAGAGCCCATGAGTGGCAAGGATATAAATCTCATGCTCGGTGGAGTGCCCTGCAGTCTTTGCCTGAGCCGCTGCGAACGTCGGACTGATCATGATGTCGCCTAGGGTGACAACATCTCCCTGCTTTTCTGGCATATCCATCGGAAACGAGAGAACATCAGTGCTTCCTGATTCATTCATCCATTTGAGATGAAGCTCACCCATATATTGATCATCGATGAAACCCAGATTCAGATCACAATCAGGATTGAGTTTGAGCTCAATCATCGCAAAAGTCAGCAGTGAAGTTATCTCTTGACTTGGAACTAACTGCCCTGAAGTGTTTGTTACTTCGATGCTCATCTATTGCCGGATCGGACGCAATGACTGGCGTTGTTCCTCAAAGCTCTCATAGGCCTTGACAATGTCAGAGATGAGGCGGTGGCGGACAACGTCTTCGGCCGTTAGTTCTAGGAAGGCAATATCCTCGATATCTCCCAAAATATCGCGTACAACACGCAGGCCAGAGTGTTGTCCATTGGGCAGATCAATCTGGGTGACATCACCTGTGATCACCATCTTGGATCCAAAACCAAGGCGCGTTAAAAACATCTTCATCTGCTCAGGAGTCGTGTTCTGAGCCTCATCCAAGATGATGAAGGCATCGTTTAAGGATCGGCCGCGCATATATGCCAAGGGTGCAACTTCGATGACTCCAGATTGCATCAGGCGCGGGAGCGTTTCGATATCGATCATGTCATGGAGGGCATCAAATAATGGTCGTAGATAAGGATCGATCTTCTCACTCAAGGTACCTGGCAAGAAACCAAGATGCTCCCCCGCCTCTACCGCTGGGCGTGTCAGAATGATTCGATTGACTCTCTTGCTCTGCAACGCTGAGATTGCCATTGCCATGGCTAGATATGTCTTACCAGTTCCGGCAGGTCCGATTCCAAAGGTGATGATGTGCTCTTCGATTGCATCCACATAGCGCTTTTGATTAGCGGTCTTAGGGCGAATGGTGCGACCACGGTTGCTCAGGACATTAAGTGATAGAACTTCGGCGGGATGATCTGCAGGTTGGTGATCGAGCATCGCAATAGAGCGAGTAACGGCATCGATTGTCAGGTGATTGCCTGAACGGATGACAACCAGTAACTCGGCAAATAGATTCTCCAACTTGGCGCAGTCAACATGAGGGCCTCGTAAGGTGATCTCATTGCCACGAACGGTGATGTTGACCGATGGAAAGGCCGCCTCAACAACACGTAGATTGCCATCGTGTGGGCCAATGAGTGCGACCATGGGGATAGCGATCGGTACGGTAATCAGGGTGCGCTCCATGTAAGGAGAAATCTATCTTTAACCGGGTGGCCATGCCAGTGCACGGCCGCCAAGAAGGTGTAAATGGGCGTGAAAAACGCTCTGACCAGCATCTGCGCCAGTGTTAAAGACTGCCCTATGGCCCGATAGAGCCCTTTGCGCGGCGATCTCGGCTGCTGCATTGAAGAGATCGGCTGTGATGCTCGGTGAGATTTGAGCCAACTCACCGGCATTTTCGACGTGAAGCCTAGGAACAATCAGGACATGAGTAGGGGCCTGTGGATTGATATCGTTGAATGCAACAACGTTGTCATTTCGAAGGACTATATCGGCTGGAATTTCTCCAAGAATAATTCTACAAAACAAACACGCCGAATCTAAGGCCACATCT
Source organism: Actinomycetota bacterium (assembly GCA_005800815.1). Taxonomy (GTDB): domain Bacteria; phylum Actinomycetota; class Actinomycetes; order Nanopelagicales; family Nanopelagicaceae; genus Planktophila. The sequence goes on from SYEK01000022.1 coordinate 5,386, forward strand.
TCACCATACCTTGAGTAAGGCTGACACGGCTGCGACTGCAGCGATTCCAGCATGTGCTGAGCGCAAAATCGGCCGGCCCATGAGCGCTACTTTTGCGCCAGCCTCTTTGAATGCCTCGAGTTCAGTTGGCGTAATCCCGCCCTCTGGCCCAATAATTAACAATAAATGCGAGACATTATGTGATGAGATGCAGTCACTGAGTTTGGTATCAGTGCTCTCATGAAAGGCTATCGCAAGATCACTTAACTTGATCGCCTCACAGATCTGCTCCATCGTTGCAAGATCGGTTACCTCGGGAATTCGCAGTCTACGTGACTGTTTGCTCGCCTCCCTAGCAGTTACTGCGAACTTTTCTGAGACTTTTCCAATACTGCGAGATGCTGCCCACGGAACTATTCGGTCCACTCCAGCCTCAGTTAAGAGTTCGATAGCCTCTTTAGCACGATCACTCTTTGGAAGAGCTTGCACAACCGTGATTGTTGTGGCAAGAGGCTCTTGGAACCCACTTGCCATGACTTCGACCTCTATGGACCTCTTCTTGATTGCAAAGGCCTTTACTTGACTCCAGGCACCTGTGCCATCGGCCAACATGAATACCTCTCCCGCAGCCATTCTTTGGACGCGTATGGCATGCTGTGCATCCTCATTATCAAACTCATAGATCTCACCCGCCTGCGTGGGTAGATCTTCGACGAAAAACAGGGTCAGCATTACTTTGTGAACACACCTTTAATCTTTGAGAAGATTCCTCCCTCATGATCTTTAATGTGTGCAATTGAATCGCCACGAAGCTCGGCAAATCTCTTCATCAACTCTTCTTCCTCACGGTTTAACTTGCCTGGCGTTCTCACCTCGATATGGACAACTAGTTCACCACGGCCGCCTTGGCGAAGACGCGACATACCTTTGCCTTTGATCGCAATAGGTGTGCCGCTCTGTGTGCCTGCTTTGATGTGAACATCGACTGGGCCATCCAAAGACTCCACACTCACTGTCGTTCCTAGTGCTGCGGCGCTCATCGCAACTTCTAGGGACATATGCAAGGTATCTCGCTCTCGAATCAAGTATTCATGCTGAGTTTCCACGATCTCAACATAGACATCACCTGCAGGTCCCCCACCATGTCCGACTTCACCACGACCTGATAGTTGGATGCGATTACCCGTTTCAACACCTGCAGGTATCTTCACGTGAATATCCTGGCGAGCCCGAACACGGCCCTCACCGGCACATTCACGACACGGGTTTGCAATGACACTTCCATAACCAGAGCAGGGCCCGCATGGGCGCGAAGTCATCACTTGACCGATCACTGAGCGAACAACTTGCTGAGTCTCACCCCTGCCTTTACAAACACTGCAGATTGATGGCTCTGACCCATCCAAACAGCCACTACCTGTGCACTTGGTGCACACGATTGCGCTCTCGACAGTGATTTCGCGCTCTGTCCCAAAGCAGGCCTCATGTAAATCGACCTGTATGCGAATCAAAGAATCTTGACCTGCGCGCATGCGTGGGCGTGGCCCACGTGATCCACCGCCCCCAAAAAATGCATCCATGATGTCGCTGAAGCCGCCACCAAAGTTTGCTCCACTAAAGCCGTTACCACCCATGTCATAACTCTGGCGTTTTTTAGGATCACTCAACGTCTCATATGAGGCCGTTATCTCTTTGAACTTATCCTGCACCTCGGGATCGGGATTGACATCGGGGTGGAGTTCTCTTGCTAGTTTACGGTAGGCACGTTTGATTTCATCGGCCGATGCATCACGGGAGACACCTAGCATCTGATAATGATCTGACACTTATGCGCCCTCATTGATGAATCGACCAACATAGCGAGCAACCGCTGAGACTGCAGCCATTGACCCTGCATAATCCATGCGAGTTGGTCCGATGACTCCCAGTGCGCCAAGTGGAATATCCTCTGAGCCATAGCCAACGGCGACTAAGGATGTTGTGCGCAGATTGACCTCTGTCTGTTCTTTTCCAATGCGCACTTTGACACTTTGACTGGCATCACCGAGCAAACGCAGCAGGACGACTTGCTCTTCAAGGGCTTCAAGGACCGGATGCATCGTCGTGGAGAAATCCTCATGAAACCTGGCAAGGTTGGCTGTTCCAGCCAAGACAATCTTCTCCTCCGGGCGCTCCATGGCCATTTCAATCACAGAGGACATGACAATCGCCACATCTCTTCGATCATGGAGGGAATAACTCTCCAAGATCCCACTGATTCGATCGGCTACCTCTGGAAGACGATGACCCATCATCGCTGTGTTCAATTGAGCACGCAAAACCTGTAAAAAACCCTCAGATACATCTTGAGTCAGCTCAAGAACACGTTGTTCGATGCGACCAGAATCTGTAATAAGTACGCTCATCAGCCGTGCAGGGCTCAGTGCGACAAGTTCGATATGGCGGACACGCGACTTCACCATCGATGGATACTGGACCACTGCCACTTGTTTTGTCACATCTGCCAACAAACGCACGGTGCGCATCACGACATCATCTAAATCTAGAGCACCCTCTAAGAAAGTTTCGATCGCTCTACGTTCAGCCCCAGAGAGAGGTTTGACTTGCGCCAACTTATCGACGAAGACGCGATAACCCAAGTCGGTCGGGATACGACCGGCGCTTGTGTGTGGATGTGTAATCAAACCCTCTTCCTCTAAAACCGCCATCTCATTGCGAATTGTGGCCGGTGAGATTCCAAGACCATGTCGCTCTGCGATCGATTTTGAGCCGACTGGCTCCTGGGTACTCACGTACTCATCGACGATTGCACGAAGGATTTCTAGGCGGCGAGATGACATAGTGATGACAAGGATACTAGATAGTTATTTCGCGGACGATTCGATCTGCAATCAAGCGACCAGCAGGCGTCAATAGTGCGCGCTCTTGCTCCAAGACAACAAAGCCATTCTCCCGATAATTGGCCAGGAGCTCCACCTGTCGGGGCTCAAGTAGTTCAAGTGAAATTCCCTCACGCATGCGAATCCCAAGGAGTATCGCCTCATCTTTTACCTGGCTCGCACTCAGTTGTTCACTATCTGCAATGGGTGATTCATCATCAAAGAGCCTTTGCTTATATACCGTTGGGTGCTTTATGTTCCAGAATCTCTTGGAATCAATATGTGAGTGCGCTCCAGGGCCCAGTCCCCACCAGTTCTTGTTCTGCCAATAGGCAACATTGTGTCGGCACTCATGTCCTGGCTTAGACCAGTTGGATAGTTCGTACCAGGAAAAACCATGTAATTCGCAGAGTTGATCCACTAATAGATACATATCGGCCATCACATCATCATCAGGCTTCGACAAATCACCACGCTTGATCCGCGCAGCTAACTTCGTGCCAGTTTCGAGGATTAAGGCGTAGGCACTGATGTGATCGATATCTAGGGTAAGAGCTGCAGTTACCGTTTCACGCCAATCATCTAAGGACTCCCCAGGAGTTCCATAGATGAGATCAACGCTGATACTACGAAAACCTGCAGCACGTGCCATATCCACCGCTCTTTTTACATTATCTGGATTATGAGTGCGATCTAGGACGGCCAAGACATGCGATTTAGATGACTGCATCCCAAATGAGATGCGATTAAAACCTACCGCAATATAGCCCTTGAGTTTTTCGGCCGTCACCGAATCAGGATTGGCCTCGAGGGTAATTTCACACTCTTCTGTCAATCCATTTCGAGCCTTGATTGCTGCGATCACACGGCCAAGATCATCGGGGGGTATTAAGGAGGGTGTTCCGCCACCAAAGAAAATAGTCGGCACTAGATCCCTAGGGGCTGCATCTAATTCGCGGAGTACCGCATCGATATAGTCATTGCTCACAATCTCCAGCGTTGCACCCTCTCGAAGCTCGTTAGGTGTGTAGGTGTTGAAATCACAGTATCCACACCGCTTCATACAGTAAGGGATGTGCACATAGAACGAGAGCACCATAACTATAGCTTTCTTGCGGCTTTCACCTTTTCAATATCGGCATCAGTTGCAAGGGCGGCTACGAATGCCTCCTGCGGAACCTCTACGCGTCCCACCATCTTC
>SYEK01000023.1 GCA_005800815.1 Actinomycetota bacterium
CCCTTTTTTGGTGATGGGCCGTTCTCAGCCTCCCAGGCGCGGCGCCCGGCAAGTAGCTCTAGCCCACGCTCTAGCGTCATACCCTCTGCCGTATCGCCTCGGCGCAGCGTTGCATTCGTCTCACCATCGGTGACATACATCCCAAAGCGACCATCTTTGATGATCAGGGGCCTTTGCGTCTGCGGATCTGGGCCAAGCTCTTTGACGGGCGGCTTTGCAACTCCGCGGCGACGCTCCTTTGGTCGTGAGTAGATATCAAGTGCCTCTTGTAAATCGATCGTAAAGAGTTGATCCTCACTTGTCAGTGTCCGTGAATCTGTGCCAGCTCGCAGGTATGGACCATAGCGACCGTTCTGTGCGGTGATGACATCACCTGCCTCGTTCATACCAAGTGTCCTAGGAAGTGAGAGAAGCATCAATGCATCTTCATATGTGACGGTATCGAGTGACATGGTAGAGAGTAAAGATGCGGTCTTTGCCTTGGGTGCATCGGCCTTCCTCTTCTTTTTTCTACCCGATGCAGTCAACTCGACTGGGACCTCTGGCAAGACTTCGGTGATGTAAGGGCCGAAGCGACCACTCTTTGCGATGATCGCAAAGTTTGTTGATGGATCGATTCCTAGTTCGCGCTCACCAGAGGGGGCAGCCAGTAGCTCGATGGCCAGTGCTAGGGTTAACTCATCGGGGGCAAGTGACTCTGGGATATTTGCGAGTTTGCGCTCTTGCCCCTCGATATTTTGCTGCAGGTATGCACCGTAACGACCCACGCGGATCTCTATCTCAGGAGATAAGTTCATGGTGTTGGTTGCACGGGCATCGATAATGCCCAGATCTGCCGATAGTTCATTGAGGCCTGGCTGGCCATCGATGCCATAGAAGAAATCCCGCAGCCAGTCAACGCGCCCAGCCTCCCCGCTTGCGATCTTGTCGAGATCCTCCTCCATACTGGCGGTGAACTCGTAGTCGACTAACTTTATAAAGTACGTCTCAAGCAGGCCCGTTACTGAAAATGCCAAGAATGTCGGCACCAGTGCCCGGCCACGCTTGTAGACATATCCGCGATCTTGGATCGTCTGGATGATCGATGCAAATGTTGATGGCCGCCCGATACCTAACTCCTCAAGTTTTTTAACGAGTGTCGGCTCGCTATAGCGGGCAGGCGGCTTTGTCTCATGGCCTTCGCATGTGTACTCATTGACCTGGATGCTTTGACCGATAGTCATCACCGGCAGGCGCTTATCGGTTGACTCCTCATCTTTGTTCTCGTCACTGACGATGTCATCGTATGCAGCCAAGAAGCCCGGAAATGTGAGCACAGAGCCGTTGGCGCGAAAGATGGTGGCCTTTGCATCATTGGTTTGTGCATCAAAGTCCACGCGCATCTGCATCTTCTTGGCATCTGCCATCTGTGATGCCACGGTGCGCTTCCAAATCAAGTCATAGAGTGCGAACTCATCGCGAGATAACTCTGGTGCTAACTCACCGGGTGTCTTAAATATCTCACCTGCTGGGCGAATGGCCTCATGTGCCTCTTGAGCATTCTTTGTCTTACCTACATATGTGCGCGGTGCATCGGCAACGTGATCTGCCCCATATAAAGACTTTGCCGCACTGCGCGCGGCGTTGACGGCCTGGGTAGATAAGTTCACCGAATCTGTGCGCATATAGGTGATGTAGCCATTTCCATAGAGAAGTTGTGCGATACGCATCGTGATCTGTGCGCCCCAGCCCAGTCTGCTGCCTGCATCTTGTTGCATCGTCGATGTCGTAAAGGGTGGTTTAGGTCGCTCTGTGCGCGGAGACTCCTCCATGGATCTCACCGTTAAAGAGGCTGATTTGAGGCTCTCTACAAGGCCTTTGGCCCCTGCCTCATCCAGGAGCAGAATATTGCCCAAGGACTTCTCTTTTACTGCGCCATCTGTGCCAAAGTCTGAGGTAGATGCAACCTTCTTGCCATCTACTTCGAGTAAGCGTGCGCTAAAGCCCAGTGCCGTCTCGGCTGCACAATCCCACCAGCCACTAGAGATAAAGGCCATACGCTCGCGCTCTTTCTCAACGATCAGCCTTGTTGCAACTGATTGCACACGCCCGGCAGAGATACGTGGCATGACTTTTTTCCACAGAACTGGTGAGAGCCTGTAACCAAAGAGGCGATCTAATACGCGACGGGTCTCTTGTGCATCGATGAGGTGATAATCCAGATCACGAGTGTTCTCTACCGCTGCCTGAATCGCATCTTTGGTAATCTCATTAAAGACCATCCGCTTGATGGGGACCTTAGGCTCTAGGACCTCTACCAAGTGCCAAGCTATCGCCTCACCTTCGCGATCCTCATCCGTTGCAAGGATCAACTCCTCGGCCGATTGCATCAACTCTTTTAACTCGGCGACCTTTGCTTTCTTATCTGGGTTGATGACATAAAGGGGCGCAAAGTCGTTCTCGATATCAACACCCTCTTTGGCCCAGGCGATCTTCTTATACTCTTTTGGAATATCGGCGGCGCGCTGTGGCAGATCACGGATATGACCGATGCTAGCCTCAACGACAAATCCATCGCCCAGATATGCACCGATCTTTCTTGCCTTAGCTGGTGATTCAACGATCACTAACTTGATCAGATCAGCTTTGGCTTTAGCCATGTAGTCCTTTGTGAGGGTGTTGGTCGCGCGTTAGTTTAAAATCGCAGTTGCTTGACGGCGATTGCGGATCAAGGCTGCGATGATGACAAGGCTCGCCCCGATGCCGATGAGGGTACTGATTGAAGAGCTACCTCCAAGGGCCAGGGAGACGATAGCAGGGGTGATTAATAGACCGACGAGGTTCATGACTTTGATTAGTGGGTTGATCGCCGGGCCTGCTGTGTCCTTGAAGGGATCTCCCACAGTGTCACCGATAATCGTTGCAGCATGTGCATCACTATTTTTACCGCCGTGATGTCCATCCTCGACCATCTTCTTGGCATTATCCCAAGCACCACCTGAGTTAGAGAGAAAGACTGCCATCAATGTTCCTGTACCGATCGCACCAGCTAGATATGCACCGAGTGCACCGATGCCTAGGCCAAAGCCCACCGCGATCGGTGCCATGACTGCAAGAAGTCCTGGTGTTGCAAGCTCGCGCAGTGAGTCACGGGTGCATATATCGACCACACGGCCATAATCTGGCTTCTCTGTCCTCTTCATGATCCCTGGATGCTCGATGAACTGCTTGCGTACTTCAACGACAACTGCTCCTGCTGCTCGCGATACTGCATTGACTGCAAGACCTGAGAATAGGAAGACGACTGCTGCGCCGATAATTAGACCGACCAAGTTACGTGGATTTGCAACATCTAAGATGCCGGAGTACTCAGAGGCCAAATCGATACTCTTTTGCCCAGCATCAACTACCGCCTGCTTGATCGCATCGGTAAATGCACCAAAGAGTGCTGTAGCTGCAAGTACCGCTGTTGCAATAGCGATTCCCTTGGTAATCGCCTTTGTGGTATTGCCCACGGCATCAAGGGAAGTAAGGATCTTAGAGCCCTCACCATGGACATCACCTGACATCTCAGCGATTCCTTGCGCGTTATCTGAGATTGGACCAAATGTATCCATCGCAACGATGACACCTACTGTTGTGAGAAGACCTGTACCGGCCAGTGCGATCGCAAGCAGGGAGAGCACGATACTTCCACCTCCGAGTAAGAATGCTCCAAAGACTGCCGATGCGATCAAGATCGCCGAATAGACCGCTGACTCAAAACCGACTGAAATACCAGCCAAAATCACTGTTGCCGCCCCTGTCTCAGAGGATGCTGCGACGTCATTGACTGGACGCTTGCCGGTCTCTGTGAAGTAACCGGTGAGGACCTGGATCGCTGCAGCCAGTGCGATGCCGATTAGTACCGCTCCGATTGCAAGAACGCGCGGATTGGTATTGCCCGCTGCTGTGACGGCCTCGGGTGAGAGCCCTGTGAGAAGTTTGAAATCAGATGGCAGATAGGTAAATGTTGCCAGCGCAGTCAAGCCAGCACTGATGATCGCAGAGATAAAGAATGAGCGATTGATAGCGCTCATCGCCGACTTATCGCTGGCGCGAAGTTTGGTCAGGAAGATCCCGATTACTGCCGTCACGGTACCGATCGCTGGCACGATCAATGGATAGATGAGCCCTTGATCACCAAAGGCGGCCTTGCCCAGAATCAGGGCTGCGACAAGTGTCACGGCGTAGGACTCAAATAGATCTGCCGCCATTCCTGCGCAGTCACCGACATTATCTCCGACGTTATCGGCGATAGTGGCAGCGTTGCGTGGATCATCCTCTGGAATATTCTTCTCGACTTTACCGACAAGGTCGGCGCCGACATCTGCCGCCTTGGTAAAGATACCTCCGCCAACGCGCATGAACATAGCCAACATCGCAGCGCCAAAGCCAAAGCCCTCAAGGACCGATGGTGCATTCTCGCGATAGATGATCACAACCAGGGATGCACCGATCAAACCAAGTCCTACCGTTGTCATACCCACGACACCACCTGTACGAAATGCGATCTGTACCGCTTTTTGGCCATCCTTGTTACGGGCTGCATCGGCAACGCGCACATTTGCACGCACCGCAAGCCACATTCCGTTATAGCCAACTAGGGCAGAAAAAGTCGCCCCGACAAGGAAGAAGATCGATCGGCCGATGCGGATCTCAGCATCGCCGGGCAGGGCAAATAAGAGAACGAAGACGATTCCAACAAAGTAGGAGAGTGTGCGGAACTGGCGGTTGAGAAATGCCGCCGCCCCTTCTTGAACGGCCTCTGCGATCTCACGCATCTTGGCCGTGCCATCGGTGGCGGCCAAGACCTGGGCGCGCAGGGCGTAGGCAACCCCGAGTGCACCGAGTGATATAGCAAGAACGATGTAGACCAGGTTCAGGTTTGTTCCGCTGACTTGCACGAGTGATACGGTGCTAGATGCACTCATAGGTTCTCCTCCATTGGAGTTTCAAGGGCGCCGCGAGCAGAGGCCGCCGGCTAAGACAGAGGAAGTTTAGGCACAAAGGGGCTCAAAAGTGAAAACATACATATATATTGCGTACACAACTGGCGTATTGGTCCCTTGGCCAGGGTGGGGTAGCCTCAGAGTTCATGAACCTCTTTGATGCCAACTCGATCGTCTCTGAGCTGGGTCTTTTTGGCGTGCTTTCCATCATCTTTGCCGAGACGGGCCTTCTTGTGGGTCTGGCCTTTCCTGGGGACTCCCTGCTCTTTATCGCAGGGGTCGCCGCCTCTGGCTCGGGCGCTGCCCTTCTCGGAGATGCCCAGCTTCCAGCCGCCGCTCTCTTTATCTTTGCACCTGTTGCCGCAACCCTTGGAGGCCTTGTCGGATATTTCTTTGGCGAAAAATACGGGCGCAAGTTATTTGACCGCCCCGAGGGCAGGTTCTTTAACCAGCAAAAGGTTGTCACCACTGAGAAATGGCTCCGTAAATACGGTACCGGCAAGGCGCTCATCCTTGCTAGATACGTCCCCTTTGTTCGCACCTTGATCAATCCGATGTGTGGGGTGGTGGGGATAGACAAGAAGACCTTCTTCTTCTATAACGCATTGGGCGCCATCATCTGGACCGAATCGGTGATCGTTCTTGGTTTCATCTTGGGGGAAAGACTCGAGGGCTCCATTGATGCATATCTACTGCCAGTCATTGGCACGATTATTTTTGCGAGTTTAGTACCTGTCTTTATCGAGATCTTTCGTGAGTGGCAGACCCGTAAGCACCACAAATAGATCCATCTATCGATCAAAGCCCCAGATCTGCCAATTGGAAAGCGGCGCGATACTCATAACCCGCCTCTTTGATCTTTTGTGCCGCACCTCGCTCCACGATTACTGCAACACCCACGACTATGGCACCTGCCTCTACCAAAGCCTGCACTGCCATTAATACAGAGCTGCCCGTAGTAGAGGTATCTTCAACGGCCAAGACTCTCTTTCCCTGCACATCAGGACCCTCGATGCGACGCTGCAGACCATGTGCCTTCTCTGCTTTGCGAACTACGAACGAGTCGATCTTTTTCCCACGTTGGGCGGCCACATGCATCATCGCCGTTGCAACAGGATCTGCGCCTAAGGTCAAACCACCGACTGCTTCGTAATCTAGATCTTGAGTAAGCTCCAACATGATCTCACCTACCAGTGGTGCAGCCAGGTGATCTAATGTCACACGGCGCAGGTCGACGTAGTAATCAGCCTCTTTGCCCGATGACAAGGTGACCTTGCCATGGACAACGGCCTTACTCACGATCTGATTTTTTAACGCCTCGCGCGCACTCATATGACAGAGCCTACTATCTAGGCCTCTTGGCCTTAAAAGCGCTAACCTTTGGCGCATTATGGCAGTGAAAAAGAAGGTTGCGCGCAAGAAGAAGGTTGCGCGCAAGAAGAAGGTTGTGCGCAAAAAGCCGGTAAAAAGATCGGCATCTACAAAGCACGCCCTGAAAAAGACGATCGTGAGTCTTCGCAAAGAGGCGGCAGCCCTTGAAAAATTCGTTGCAACCTTAGATCTTGTGGCCGAGGTACCCATCACCCGTAAAAAGGCGCCAGTAAGACGGGTAATAAAAAAGCCTGTCAAGAAAAAAATCGTGAAGAGGGCCGTTAAAAAGAGGCGCTAAAGATGTGGGTTTGGTGTCAATTGTGTGGGTTCTATGTGGGTTCATCTAAAACCTACTCACTCTTCACATTTACCCCTTATTCTCTTCTCATGAACGCCAAACGTCTTGAAACCTCGCGATTATTTCATCGCTTCGGCTTTGGACCACGCCCAGGAGAGTATGCACAAGCGATCGCAGATGGAGTATCACCCACGCGTACTAAGTTCTTAACTGTCCCAGCAGTTGATGCCGGTGCATCTGCAATCAAAGAGCCAGAGATCACCGATCTTGGTAGGCGCCCGGCTCCGAACACTGCCGAGGTTGTGCCCTTTGCTATCGCTATGCGCTATCAAAGCGAGCAGATAGTTCTATGGTCACTAGATCGTATGGCTTTGAGTGATCATGGATTGACAGAGCGCATGACATGGTTCTGGCATGGACATTGGGCGACTTCGATTCAAAAGTTAAATTATGCACTGCCTATGTACAACCAGAACAAAACTCTGCGCACTCATGCACTGGGCAGCTTCAATGCCATGACTAAGGCGATGCTCAATGATGGAGCGCTCCAGTTCTGGTTAGATGGACAAGACAGCACACTCAAAGCACCGAATGAGAACCTGGGCCGTGAGTTGATGGAGCTCTTTGTCTTAGGCGTTAACCGCTACTCAGAGGAGGATGTCAAGGCAGTTGCACGGGTCCTGACCGGTTATCAGGTGGATAGAAGCAGTGGGGCGGTCACGATCAACCAGAATCGTCGAGACTCCAAGCCCGTCCTCCTGCTCGGTACCACCTCAACTTTTACCGGTGACTCACTCGCCGATTTTCTCATCGCTCGCGATGACTGTGCCACATTTATCGCAGAGCGGCTCTGGTATCGCTTCATCTCTAGTAATGAAACTATGCCGCAGAGCTTTGGGGCAAAGGCAGGCTTTGCCAACGGCTCTATCGCAGGTGCAGTCAGTGCGATGGCAAGTGATGCGGTGATGAGCAATGAAAGTTACTCCATGGTCAAATCCCCTGTTGAATGGTTCATCTCTGCCTGCAGGGCCCTTGAGCTGACTCCCTCGCAATTAAAGACTCCAGGACAGCTCATCAACCAGCTGGATAAGTTAGGACAAGTCCCTTTCTCACCTCCTAATGTGGGTGGCTGGCCTGCAGCAGAGGCTTGGCTCTCATCGGCCACAGCCCAGTACCGGATTGCATTTGCCACCTGGCTGCTCAAGCAGAGTAGTTTGCGTGCACTCAATGAGATTCCCGAGCCATCACGTGTGCTTAAAAGCGCCGATTGGTTAGGGATCCCCGAGTGGAGCCCGCGTACCCAGGCCGCTCTTCGCCGCTCATCATCAAATCCACAACAGTTTGCACTACTTGCATTATGTAGTCCTGAGTTCATCGTGAGTGCATAGGAGATAGCCATGGATACACTCACTCGAAGAAAGTTCCTCCAACTCACAAGTGGCGCAGTTGCAGTTGGTGCCACTGCCCCACTCCTGAGCATGGGTGAGATCGCACAGGCGGCCATCGATCGACCACTGCCTGCTGGAACGCCCATCCTTGTCGTCATCACCTTGTACGGTGGAAATGACGGATTGAACACCGTTATCCCATTCACAGATCCGATCTACTTCTCATCGCGGCCACAGATCTCCTACAAGGCCGAGACATTGCTTCCACTCGATGCCGAGCTCGCCTTAAACCCTGCGATGAAGGGTGTGAAGGCGCTCTGGGATCAAAAGAAGGTCGCAATCATCCGTGGTGTGGGCTATCCAGATCCTGATCGCTCCCACTTCTCATCGATGGCAAAGTGGCAGACGGCCTCTCCTGCCCGCCATATCAACACAGGCTGGCTTGGTCGTTGGGTCGATTCTCAAGGAGAGGATCCGATGCTGGCAATCTCACTTGGCTCTGTTCTTCCACCTATGCTCGCCGGTGCAAAGCGCAGTGGTTCAGCACTGCCGATCGGTGGATTGGTGATCCCCAAAGGCGCACTTGCCACAGAGTGTCTTCAATTATCAAAGCCTGCACGTAGGGATACGAAGTTGATGGCCGCTGCAGCGACATCGATGCGCAATCTATTCTCGGTATCGACCAACGTGCAGCCAATATTAAGAGCGCCTGCACCCGTATCACCTGATCTTCCGACAACCAATGGTGGAAATGCTGGTGGAGATAGCAACTTGGCCCAACAGTTAGATGTCGTTGCAAAGCTGATCGCAGCCGGCTCACCAACAAAGATCTGGTCGGTCTCACTGGGCGGCTTTGATACCCATGCCAATGAGGCAAATGCACAGGCCGCACTCTTAGGTGTCGTCTCTGACTCACTCTCACGTTTTATGGGCCAGTTAAAGGCGACTACTCGCAGCAATGATGTGACGATTATGGTCTATAGCGAGTTTGGCCGACGTGTCGTTGGCAACGGCTCAGAGGGAACAGATCATGGAACCTCGGGACCGATGTTTCTGATCGGTAACTCGGTCAAAGGTGGCTTCTATGGAGAGCAGCCATCGCTTAAAAACCTCATCAAGGGTGATCTAGCGGTCACAACTGATTTCCGTGATGTCTATGCCTCGGTCCTAGAGAAGGTATTGAAATCACCTGCCGATCCGACGATTGGCAAGTGGGGTGGGCGAGTCAACTGCTTTGCTTAACTCTCCTGTTTGTAGATGATGACCTCGCTGCGCTTGCGAGGCACTAAGCCCTTGGGTGGATTCGCCTCGACAAGTGCATCGACTTCGATACGAAGTTGTGCCACCTCTAGCGCCATATTTGCCATGGCCGACTCCAAATCGATGATCCGTTTTATCCCAGCGTGATTGATACCCTCACCGACTAATCTCTGGACCGCTCGTAGCAGTGCGATATCACGCAGTGAGTAGCGGCGATTGCGCCCCTCGGTACGAGATGGTGAGACCAAACCTAACTTGTCATATTGACGCAAAGTCTGTGGATGCATCCCTGATATCTGCGCGGCAACTGAGATGACATAGACACCTGCATCATCTGCTGGCTGTGGGTTGCCTACCTCATCGATCATGATTTGGCCTTAGTGATGAACTCTGCGCGCACATCGTGATGGGCCATCTCTTGCGCGAACTCTCTGAGTGTATCCAAGGCCTTGCCATCCACACGCTGTGGCACTTGAACTTCAACGGTGACAAGTAGGTCTCCCGTAACTGTTCCCTTGGTTATCCCGCGCCCCTTGACTCGCAAGGTGCGTCCATTGGATGTTCCTGGTGCGATTCTCACTGTGACATCATCACCGCTCATTGTCGGAACCTTTATATCGGCGCCAAGTGCTGCCTCAGTAAAGCTCACTGGGAGTGTGATCGTCAGGTTCTCACCTTTGCGTCCAAAGATCGCATGGGCTTTGACGTGGAGCATGATGAATAAATCACCTGGGCCAGCCTCTCCGGGTGCTCCCTTGCCTTTGACCCTAATCTTTGCCCCATCACTTACCCCGGCTGGTACTCGCGCAGTGATGTTTTGTGTCGCCCCACGATCGGTGGAAAGTCGCAGATCTAGATTCGTCCCAGTGATGGATTCACGAAATGTAATCGATGCCTCAGTCTGGAGATCCTGCCCCTTGCGCGGGCCTCGACGGCCACCACCAAAGAGATTTGCAAATAGATCCTGTGGATTACTCCCACCAAAGATATCGTGGAAATCTCCACCTTGTCCGCCACCACCCATGGGTGAGCGAAATCCACCCTGTTCAAATAATAATCTCGCCTCATCATATTCGGCACGCTTTTTACTATCGGATAAGATCTCATAGGCCTCAGAGATACCTTTAAACCTCTCCTCCTTTGTGGCATCACCCTTGTTTTTATCGGGGTGAAGCTCACGTGCTAGGGCGCGGTATCTCTTCTTGATCTCATCTGCGCCAGCCTGCTTGTCTATGCCCAGGACCTTATAGAAGTCCTTCTCATAGAGATCCTTGGCGGCCATGAAGGATTATTCTGTCGCTGGATCGGTCACTGATACGCGGGCCGGACGCAAGATCCGCTCTTTATATTTATATCCAGATTGCAAGATCTTTGTCGCAGTTGCAACTGTGACATCGGCCGAGCTCTCATGCATGAGCGCCTCATGGATCTGTGGATCAAATGCCACACCCTCGCTGCCAAATTTTTCAAGGCCGATACGTGTTGTGATCGCATTGAGTTGGTCGGCAACGGCCTTGAAGCCTCCCGTTAGTTCGCCATGTTGTTCGGCGCGATCGATATCATCCAACAGGGCCAAAAGTTCGCTCAAGAGAGCTGCAATCGCCATCTCATGGGCCAGCAAACGATCGCGCTCGATGCGCTTTCGGTAGTTGGCATACTCGGCCTGAAGTCGCTGTAAATCATTGGTGAGAGTAGCGACCGGATCGGGCTCCTGCAGATCCGGTGCTGGCTCACTCACACTCTCGATTATTGGCTCCTCTAGACCAATCTCCTCACTCGACATTGTTATGTCTGGTTCACTCACTTAGCGGGCTCTTCATCGATCACTTCGGCATCTTCAACGCCATCTTCATGGGCTGCACCTTCACTACCTGATGCACCTGCAGCGGCTGCACTTGCATAGAGGGCTGCGCCCAGTGCCTGGCTGATTGTTGCAACCTTCTCGGTCGCACTTTTGATCATCTCAAAGTTGGAGCCACCTAGTGCAGTTTGCAGTTCGGTGAGTGCGGCCTGTGTCTCAGTCTTCTTCTCTAAAGCATCGCCCTCGCTGAGTTTGTCCTCATTGTCCTTGATGAACTTCTCAGTTGAGTAGAGAAGTGAGTCACCGGCATTACGGATCTCTGCCTCTTCCTTGCGCTGGCGATCTTCTTCAGCATGGGACTCGGCATCCTCCATCATGCGATTGATCTCATCTTTTGAAAGCGCTGAACCACCAGTGATCGTCATGCTCTGCTCTTTGCCTGTTCCGAGATCTTTGGCCGACACGTGCACGATTCCATTGGCATCGATATCGAATGTGACCTCGATCTGTGGGATTCCGCGTGGGGCAGGTGGAAGACCGGTGAGTTCGAACATGCCCAGCTTCTTGTTGTATGCGGCCATCTCACGTTCACCTTGGTAGGCCTGGATCTGCACCGCCGGTTGATTATCATCGGCGGTTGTAAATACTTCGCTGCGCTTTGTCGGGATCGTCGTGTTGCGCTCGATCAAGCGAGTCATCACGCCACCCTTGGTCTCGATACCAAGAGAGAGCGGTGTGACATCGAGTAAGAGAACATCCTTGACCTCACCTTTGAGGACACCGGCCTGTAGAGATGCTCCCACGGCCACTACTTCATCGGGGTTTACCCCTTTATTTGGCTCTTTCCCACCGGTGAGCTCTTTGACGAGCTCGACAACGGCAGGCATACGGGTGGAGCCACCGACCATGACCACGCTATGGATCTTTGAGATGGGGACTCCAGCATCTTTAAGCACTGCCTGGAATGGCTTCTTGCACCGGGCAAGGAGTGCGCCAGTTAACTGTTGGAACTGCGCACGGGTGATCGTCTCATCCATAAAGAGTGGATTCTTCTCAGCATCCACTGTGATGTAGGGAAGGTTGATGGGCGCGGTCGGTGAGGATGAGAGTTCAATCTTTGCTTTCTCTGCCGCCTCACGGATGCGTTGCATCGCCATCTTATCCTTTGTCAGATCGATACCATTTTTTGAGCCAAAGCTTTGGACAAGAAAGTCAACGAGTGCTTGATCCCAGTCATCTCCTCCAAGGTTGTTATCACCATTTGTCGCCTTGACCTCAACGACACCATCGCCGATTTCAAGGAGTGAGACGTCAAATGTTCCACCGCCCAAATCGAAAACTAGGATCGTCTGCTCTCTATCTGCCTTATCAAGTCCGTATGCAAGGGCTGCAGCCGTTGGCTCATTGATGATGCGCAGAACATTGAGACCTGCAATCTCTCCAGCCTCTTTCGTTGCTTGGCGCTGTGCATCGTTAAAGTATGCCGGCACTGTAATAACGGCATCGGTTACCGTCTCACCAAGGTAGGCCTCGGCATCGCGCTTGAGCTTTTGCAGTACGCGCGCAGAGATCTCTTGGGCTGTGTACTTCTTGCCATCGATATCGATCGACCAACTTGTGCCCATATGGCGCTTTACAGATCGGATCGTGCGATCAACGTTGGTCACCGACTGACGTTTGGCCACCTCACCAACGAGGACCTCACCGTTTTTTGCAAAGGCGACGATTGAGGGCGTTGTGCGAGCGCCCTCGGCATTTGCGATCACCGTAGGCTCCCCGCCCTCTAAGACCGAGACGCAACTATTTGTGGTTCCCAGGTCGATTCCAACTGCTCTTGCCATC
>SYEK01000024.1 GCA_005800815.1 Actinomycetota bacterium
CGGGTCAGCGGGCAGGCACTTAAAAAATTCGGCAGTTGATTAAGCCGTTGGAGCCTCTTCAGCTAGATCCTCAGGACTATCAGGGGTTTCAACCTTGGGTGAACCCTTGAACGTGAAGATCGCATCAGCGCCCTCGCCTTGAGCATCAACGACAATGATCTCTCCAGCCTTGAGCTCACCAAACAAGATGCGCTCAGAGAGTGCATCTTCGATCTCGCGTTGAATCGTGCGACGCAATGGACGAGCACCCAGTAATGGGTCATAACCACGGATAGCAAGTAAGTCCTTGGCCGCTGGGGTTAATTCGATTCCCATGTCCTTGCCCTGCAAGCGATCATCAAGGTTCTTGATCATCAAATCAACGATCTGAACAATCTGCTCCTTCGTTAACTGGTGGAAGACGATCACATCATCGATACGGTTGAGGAATTCGGGACGGAAATGAGTTTTGAGTTCGTCATTTACCTTGCCCTTCATGCGCTCGTAATTTGTCTGCTCGTCATCACTGTTTGCAAAACCTAGACCAAGGCTCTTTGAAATATCACGGGTTCCAAGGTTGGTGGTCATGATGATGACTGTATTTTTGAAGTCCACGGTACGGCCCTGCGCATCGGTCAGGCGACCATCCTCTAGAACCTGCAAAAGTGAGTTGAAGATGTCTGGGTGGGCCTTTTCGATCTCATCAAAGAGGACGACTGAGAATGGACGGCGACGAACCTTTTCAGTTAACTGTCCACCCTCGTCATAGCCGACATAGCCTGGAGGAGAGCCAAAGAGACGAGATGCGGTGTGGCGCTCTGAGTATTCAGACATATCTAATTGGATCAAAGCATCTTGATCGCCGAATAAAAAGGCGGCAAGTGTGCGCGAGAGCTCAGTCTTACCGACACCTGATGGGCCGGCGAAGATGAATGATCCACCTGGCCGGCGTGGATCCTTGAGCCCTGCGCGAGTACGACGAATCGCTTGAGATAAGGATTTGATCGCCTGATCCTGCCCAATGACACGTTGGTGTAACTCATCCTCCATCCGTAGAAGACGTGCAGTCTCCTCTTCGGTGAGTTTGAATACTGGGATTCCAGTGGAGATAGATAGCACTTGTGCAATCAACTCTTCATCGACCTCAGTGACCTTATCTAGATCCGTTGCCTTCCAATTCTTCTCAGCCTCATGTTTTTCAGTGATAAGGCTCTTCTCCTTATCGCGAAGTGATGCCGCTTTCTCAAAGTCCTGACCATCGATTGCCGACTCTTTCTCCTTCCGGGCATCGGCAATCTTGTCATCGAATGCACGAAGCTCTGCTGGGGCGGTCATGCGCTTGATACGCAGACGCGAACCAGCCTCATCGATCAGATCGATCGCCTTATCTGGCAGGAAGCGATCAGAGACATAGCGATCGGCAAGGTTTGCAGCCGCTGCTAGTGCGCCATCGGTGATTGATACACGGTGATGGGTCTCGTAACGATCGCGAAGACCTTTGAGAATCTCGATGGTGTGCGCAACTGATGGCTCTTTCACCTGGATAGGTTGGAAGCGGCGCTCAAGGGCTGCATCCTTCTCGACGTGCTTGCGATACTCATCAAGAGTTGTTGCACCGATTGTCTGGAGCTCACCGCGTGCAAGCATCGGCTTCAAGATACTTGCCGCATCGATTGCACCCTCTGCAGCACCGGCACCTACTAGGGTGTGAATCTCATCGATGAAGAGAATGATGTCTCCACGCGATTTGATCTCTTTGAGGACCTTCTTCAAGCGCTCTTCGAAATCACCACGATAGCGGCTACCAGCAACGAGTGCACCCAAATCAAGTGCATATACCTGCTTATCCTTGAGGGTCTCCGGGACATCGTGTTTATAGATGGCCTGGGCAAGGCCCTCGACGACCGCGGTTTTACCAACACCTGGCTCACCGATGAGAACGGGATTGTTCTTTGTACGCCGCGATAAGACCTGCATGACTCGTTCGATCTCGTTCTCACGACCGATTACTGGATCTAACTTTCCCTCACGGGCCGCCTGTGTGAGATTTCGACCGAATTGATCTAAAACTAATGATGTTGAAGGTGTACCTTCAGCAGGTCCGCCTTGAGTAACGGCCTCTTTACCTTGATAGCCTGAGAGAAGTTGAATGACTTGCTGGCGCACTCGATTGAGATCTGCGCCGAGTTTGACGAGTACCTGCGCTGCAACTCCCTCACCTTCACGGATCAAACCAAGAAGAATGTGTTCGGTACCGATGTAGTTATGACCCAGTTGTAGTGCCTCGCGTAGGGAGAGTTCAAGGACTTTCTTGGCCCGTGGAGTAAATGGGATATGTCCACTTGGTGCCTGCTGGCCCTGTCCGATGATCTCCTCTACCTGAGCGCGCACACCCTCAAGTGAGATGCCCAGAGACTCAAGTCCCTTAGCGGCAACGCCCTCACCCTCGTGGATCAAGCCCAGCAAAATATGCTCAGTGCCGATGTAGTTGTGATTTAACATGCGGGCCTCTTCTTGGGCCAACACAACAACCCGGCGGGCTCTATCGGTAAAGCGCTCAAACATCGACGTACTCCTTTTTTTCCCTGTTGGTTAAGCCTAATACCTCTCTAGCTAGGCTCGCGAGGCAGAACTCGGCTCGATTCTTACAACCCTAGTCCTGGGGCATTTATGCCCCGATACGCCCAATATCTAGGGCAGGATTTTCAACATTCTGGTGTTTCCCAGGGTATTTGGCTTGGCCGATTCAAGATCTAAAAACTCGGCGATACCGGCATCATATGAGCGCAGGAGTTGTTCGTAGACCGCTGCATCCACGGGAGTACCTTCAATGGTTTCAAAGCCATGAGCGCTGAAAAATCTCGTCTCAAAAGTTAGACAGAACACTCTTTTTACTCCAAGGACCAGAGCGCGCGCGATGATGGCATCGAGAATCTGATGACCTATACCGGCTCCTCGCATCCTCTCGGTGACAGCGACGGTGCGAACCTCTGCTAAATCCTCCCAAAGGACATGCAGTGCTCCACAGCCAACGAGAACACCGGCATCGATTGCAACGACAAACTCTTGAACACTCTCATAGAGAGTGACGGTCTCTTTGGTCAAGAGTCGACCCTCTGGTGCGTATGCATCTATGAGGGCACGAATCCCTTTAATATCACTGGTGCGAGCAGGGCGAATCTCCATCGCTAATCGGTTTCAGGTTTTACTAATGGGAACAAGATAGTTTCACGGATACCAAGTCCTGTGAGTGCCATGAGTAGGCGATCCACACCCATTCCCATTCCACCCATGGGTGGCATCCCGTACTCCATCGCGCGTAGGAAATCCTCATCAACTTGCATCGCCTCCATATCACCTTTTGCGCCGAGGCTGGATTGTTCGACCAAACGCTCCCGCTGGATGACAGGATCAATTAATTCAGAGTATCCAGTTGCAAGTTCAAAACCATTGACATACAGATCCCATTTCTCAGCAACACCTGGGAGTTCACGATGTGCTCTAACAAGTGGGGAGGTATCGAGCGGAAAGCCCATGACGAAGGTCGGTGCAATCAGCTGATCTACTGCCACATGCTCAAAGATCTCCTCGGCCAACTTGCCTGTAATCCACTGAGGGTCGGTTTTGATGCCAAGTTTTTTCGCGATAGTTTTCAATTCAGCGATCGGAGTGAGTGCGCTGACACTTTGGCCTACGCCCTTAGAGATGGCCTCATAAAGGGATATTTCTGGCCAATCCCCACCCAGATTCATCTGGCGACCATCATGATGGGTCACTACATACGAACCGGCAACGGCCATCGCCGCCTCTTGCACCAAAGTGCGCGTGAGATGCCCGATTGATCGCCAGTCCCCGTATGCCTGATAGCTCTCAATCATCGCAAACTCTGGCGAGTGCGAGGAATCAGTACCTTCATTGCGAAAATTGCGGTTGATCTCAAATACCCGCTCGATTCCACCGACAACACAGCGCTTGAGGAATAGTTCCGGGGCGATGCGCAGATAGAGATCCATATCGTAGGCATTTGAGAAAGATTTGAAAGGCCGGGCCGTCGCACCGCCATGCATCACCTGCAGCATGGGCGTTTCGACTTCGATGAAATCTGCCTGTGCAAAGGTGTTGCGCAGAGATTTCATCACCGCTGGTCTCAGACGGGCGTTAGCTCGTGCCTCTGGGCGAACGATCAGATCCACATATCGCATCCGAACGCGAGTCTCCTCCGACATCGGCTTGTGATCATTTGGCAGCGGCCGTAGTGATTTAGAGGCCAACTTCCATGATGCTGCGAGTACCGATAGTTCACCCCGTTTTGAGGTGATGATCTCACCAGTTACTGAAACTATGTCACCTAAATCAATATTTGATTTCCAGGAGTCAATCGAGTTTTGCCCCACCTTATCTAGTGAGAGCATGGCCTGAATCTCAGTGCCATCTCCTTCTCGCAATGTGGCAAAACACAGTTTGCCCGTATCACGCTTGAAAATAATCCGGCCGGTCAGACTTTCAATGATCCCAGTTGCAACATCGATTGCCAGCCCTGCATGTTGCTCTCGCACCTCGCGGAGTGATTTTGTGCGCGGGACAGAGACTGGATATGGCTCACTTCCATCTGCGATCAGCGCGGCCCGTTTTTCACGACGAATCCTCAACTGCTCTGGCAGTTCCTCATCGGTAGATGGGTTGTCCTTGCTCATAATGGGTAGGAGTCTAGCGAATTAGGCATTTCGTTCGTGAATCAAACGAAGGCCAATCAGAGTCAAATCTGGTTCGTGATCGGTAATAGTTTCACAGACTCCGATGATCAGCGGTGCTAATCCACCTGTTGCGATTACCTTTGGAGCCCCCGAATATGAGTCGGCAAGCTCGGCAGTGATGCGATCAACGAGGCCATCGACTTGACCGGCAAAACCAAAGATTGTGCCCGACTGCAAGGCTTCAACAGTATTTTTCCCGATGACATTTCTTGGTCTGATCAATTCGACTTTGCGTAATTGCGCTGCTCGCGCGGCCAAGGCATCGACAGATATCTCTATTCCTGGGGCGAGCGCTCCTCCTAGAAATTCACCCTTTGGTGAGACGACATCCAAGTTTGTTGATGTACCAAAATCGACAACGATAGCTGGACCACCAAATAATGTGTGGGCAGCTAGCGTATTTACAATTCGATCGGCACCAATCTCCTTTGGATTATCAACTAGGAGTGGCACGCCTGTCTTGATCCCTGGTTCGACGATTGTGGTGCGCACATCGGCAAAGTAATCACTCATCATGTTGCGTAATTCACGCAAGGTTGCCGGTACCGTCGAGCAGATTGATAAGCCGGTAACGCTGTAATCCTCCACCAAAGAGCGGTACTGTAGCCAAAGTTCATCAGCAGTACTGCGCGCATCTGTCTTGACGCGCCAGGAGCGTAGAAGATTGTCACCGTCAAAGATTCCTAGAACGGTATTGGTATTTCCCACATCGATAGTTAGTAGCATCAGGCACCCATTCTCATATTGTCTATTAAGCGAACGCCATCTATCCATCCAGCGATGATTGCGCGCTTGTGTTTTGTTGAATCAGTCGCTAAAGAGAAATCTGCTTCATCAATGATCACTGCATAATCACATTTGAAGCCCTTTTCAGTAGAAATCGTCGTATCGATGATCTCCTGAGCTATTGCGATAGTCGGTGCCAGTCGTGCCGCTCTCATCGATCGATAGATCACATTTGCACTCATTCGACCACCTTGGCTCAATCGGATATTGCGTGAGGAGAGTGCAAGTCCATCGTATTCGCGCACAGTCGGGACTCCAATGATCTCAACAGGGCTCTTCATCGCATGGATGATCTGCAGTTGTTGAAAATCTTTTTCGCCAAAGATCGCTGCCTCAGGTCTGACTATCTCGAAGAGGCGATTTACGACAGTGACAACGCCATCGAAGTGTCCTGGGCGAGATGCACCCTCGTATGAATCGCCTAGTGATGAGGCTTTTAGTTTTTTAATCTCACCCGGATATATCTCCTCATACTCAGGGATCCAAATCTCTGTGGCACCTGCCAAAGTCGCCCTCTCTATGTCACGCTCAGGGGTGCGGGGATATTTGGTAATTTCAGTGGGATCTTCAAACTGCAGAGGATTGATAAAAATACTCACCACAACCTCTGTGCTCAACATGCGAGCACGCTTAATCAAGGCTTGGTGACCCTTATGCAGGGCTCCCATAGTCGGGACTAATACGCTCATCTGGCTCCAGTCCTTTCAGGTACCGGGCGAAGCGTCCTTAAGTTTACGCGCTTGCAGGCAGTTGTGCCAAAAGCTGATCGACTCGTCCATGCGTGAGCAGGACTGCATCGGCATCGATCTCAATCCATGGCTCTAGGACGAATCTACGCGTATGGGCACGTGGATGAGGAAGTTCAAGCTCGATGCTTTTGCTCAAAAGCGAGCCATACTGGATCAGATCTAAATCGATTGTACGTGGTCCCCAATGAACAAGACGCTCGCGCCCCATGCTCTTTTCGATTCCCTGCAAGAGTGAGAGTAGATCTAAGGCAGGGAGCTCGCTCTCAAGTATGCATACCGCATTCTTATAATCTGGCTGCTCTGGTCCACCGATTGGAGTAGTGGTGTAATAAGAAGAGGTTGCAACGACATCTGTGGCCTGACGCAATAGCGTTAAAGCGATATCTAAATTCTCGCCTGCATCTCCTATATTTGCACCAAGTGCGACCACTGCTCTCATCGTGTACGAGTTATCTTCACCGCAATGTCCTTCATCGAAGCGGCAACTGGAGCTTGTGGCTTGTGTACGGTGACCGTCACAGAGTTGACTCTCATGTGGGAGTTGAGAATCCGCTCTGCAATACGTCCTGCGAGTCTTTCGATAAGTGAGACTGGATTTGAGGTAATTTCAGTGACAACCAAATCAATGATCTCACCGTAATTGATAGTGTCTTGAATCGAGTCACTACGCGATGCCATCTCCAGATTTACATCAAGAGCCAGATCAACATAGAAATCCTGACCATTACTGCGCTCATGTTCAAAGAGCCCGTGGTAGCCAAAGCCATGGATTCCAGTAAGGAGAATCTGATCGCTCATGGATGCAACACATCTTTGTGGGCCTTCACAGAGTGCACTCTCACTCCCCAAATACCGCTCGTGGAGAGGCGCTTGGTCAGGGCTACCGTTGCCGCCTCTCGTTCATCAGGAGTACCTGCCCCCAAGAATCTCTTACGAGAGCCACCGACTAGCACTCGATATCCAAGGCCAACAAACTCATCGATGTGATCAATGATGCTCCAGTTGTGTTCGGCCTCTTTGGCAAAGCCAAGACCTGGATCGATGATCAATCTCTCCTGACTTATCCCGGCATCCAGGGCTGCATGGATCCTACCTTGAAGTTCGCTGATGACATCGTGCACTACATCTCCATAGACTGCACGTGAGTTCATCTCCTTTGATGCACCCCGCCAATGCATAGCAATATAAGGAAGCTTTGATTGGGCCGCTACTTCGAACATCTGTGAGTCTGCTAACCCACCACTCACGTCATTAATCATCTGCGCACCTGCATCTATGGCAGCCTTCGCCGTCGATGCACGCATGGTGTCGATACTAATCGGCACCCCATCATGAGCTAGTGCTGTGATTATGGGAATCACTCGAGCCAGTTCCTCCTGTGCACTCACACGATCGGCGCCAGGACGTGTCGATTCGCCACCAATGTCTAGAATGTCCACACCTTCGGCGATCATGGTGCGGGCGTGATTGAGCGCAGTGTCAAGTGAGTTATAGCGACCACCATCTGCAAATGAGTCGGGAGTGATGTTGAGGATCCCCATAACTAACATGGGTTTTACCTATGGGTTATGAGACTAATTGCTTCAGCGCGCGTAGAGGCATTGAGTAATGCACCTCGGACAGCACTCGTTGTTGTTCGTGCTTGTGACTTCTTGATACCACGCATTGACATACATAAGTGTTCACAGTCAATAATGACAATCACGCCTAGGGGATCAAGGATCTCAACCAGGGCATCTGCAATCTGTGTTGTCAGACGCTCTTGTACTTGAGGGCGCTTGGCATAGACATCAACTAGGCGCGCTAACTTGGAAAGACCTGTGATTTTCCCGCGCGGGATATAGCCAATATGTGCAACACCATGAAAAGGAGTCAGGTGGTGTTCACAATGTGAAAAAATCTCGATATCTCGCACAATAACTAGCTCTTCATGGCCGATATCAAATGTCGTTGTCAGTACATCTTCTGGTACCTGCCACAGGCCTGCAAAGTTCTCCTTCATGGCACGGGCAACACGTTCAGGTGTCTGTCTTAATCCCTCACGATCTGGATCCTCACCAAGAGCCAATAAGAGTTCACGCACTGCACGCTCGGCTCGCTCTTGATCATAGGGAGCTGCTGGACGGCCACTTGTCAGAGTGACCTTACTGATTGTCATCTGAGACCTTCTTACCGCGGCTTGGCTTCTTCACTTTTGTTATAACGACTCGCTCTGGAATATCAACGGGGGGTTGATCCGATGGAATGCGAGTAGATGAGCCGGTCCAAGCAGGACGCGTAGTTACAGATTTGACTTTTTTGAAGATTTTAGCGATCTCCTTTTTATTCAACGTCTCTCTCTCAAGTAGCTGTAACACCATCTCATCTAGGATCTTACGATTTGCAACCAGGATATCGAAGGCCTCCTGATGCGCATTTTCAATGAGTTTGCGGATCTCACGATCCACAACACCTGCAATACTTTCAGAGTAATCTCGTTGGTGGCTGTAGTCACGGCCCATAAATGGAGCATCACTACTTGTGCCTAGTTTTATCGCTCCGACTGCCTCGGTCATTCCATACTGTGTGACCATTGCACGGGCTAATGCGCTCGCCTTTTCAATATCATTCGATGCACCCGTCGATGGATCATGGAAAATGAGCTCTTCGGCTGCACGACCGCCTAATGAATACGCCAACTGGTCGAGTAGTTGGTTGCGCGTCGTTGAGTAGCGATCCTCATCGGGAAGGATCATGGTGTAACCCAATGCCCGACCGCGTGGCATGATCGTGATTTTATGGACCGGATCAGTGTGTGGCAGTGCATGTGCAACCAGGGCATGGCCACCTTCATGATAAGCCGTCACCCGTCGCTCATCATCACTCATGATCCGTGATTTGCGCTGCGGCCCAGCCATGACACGGTCGATAGCCTCATCGAGCTCACTATTTGAAATAGTCTGCCTCTCTTCTCGCGCAGTCAATAGAGCGGCTTCGTTGAGAACATTTGCAAGATCGGCGCCTGTGAACCCGGGGGTGCGACGGGCATAGTCAAGGAGTTTGACCTCATCACTGAGTGGTTTGCCCTTTGCATGCACAGTCAAAATCGCTTCGCGCCCCTTGAGATCTGGTCGTTCGACTGCGATCTGACGATCAAAGCGGCCTGGACGCAAAAGTGCTGGATCTAGAACATCTGGACGGTTCGTTGCAGCGATAAGTATGACCTTGGTGTTCTCCTCGAAACCATCCATCTCGACCAATAATTGATTGAGTGTCTGCTCACGCTCATCGTGGCCACCTCCCATACCTGTACCGCGTTGACGACCAACTGCATCAATCTCATCAACAAAGACGATTGCCGGTGAGTTGGCCTTCGCTTGATTGAATAGATCACGCACGCGCGCTGCGCCAACACCCACAAACATCTCAACGAAATCAGATCCGGATATGGAGTAGAAAGGCACACCGGCTTCACCAGCTACTGCACGAGCAAGGAGCGTCTTACCGGTTCCTGGAGGACCATAGAGCAGAACACCTTTTGGAATCTTGGCGCCCAGCGCCCCATACTTATCTGGTTTGGCCAGGAAATCCTTGATCTCTTGGAGTTCGGCAATCGCCTCATCGGCACCTGCCACATCTTTAAAGCTTGTCTGAGGTACATCATTACTCTGTAATTTGGCCCTGGATTTACCAAATTGGAAGACTTTGTTGCCACCTTGGGCCTGGCTCATTAACCAGAAGAAGAGAAAGCCGATGAGGAGAAAGGGAATTATCGAAAAGAGAAATGAGACTAGGAGTGATTGTGATGGGACACGTACATTCCAGCCCTTTGATGGGGGGTTAGATGTGAGTGCATCGATGATTGTTGGCTCCTGGCGGGCGACATAGGAGGCTTCTACCTTGGTCTCACCTTTTATTGCAGCACCTGGCTTGAGAACAAGGCGGATCTTCTGATCTTTATCGACGACCTCTGCTGATTCCACGTTAGAGCGACCGATCGCATCGAGGGCTTGAGATGTCTCAATCTGTGCATATCGATTTCCAGCAGATGTGATCTGACCAAAGATAGAGACAGCAAAGATGGCAACTAGAATCCAAAAGAGAGGTCCACGAAAGATTCGACCCGCACGAGTTACTGGCTTTTTCGGGTTGGAAGTGCCTGCAAAACTCTTCTTGAGTGGTTTGCTCTTGCCCGTTTTATCTGGCTTCTTGGTTTGAAACATCTGTTTCATATCTCGTTTCCTAGGGCTTAAGAGTACATGTGCTTAGCAAGCACGGCGATAAATGGGAGGTTGCGATATCTTTCATTGTAATCAAGGCCGTAACCGACAACGAAATCTGGTGGAATCTCAAAGCCGACATATTTGACTTCGACCATGACTTTGGCCGCCGCTGGCTTACGAAGGATTGAGAGAATCTCCACACTCTGGGCCCCTCGTGATTCAAGATTTGCTTTGAGCCAAGAGAGCGTCAGACCTGAGTCGACAATATCTTCGACTATCAAAACATTTCTCCCAGTGATGTCACAATCTAAATCCTTTAAAATTCGGACAACACCACTGGATTTTGTGCCAGAGCCATAGGATGAAACCGCCATCCAATCCATCTCAACGTGGCGATTTAAAGCACGTGAGAGGTCGGCCATCGCCATGACCGCCCCTTTGAGTACCCCAATGAGAAGAAGATCCTTACCTTGATAATCCCTATCAATTCGCGCAGCCAGCTCCTTGACCTTTGCCTGCAGTTGCTCTTGGCTCACGATTACTCGCTCGATCTCTCTTTCGACTCCAGCTAAATCCACGAGGGCTCCCTTTGGGCTAGTTGCGCAAGAGCGAAAGTCTGCCCGATAAACGCTCAACCTTCACACCACCGGGCAAATCAGCTGCCCCCTGCCCACTCCAGGCGG
Source organism: Actinomycetota bacterium (assembly GCA_005800815.1). Taxonomy (GTDB): domain Bacteria; phylum Actinomycetota; class Actinomycetes; order Nanopelagicales; family Nanopelagicaceae; genus Planktophila. The sequence goes on from SYEK01000024.1 coordinate 11,154, forward strand.
TGATGAGCCCCTCAACGCTGGCCAGATGCTCGGCCGAGATTGAGCCAGATGGGGCTCCTGCGGCATAGATCGCGGCCTTGATAATTCGGCTGCGAATCGCCTGTGGAAGATTGGCCAAATATCCACACTCTAAATCCGCCAGATCCAACTGGTTGATCTCGCGCTGTGCCCATGCATCGAGTGCATCGGCATCCTGGCGCAGTAAATCGGCACTACGCGCCAGGGCCTGTGAGATACCCGGGCCGATCGTCCTCTCAAGAGTGGGGAGTGCATCCAGACGTACACGTACTCGAGCAAAATTTAAATCCTTATTGTGGGGATCCTGCCATGGCTGCAAACCAACCTCTTCACAGAGCTTTTCAGTCTGTGTTCGGGTGATGGAAAGTAAGGGACGAATATATTTCTTATGATGCGATGCCATGCCAGATAAGGAGCGTGTGCCAGAGCCTCGTGCCAATCCGAGTAGAACTGTCTCTGCTTGATCATCACGGGTATGTCCTAGAAAGATCGCTGCGGCCTTCATCTCATTACCCACTAAATCCAAAGCGGCATAACGGGCCTTGCGTGCAGATGCCTCAAGGCCCTCACTCATTGTCACGGTGACTTTTTGAATTGTTGTCTGGATACCAAGAGAGTTCATCTGATCAAGAACCCTTGATGCCTGTGCACCAGATCCTGGTTGAAGTTGATGATCAATAGTCACTGCATGCACTTTGACCGCAAGTTTTGGAGCCTCCAGTGAGAGTACATATGCAAGAGCGAGGGAGTCTGCCCCACCAGATACGGCGACAAGAACGAGATCACCGGCCTCACACTTTTCAAGCCAATGACGAACTGCGTTGCGCAGAGCGGGCGCAGTTGTGCTCATAGGTAAAGACTAGACCCGACCACCAAATGGCATTAGCCCTTTAACGCTATAGATGCTCGAGAAGAGAAGGCCTTTGTCCTTGGAGTTTGCCTCCCACATCATGCCATTGCCGGCGTAGATAGAGATGTGGTGGATAGTTGAGATCGTGCCTTTGTATGAGTAAAAAAGCAGATCCCCAGGCACGAGATCATTGAGGGAGACATGCTTGGTATAGCCCGTATACAGCGCTGAGTTGAGGCGATCCCAGTTGGGCCAGCCCAATCCAGCATATTTATATGCGGCATAGACAAGGCCCGAACAGTCAAAGGTATTTGGTCCCTCATCGCCCCATACATAAGGTTTGCGAGCGAGTACTTGTCTCTTTGCAAACTCCACGGCCTTTAGTCGTTGTGCTTCATCGGTTCTAATCGTCGAGCGCCCTTTGAACCCAGTGTTTGGCCAAATCTTTGACTGCCCTGGGGTTTGTCCTGCCTGGTTTGCCTGGGACTCCTCTAAGAGAGCGAGTTGGCGCTGCTGCTCAAGGGTTGTACGGACTTTTCTTGCGCTAAGAAGCTCTCTTAATAATTCATCTTGAACCTTTTGTAACTTAGCGACTTCGGCTGCCTGTTCTGCCTTTGCATCATCGGCAACCTCTTTCGCCGCGGCAACCTTATCGGTCGCCTTTTGTTGGACGATCTCAGCCTCCAACGCTGCCTGCTTGGCTGCACGTGCGATTATCTCGGCCGCCTTAAAGCGTTCAAGTGAGACAGTGTTCTTAGAACCTAATGTGCTCAAAGTGCTGAGTTGGTCCATCAAATCCTGTGGGCCATTGGCGCTCAGTAAGGGCTGGATATCGCTCATGCTCCCACCCAAGATATACGCATTGGTTGCAAGTCTTCCAATTACTCGATGCGCCTCTGCAACAGATGCCGCTGTTTCGGCGGCGTATTGTGCCGCAGCGCGTGCTGCCTCCTCGGCAACTGCTAACTCTCTCTGAGCCTTGACATACAGTGCTCGCGCAGCGTTTGCCTTGACTGTAAGAGTTCGTAGATTCTGATTTGCCGCCCTCAACTTTGCCGCTTGGGCCTCAGCCACCTTCTTCTTGGCCGCCTCGATCTTCTTGGCCGCCTCGATCTGGGCCAGCGTTGGCTTTGGGGTCTTTGCGATCGCAGGTGCCACCGTGAAGGTTAAGGCCGCGATGAGAGCAAGAAAGATCGCTCTATGAGTTTTCACTTAAAACCTCCGGGGGAAGGTCTTAAGAATAAATCACCTACCTCTGAAAAGCCTGATAACTGCCACTGATGTCGCTAATTAGATACATCACGTCTTACAAATAGCAGTGAGGCCACAACGGCCCCAACTGCGACGTAGATCCCACCAACGAATAGCGCATGTGAGTACTCGATCCCATCATTGAAGCCTCTTTGTGCCCCACCAGATGCGATGGCGGTGAGTTGTGCCCCTGGCAACCAGTCTTGTAGTGAATTCTTCACCGCTATTAAGAGGTTCTCAACGATCAAGAGCCATAAGACCCCGAGTGAGATCGCACTTATGGGGGAGCGAAGAAGGAGGCCAAGGACCATTCCAATCGTGCCAAATCCGATGACAGAGACGGTGATATTGATAAAAGTGGTGAGTAGGGCATGACGACCATCGCCGGTGAACCAGAGCTCTGTTGAGACCTTGGCGCGTGGAGCTAAAAGAAGTGATGCGCTCACACTGATGAGTCCAGAGAGAATAATCATGAGGATGGCAAATAAGTTCATCGCAATAAATTTTCCTATCAGAACTCGCATGCGTCCGGGCTGGCGGACCAAAATGTTGCGCAAGGTCCCGTATGTGTACTCTTGCGCAGTTTGAGCGGCAAAGACGCAGAGCGCGATTATCCCAAGAAAGCCACCGACATTACTGAAGCCTTGCACCACTCCAGTTGCAAGCCCAAGAACCTCTCGACCTACGGTGCGACCTCGATCAGAGTTTCCATCGGGTGAATCAATGAGTAAAAATAGAAGAGAGGAGAAGAGAGCGCTAAAGAAGACGACTGCACCCATGGTGCCAAGAAAAAGTGTTAGCCGCCTTAATTTACGCAACTCTGATAGAGCCACACGCCACATTACTTCTCCCCCGTCATCTCGAAGAAGGTCTCCTCCAGATTAGGCAGCTGAGGTGTCAACTGCGAGAGAGTAATACCAGCATCAAAGGCGGCCCGATTGAACTCGATTGCCCACTTGGCCGGTCCCTGGATATGGACAGCTCCATCTCGGATCAGCCCGTGATGTCCAGCCTTCTGTGCTATCTCTAGTAAGGCTACTAAATCAGCATCATTCGTACCTTTAGCGATGATTACTGGCTGCTGATTGACCATCAGATCCATCATCTTGCCCGTAAAGACGACCTCGCCTTTTCGTAACATGACCAGATAATCACTGATGAGTTCGAGTTCGGATAAGAGATGAGATGAGACAAAGACGGAGGTCCCATCAATGGCCAACTGGCGCAAGAGAGCGCGCACCTCTTGAATGCCTTCGGGATCCAATCCATTTGTAGGCTCATCTAGCATCAGTAGTTTTGGATCAGGTAACAGAGCTGCAGCGATACCTAAGCGCTGCTTCATCCCCAATGAATACGTCTTGTACTTAGATTTAGCACGATCTCCTAGCCCCACTTGATCAAGAAGATATTGGACTCGATGAGTTGGAAACCCCCCAAGGTCTGCCAGATACTTGAGATTTTCGCTCCCACTCATAGCAGGATAGAAGGCTGGGCCCTCAATCATCGCACCTACTCGCCGAAGATACTTTTCAGGATGCTCTATCGATTCACCCAAAATCTCTCCAGTACCACCGGTTGGAGTGATAAGGCCAAGTAGCATGCGCATCGTTGTCGTTTTCCCCGAACCGTTAGGCCCGACAAAACCACAGATGGTACCCAGTGGTACTTCAAAACTGGCATGAGAGACAGCCATACGCTCGCCATATTTTTTGCTCAGATCACTCACAGAGATTGCAGTATTGGACATAGTTTTACCCTACACAATCAATTGGGCTACTACGAGTACGACTGAGAGCAGACTCAAATAAGTGATCGACCATTGGAATATCCTGCTTGCTATCTGTGTGTAGTCAGGTGAACTCTCCTTGAGAGCAAGAAGTTGAATAGCAAAGACAAGACCGAGCAGTACTGTTGCCACGAGTGAACCTACAGGTAAGCCAGCTGAGAGAATTAACCAGATAGAGCAGGCGATCATCAAGACGGTGTGAAGCCACATCTGCTGATGGACCTTGGCTTGAGGGGCCACGACGGGAAGCATGGGGATACCAGCGGCTGAATAATCATCTTTATATCGAATAGCAAGTGACCAAAAATGTGGAGGTGTCCAGAAAAAGATCACCATGAAGAAAGCCAAAGCTGTCAATGAGAGAGAGTTGGTGACAGCGGCCCAACCGATAAATACTGGCATGCATCCTGCAGCCCCACCCCAAACAATATTCTGTGATGTACGACGCTTTAATCCTATCGTATAGACCAGGACATAAAATAAGATTGCTACCAATGTGAGTATTGTTGCAAGTGGTGTAGTGAAAATCCCAAAGAGAACCAGAGATAAGATTCCAATCACTGTTGCAAAAATCGCAGCATTTGTCTTACTTATAACACCTGTCACAATTGGCCGCTGTGACGTGCGCTGCATCAACTTATCGCTCTCACTTTCAATCACCATGTTGAAGGCGTTGGCACTTCCTGCGGCTAAGGTCCCGGCAATCATTGTTGTCACAACCAATGTGAATGAGGGTAGGCCCCGATCGGCCAGGACCATAGCCGGTAGTGTGGAGACCAAGAGCAGCTCTACAACGCGTAACTTCATCAAATCTAAATATCCACGCACAATGCTCTTCACGCCCATAGATTACTTGCCCTCGTGATGATGGGTTTACCGAAACTTCCGACCGTGTGCAGGACTCGGAGTAAAATCCCAGAGGTTCACATCACATCTGCAGGTATTAGAGTCGGGCTGTGCGCCGATGCTCTATCGCCCTTTTTATCACGGCTTTGCTATGCCTTCAGAGCTCACCAACCCAGAGTGAGATGCTAACCAGTGATACCAAGATGAGCTTGGTCAAGACCATCACCGGTGCCATCTCACCAAAGTCAGTCCGATCCTCGGGGACGGGATTAATAAGTGCCCACAATATGATGTACAGGCACAGTGTGACTATCTATGACGCAACTACCTTTGGGTTGATCAGGACCGTATCTGACTCTGTACAACTCTCCAAGTTTGGGTATTCAAAGTACTCATCCATCTTTCAGGGTGCCCCGGTGGAGGGTGCATATTCACCCGATGGAAAGTATCTCTATGTCACGAACTACTCGATGTATGGCAAGGGTTATAACCGGGAGGGAAGTGATGACTGCTCACCCGCCTCTCGTTACGATAAGAGTTTCCTCTACCGCATCAACTTAGGCTCTTATGAGATCGATGCTGTTTATCCAGTTGGTGCGGTCCCTAAGGTCGTGGAGGTGACACCAGATAATAAATATATCCTTGTCTCTAACTGGTGTACGTATGACCTAAATATAATCTCGATAGATAGCCAAAAAACAGTGAAGACGCTAAAGATAGGTAGATATCCCCGTGGGATTGCCTCTAGTGCCGACAGTAAATTCGCTTACGTCGCGGAGATGGGCGGTAGCAGAGTCCATGTCATCAATTTAGAGGATTTTTCAGTCACTTATATTCCCATCGGTAGGAATCCCCGGGCCATAACCATCTCCCCCGATGGCACCAAGATGTATGTCACACTCAATCTCTCAGGAAAGGTCGCTGCCTGGGATTTAATTGCCAACAAAATGCTAGGCACAGTAACAACAGGCAAATCCGCCCGCTCTCTAGCGATTTCTAGCGATGGCAGTGCTTTATTTGTTGTCAACTTTACGGGTGATACTGTCTCAAAGGTACGCACAAGAGATCTTAAGACTATTCAGACGATCAAAGTGTGTAATGAGCCCATAGGGATCACCTTTGATAAACCGACCCAGCGCACATGGGTCGCTTGTTATGGTGGATCAATCAAGGTTTTCGACAACAATTAAGGTGCTGGAACTACCTCAGAGATCACACCCGGAGTATTTGGCGCAGCGATCCGCCCCAGTAGACGATCGATGGCAGCTCGGGCTTTGGAGTTGGCTCGTGTCCCGCGTGGTATCCCATCGGCTAGCGTGACAAAGACATATTCACGTTCTCCCGACTCAATATAACCCGCCAAAGTGACCGTCCCATTAAGACTGCCTGTTTTCGCACGGACCAAACCAATGGCTTGAGGAGCAGTAGTCAAAAATCTTGATCTCAACGTCCCTGAGACTCCTCCCACGGGCATTGATTCATATAGTAATTTGTATCTCTCATCTTTGCGCAGCTTATAGAGAAGCTCCCCCATCATGGCTGCACTTATACGATTCTCTTTTGATAATCCACTTGCATCGATCACTGTAAGCTTAGATGCATCAATCTCAAGATCGGTGAGAATTTTCACGAAGGTATCAGATACTCCCTGGGAGTTAAAGGCGAATCCACCGGCTCGGGAGGATAAGCGGGCAAGACGCTCGGCTAGATTGTTGGCGCTCCATTTCATCATGTAATCGAGCAGCTCAGTGACCGTTGGTGATGTATCGCTTACGACCAGTGTGGCCGAGTTTGATGAAGCTTCATCGGCTGTTATCGCCTTCATCGATGGTTTGAAGCCCCGCTTGGCCCAGAATCTCTTAAGGTTAGAGACATCCTGTGAATATAGACCTGAATATAGGACGGTAATTTTTTTCAGTGATCCATTATTTGCTTTTTTTACTGCGCTCAGAGAGTTAAAGGCAAGGTACGGTAGCGATGTGCGTTTCATCTTCCTTGCGACTCTGTGGTCAAGGCTTATCCATGGGTCATAGCTTCCTGAGATGACAAGGGTCCTATCTTTGACTCCCAGAGATATGCTCGTCACAAAAGAGGATTGAGGATCTAAATACTTCAACGTTGCCACTCCAGCAAAAATCTTCATCACAGAGGCTGGTTTGCGCTGTGAGAATGAGTTCTTCTCATAGACAATCTGACCGGTGGTGCCATCGATGAGAACCATCGCTGGGTTAGAAAGCGCCGCTGATTTCAAAAGCTCGTCAAAGACAGCAGGGATTGAGGCCGCTGAGAGGGCGGCTTGGGCAGGGGCAATCGAAAGAGCCACCGAGAGTGATAAGAGAGAGATCCCTACCTTGGCGAGCATCAAAGTTCCCAATTGATAGAGCCCATAAAGGCAGTTTAGAGTGCCCACATGAGCACACCAACTACTCCAGGCAGTATCGGACCCGGTGAGTTCTTCCCTGTTGTTGGCGTGGGAGCTCACGAAAAACCCTGGCCACAAGGGGATTGGTATGACCCTGAACTATTACTAAACGGTGATCGTAGAAATGTCCTAGATCACTATCGTTATTGGAGTATTGAATCAATCGTTGCGGATTTGGATACCAAGCGCCACAAGCTCCACATTGCAATCGAGAACTGGCAACATGATCTAAATATCGGCTCAGTCGTAAGAACTGCAAACGCCTTCAACGTCGGTGGAGTTCATATCGTGGGAAAGCGTGATTGGAACAAACGTGGCGCGATGGTGACTGATAGGTATCTAAGTGTTCATCACCATCCAACAGTTGACGATTTCACCGCTTGGTGTAAGGAGAATGATCTCCCCATCATTGGGATCGATAATGTCCCAGGTTCGGCACGATTAGAGAGTGCACAACTGCCAGAGAGCTGCGTCCTTTTATTCGGACAAGAGGGAGCAGGTATGTCTGATGAGGGGATCTTGGCATGCGATATCGTGTATGAGATTCATCAGTACGGCTCTACCCGTTCAATGAATGCATCGGCCGCTGGAGCCATTGCCATGTATCACTGGGCTCTCCAGCATTTAGCGCACTAGCGTTCTAACTCCTGCACTAGACCATCTATGGCGCGCTCAATCATACCTAATGTCACTTCGTAGGCCTCGACCGATTGATTATAGGGATCAGGAACCTCCAACTCGGAAAATCTCTCAGATGCTGGATCGATTTTTGAGAGTTCAGGGTCGAAACTGCGCAGATAAAAGACTTTTGCACGCGACTCTTCATCCTTTGCTAATTTGATAACGTTATCAAAGTTGCTTGAATCCATCACCAGGATCAGATCCCTCTCAAAAAAATCACTCGAGTTGAACTGTCGTGCTGCGTGGATGTGCTTATAGCCAGCCTTCTCCCAGACCTTGCGTGATGTTGGATGAGCGTCTTGGCCCACATGCCAGGCCCCTGTGCCAGCACTATCTACGATTATCTTCGGTGAACTCCAGGCCGCGGTGCGGTGTGAGAGCACGGCTGCGGCCATGGGAGATCTACAGATATTGCCCATACAGACCATCATTATTCGAAACTCAGGGGCGGATTTTGAGAACTTGATCAAGCCTGAGGCTCGTCTTCTAGGCTCTCTTGTACTGATTTCAATCGGCGCTCAATCTCATTGGCTTCATCGATACGCCCATGCAAAGCCAAGATCTTTGCAATTCGGGATTCGACGTCGATGATGAACTCAAAGTCCTTGGGTTCATCCTCACTTACCACGGATAAGACTTGCTCGAGAGTTGCAAGTCCTTCATCGAATTTTTCGAGCAGGATCTGGGCCTTGCCTACTTCAAATAGCGCAAAGGTCTCGCGCCGATGATCATGACCCGTCTCAAAGACGTCAACGGCTTTGCGTGCAGTCTCAAGTGCTAACTGGCCCTCATCGAGTTCGATAAGACATGATGCTATCTTTTGATCACATCGGGCGACATGGATGATCTCTTTGTTGCGTTTGAATAATATTCGGGCCTCTTTGAAGGAGTCAATCGCCTTTGCGTAGTTCTTGAGCTCTCGCTCTGCGCAGCCGATCAAATGCAGATCATTGGCAGCACCAATCTCATTTCCATCCACCAGATGCTCTTGAGCACACTCACCCATCGTCGCAACGACTTTGGCATATTGCTTGGATGAGTACCACCACTCGGCAAGTGTGCATGCAAGTTCGAGAGCGACCGGAGATTTGTTCTCACGTAAAATCTCAACAGCTTTGCTCATGGCAGATGCCGCTTCATCCATACGCTTCAACTGATTGAGGTTGTAACCAATCGCTGAATACGCCTGAGCTAGACCCTCACTCGGTGCACTAGCACCAAGGGTCGAGTAGATATCCCGCGCAGTTTCGGCGAGGGCTAACGCCTCGTCATACTGTCCACGTGCATAGATTCTTGCGCTGAGTTCGTAATATGTGCTGGCACGCTCTTCGCCATCGACTTCAGGGATTCGATCCCAGAGCATCTCTTCGCTGATGAGTTCTTCCAAGCCGTCATCCTCGCTCATACAAGAAACTTATACGCCTTGGCCTCGGAGAGAGCAGGGAATTTGGTCTGCGCCACCGGCTATTTGGCCATTTTGAGCCTAAGATGCCTTCAAGATGCAGATGCGAATCGTTTGCATTAAAATAGGGCCATGCATATTCCTGACGGCTTTATTGATCTTCAAACCTCAGCAGTCTTTGCTGGGTTAGCTGCCGCTGGGATTGCCACCGCGCTCAAGGGTGCTAGAACACAACTGGATGAAAAGATCGCGCCGCTTGCTGGCTTAACTGCCGTATTCATTTTTGCTGTACAGATGCTCAACTTTCCAGTTGTTGCAGGAACAAGTGGTCACTTATTGGGTGGAGCGCTCGCCGCAGTTTTAGTTGGTCCATGGGCTGCAACTTTGGCATTAACCGTTGTTTTGTTAATGCAAGGCTTGTTGTTTGCCGATGGTGGTCTAACCGCAATTGGTCTCAATATTTTCAACATGGGGGTACTTGGAGTCTGGGCGGGATATGGAATCTTCTTGCTTCTTCGCAAACTCTTGCCTAAGAATAAATCTTCGATTTCATTAGCTGCAGCCCTTGGCGGATTGCTTTCAGTTCCGGCTGCAGCTGTTGGTTTCACAATTCAATATGCGATGGGCGCAACAGCAACTTTTTCTACATCTGCAGTTCTTAGCGCCATGGTTGGAACACATGTTCTAATTGGAATCGGTGAAGCATTAATAACAGGTTTGACAGTCAGCGCAGTTTTAGCAAGTCGCAGCGACTTGGTATATGGATGGAAAAATAATAATCAGAAGCTGGAGCTCCGAAGTGCTGACTAATCGCAGGTTTTACATCATAGGATTTGTAGTTTCTCTTTTTTTTGCAGGAGTTGTATCTTTTTACGCATCTTCTGCCCCGGATGGTTTAGAAAAAGTTGCTCAAGATATTGGCTTTATTGACACTGCAAGAGATCATACAAACGCGGATAAGGCTTTGGCTGATTATGGAGTTAAAGGAATCGACAATGAACGGGCATCTGTTGGTGTGGCAGGAATAATTGGCGTGATAGGCACCGCTGTAGTTGCCGGAATTAGTTTCAAACTCATTGCTCGTAAATCAAAAAAGGATCACAATTAAGGTCGAGCAAGAGAACCATCACCACGGACATGATGTAGGTGAAAGGCTCTACCTTCATCGCCATTCATTGGTCCACGCTTTACCTTCGCACCTAAAGATCATTGCTGCGCTGGCCTTTATTTTGCTTGTTGTTTCAACCCCAGTTACTCAATGGCCTGCTTTTGTTGCATATTTCATCTGGTTGCTAACAGTTGTTGCAATTACAAAGATCCCCTTTTCTCTTCTCTTTAAGCGCTCATTAATCGAAATTCCTTTTATTTTTTTCGCAATTCTGATGCCTTTTTTTGGCTCTGGAGAGAAGATTCAAGTTGGACCTTTTGATCTTTATCGTGAAGGGTTAATTGCAGGTTCTGGAATTGTTGTTAAAGGAACTTTGGGTGTGATGACGGCAATTATTTTGTCTACGTCGACAACTGCTCGTGAAATCCTTCGAGGACTTGAGCGGCTAAAGCTTCCGGTTTTAATGGTTCAAATTGCCTCATTTATGTTGCGCTACGTAAATGTTGTAAATGATGAGATGGAGAGAATGAAGGTTGCACGTGAGTCTCGAGGCTTTGAAGCAACTGGGGTCAAGCACTGGAAAGTTTTAGCAACAGCAGCTGGCGCACTATTTATTCGCTCTTACGAACGAGGAGAAAGAGTTCATCTTTCTATGCTTTCTCGTGGATATGTTGGTGTACTTCCACATGAGGAACAACCGCATGTTCGATTTTCAGTTTGGATAACGGCAGTGCTGTATCCACTAGTAGCTTTAATAATTTTTGTTACACAACTAATAATTGGAAAAATGTAATGGGTACGCCAAGTTTAGAAATCAAAGAGCTTGCCTTTGCATACCCTGATGGCAATCAAGCGCTTTATGGCGTAAACCTCTCGGTGCAAAAGGGAGAACGTGTCGCTCTCCTTGGACCAAATGGTGCTGGTAAGTCAACACTTGTCATGCACATAAATGGTATCCATCCAACATCACACGGAACTATTCATGTTTCCGGACAATTAGTTGACTCCAAAAATAAAGAATTGATAAAGGAGATACGTTCAAAGGTGGGAATTGTTTTCCAGGATCCCGATGATCAGTTGTTTATGCCAACAGTTGGTGAAGATATTGCGTTTGGCCCCTACAACATGGGAAAGCGTGGTTCAGAACTGGATGCAATTGTTGATGGTGCATTGAACTTAGTAGGAATGAGCGAGTTCAAGAATCGTCCGCCACATCACCTCTCCTTTGGGCAACGCCGACGTGTGGCGGTTGCGACTGTTTTAGCAATGAAGCCTGAAATCCTTGTTTTAGATGAACCATCATCAAACCTTGACCCTGCAAGTCGCCGTGAATTAGCTGACATTTTGCGCTCTCTAGACATCACGATGGTGATGGTTACCCACGATCTTCCTTATGCATACGAATTGTGTGCCAGATCAGTAATTTTGAAGGATGGAATCATAGTTGCAGATGGTTCTACCCATGAAATTCTGACGAATTCAGCCTTGTTATCGGCTAATCGACTAGAACTTCCTGTTGGTTTTTCAATCCAATAATCCACGATAGAATTAGACCGTTGGTGCATCCGCATCAATTCTCTTCCCCCAACGCGCCGCTTATGCAGCGCTACTTGCGAGTCTTATCTTCGCCCTGGCCGCCACAAGCGCGCCATACCCGAGACGCGCTTGTCGTCTCGATTGGTATAAGTTTGCATGTCTTTACAATCACGTACGAGCGCGCCCGGAAGGGCACGTCGTGCAGCCTCTGTTGGAAAACCCAAGCGTGCAAAAAAGGCTGTTGCAATCAAGGTGGTAGCACCCAAAGCTCGCCATACGACTGCCCAAAAGAATGCACGAAAGAGTGCGGGGCAAAAATCTATTTCGACCCGTCGCCATACAGATGCCGATCCAGCAACTATTTCCAAGAAACAGGCCCGATTAGCCGATCGTTCGAAGCTTCGTGCCAAGCGTTTCCAGGAGAAGACGGCCTCGCGCCCTCGCCCTCTTGAAGAGCCTCAAGAGCGTAAGGCGCGTATAGAGCTCTCACAAAGGCCCCAGAGTCGAGCAAAGAAATTCGTTGCCCAGCGCACAGAGCGTGCAAAGCCGATAGTAAATAGAAAGCCAGATACTCTTCCAACAACTCGTCGTGAGGCTGTCAAAGCAAAGATTGCCCGCACCGATGATGGCCGCCCGAACTTTGAGCCACGCAAGCGCGAAAAATTCGACCCCACTCGCCCAAAAAAGCGCAGTGTGGCCCCTGATACTCGCGCAGCTAATTTTCGCGCAGAGCGATCCGTTCGAGAGTCTGGAAAGGAGTCTGCGGCCCATGCCCGCCATGGTTATAAGGGCTCACCAAAGACCCACACACATGCAGCCGTTGATTTTGGCGCCGATGATACTTACATATCAGCGAGCCTCGCCGATGCGAATTTAGTTGATGCGACGCCATTGACACAGATTACGATGACTTTTGGTGACCTCGGAGTTGCTGCTGCCTTGGTGAAGGCTCTTTCAAAACAGGGGATCCTGCATCCTTTCCCGATTCAAATCGCTACATTGCCAGATGCCTTGGCAGGCTTTGACATTCTCGGGCGCGGCCAAACTGGTTCGGGTAAGACCCTTGCCTTTGGTCTAGCTCTTCTTAATAACCTCAACGCTCGTGTTGCAAAGCCACACAAACCACTCGCTCTGGTACTCACACCTACGCGCGAACTTGCTCAACAAATCGATGAGGTACTAACCCCACTTGCACGCTCGATTGGCCATGAGTCTGTTGTTGTCGCCGGTGGTATGTCATATGCAAAACAGATAACTGCGATGCGCCGGGGCACTGCGATCCTTGTCGCAACCCCAGGGCGTTTGATAGATCTACTCGATAAGGGCGAGGTTCAATTGGATCAGTTGGAGATCACTGTGCTTGATGAGGCCGATCAAATGGCAGATATGGGCTTTTTGCCCGTTGTTAAGCAGATTCTAGACCAAGCAAAGCTCGATGGACAGCGCATGTTGTTCTCAGCCACTCTTGACCGTGGTGTCGATGCACTGGTCCGTCAGTATCTGAAAAATCCTAAGACGCACTCATTACAAAATGACCGAGCATCCGTGAGGACTATGGAGCACTTTGTTCTGGTCATGAACCCAGGTGATAAAGATGACATAACAAATCAGATTGCGGCGCGCAATGGTAAGACAATCATGTTTGTAAAGACCCAACGTGGCGCCGATCGCTTGGCCGACAAGCTCGCACATGCCGGTGTCACTGTCGGGGCACTTCACGGTGGAAAGACACAGGCGGTCCGGACTCGCACTCTTGCATTGTTCAAGGACTCTACAAATGCTGCTCTCGTTGCCACAGATGTTGCTGCGCGTGGTATCCATGTTGATGGCATCTCACTCGTCGTACATGTTGATCCGCCGACAGATCATAAGGATTATCTCCATCGTGCCGGACGTACTGCACGTGCAGGTGAGGCCGGTACCGTTGTAACAATTGCGACGACAAAACAGCAGAAATCTATCGGTGGGCTTACATCACGTGCGGGAGTAACCCCTCGGTTTGTTGGAGTGACCCCTTTGAGCACCGAGTTGATGAAAATCACTGGAGCACAAGAGCCATCAGGTGTTCCGTATGTACTACCAAGAGTTGAGAAATCAGTCCGGAGCCGCACAAAGCGTCCTCGTCCCAACTCAAGTGCGCGTCGTCGACGTCCTCATTGATAAGTAGGCTAGTCCTATGACACAGGCAAACCCATTTTCGCAACGAAGCACCCTTGAACATGAACTACCACCATTTGCGCAGATAAGTGAGGAGCACTATCTGCCGGCTTTCTATGAGGGTTTTAACCAGCAACTACTTGAGGTTCAGGTGATTCTCGATACCCCGGGTGAGGCCACATTTGAGAACACGATCGTTGCACTAGAAAAGAGTGGCAAGATTTTAGAGCGCGTCTCTATGGTATTTTTCAACAAAACCTCGAGTGATACAAATGATGCTTTGGAGGCGATGCGTGCAGAGATTGCTCCAAAGCTCTCGGCACATCATGATGCAATCATGCTCAATCCGAAGTTCTTTGCCCGAATAAAAACCTTGTATGAAAATCGCGAAGGATTGGATCTCAGTGATGAGGATGGTTGGCTCCTAGAGCGCTATTACAAGGATCTGATTCAATCTGGAGCGCATTTGAACGATGAACAACGCACGCGTTTGACCGAACTCAACAGTGCACTCTCCAAGTTATCGACAAGATTCTCTAGAAACCTTCTTGCAGATACCAATGACCTTGCAATAATCGTGGATTCTGTGGAGGAGCTTGATGGACTTACTCCCAATCAGATCCTGGCGGCAGCTACTGCCGCCACTGAGCGAGGGCTCACTGGAAAGTGGTTGCTAGCTCAGGTCAACTTCACTGGTAATCCACTGCTGAACTCACTTACTAATCGCACCCTACGCAGGCGAATCATGGAGAGCTCCTTACGCAAAGGAAATCAAAACAACGAAAACGACAATAAATCCATCCTTTTGGAGATGGTCAGACTCCGTGCACAACGGGCACAACTCTTCGGCGTCAACTCACATGCCGAACACATCACAGCCGTCCAGACGGCGCAGAACCCCTCCAACATCCACGCAATGTTGAAGAGGATTGCACCTGCCGCCATTCGCAACGCCACAGCCGAAGCGGCTGACCTTGCTGCATCTGCAGGTAGTGCGATCGAAAGCTGGGATTGGGGTTTTTATACCGAGAAAGTCCGTTTAGAAAAATATAACCTCGATACAGGAAAAATGCAGCCCTACTTCGAGCTTGAGCGGGTGTTACACGAGGGAGTATTTTTTGCAGCAAACAAACTCTTTGGAATCACATTCAAAGAGCGTCCCGATCTTGTGACATACCACCCTGAGGCTCGTGCATTCGAAGTCAACAACGAAGATGGCACACCCCTTGGTTTCTATATAGGTGACTTCTTCACTCGCGATTCAAAACGTGGTGGGGCTTGGATGAACTCTCTTGTAAAGCAGAATCACCTACTCAATCAGCTCCCTGTCGTTGTCAATAACCTCAATATCCCCAAACCTGCCACAGGCCAACCTGCCTTATTGACGCTGGATTTCACGACGACTTTATTCCATGAGTTCGGTCACGCCTTGCATGGCCTGCTCTCCCAAGTGAGATATCCACGCGTCTCTGGGACGGCAGTACAGCGTGACTTTGTCGAATTTCCATCACAGGTAAATGAGATGTGGATCATGTGGCCTGAAGTACTCAATAACTATGCCCGTCACTACCAGAGCGGTGAGCTCATGCCAAAGCAGTGGATAGATAACCTCAATGCTGCAGCGGTCTTCAATGAAGGCTTTGCAACTACAAGCTATCTCGCTGCAGCGGTTTTAGATCTTGCCTGGCACTCACTCACAAGTGATGAGGCATCCCAGATCACCGATGTCGAGGCCTTTGAGGCACAGGCTTTGAAGGATTATGGTCTGGATTTTGCACCAGTCCCAACTCGATATCGCTCGACCTATTTCTCACATATCTTTGATGGGGGTTACTCAGCTGGCTATTACGGATATATCTGGTCAGAAGTACTAGATGCCGATGCCGTTGATTGGTTCAAGGAGAATGGTGGTCTTACTCGCAAGAACGGTGATCACTTCAGAGACACATTGCTTGGACGTGGTGGCTCTGTAGACTCCATGCAGATGTTTAGGAACTTTAGAGGTCGAGATTCGAAAATCGAACCACTACTCAAACGCCGCGGTCTTCTATAACCTGGAAAATATCCCGACTTAACCAGCAGAGCCTGAGCCTGATGGACCGGCTTTGCGCTGAACTTGTGGGGCTGCGCCGCTGCGCTGTCCGCCACGAATCTTTGAACCAGTTTCTGTATGTGTCTGGGTGCCAGGGGCGCTCTTTTTATTCCTCTTTGCTTCAAGGGCGGCAAGCATCTTTGCCTTTACATCATCGTTCTCATCGGCCATATGCCGATCCTATCTTTAATTTATACTCGCTTTATACTCACGCAAGCGCTCTAATATCTCTGATTCGCGGTAGCGACGATGGCCGCCAAGGGTACGGATCGCTGTTAGTTTGCCCGCCTTTGCCCAACGAGTCACTGTTTTGGGATTCACATGGAAGCGCACTGCGACCTCTTTGGGAGTCAAAAGGACCTCTGGTGCGTGTGGGCGCTCAGTTGTCATCGCACCACTTCCTCAATCTTGGAGTCCACATTGGACCGTATTGTGCCCAATTATCACGGCTTTAACTGGCTTGGGCAATAGCGATGGCTTTCTAATTCGCTGATTCAAGGCCTTGCACATTGCGCCATCGTGTCATCAACCTTTCATATCCCTGTCCGGCAACCATCCCATCGGCCACAGCAAGTCCTGATATGGATTGCAAGACATCTTCGATCGATGAATCCGCTAACAATCCATCCTCGCCATTTTCTCGAAGGGATTTATCGAGATAAGTGGCCAAACCACCATAATCTAATTCGACGAAGGATTTTGGGTGAAACATCTCTAGCCATGCAAGGAGATTCTCTAAATCCTGTTCGACGGGGCCCTCTCCAAATGCACCTACGACTGTTTCATGCGCTGTCTGGGCCCGAGACTTTGCAAGGGCGATAGTGGTCCGCGCCTGAGTGAACAGGCCATGAGCATCCTCTCCTCTTTGACGTTCTTGAGGTTGAAAGAGTAAAAACCATCGTGGGGGGATCACCCAAGTTTCAGTGAGAATATGCGGAACTTTATCCTCAAGCAGATCCACACCAGCGGTTATGACATCCTCGATGGCTGGAGTGATGAAAAAAGGGACGACCGTACTTGGTAGGGAGTCCTTGAAGTTATCCAGGGCCGCCCAACAACGTGTCGCAGTTGCCCACGGGGCAACGTAACGCTCGCCTTCGACCTCAAGAATATGAACGCCATCTGGCCGTCCAGCCGGGGGTTCAGGAAAGACTAAACGTCGTAGCGCTAACCTCTCTTCAACGATGTAGCTCTCTTCGTTGATTTCCATCGACTGCCAGCGCAGGCGATCTGTGGGTTCAAATGCTGAGAGTGGTTCGTAGATGCGAAGAGAGGCGACGTACGGAGTTGGTCTCACGCACGTGGGATGTAATTGCCCTCGGCGAAGGGGTCGTCATCATCTGTTTTGTTGGATGTATCAACTTCACCATGGAGCTCTTTAGTCAAACGATCTAGATCCATATCTTGGGAGTTGTACTTCAAATCACGTGCGACTTTTGTCTGTTTAGCTTTTGCTCGGCCGCGACCCATAGTGCGACCTCCTTACCTGTTTGTCTCCGTCAGATGCGTAGATTAGCGCGCTCTACCGCTTGGCTCCAAAGCCACGGCAAATGAGCGGGTTTTCACCTTGTGGCGCAGGGCAAAATAGCCCATCACTTGTAAGAACACGCTCAATGTCATAGTTGGGATGCGGTATCGATGATCCCCGACGGTGCCCAAGGCCACTACCCACGACACTGCGACGGGAAGAAATGTTGCATAGGCGATATTGGCGTAGATCCCCTTCATAGAGCGGAGCCAGAAGAAGCCGATAAACATCATCGAAATACAGCCCATGACCCAAGCAAACGAGAATGCCTTGCCTACTGCTTGGGTGACCAAGGCATTTCCTTCACGACTTCCTTGGGCAATATCTACCAAGGGGTTGAATTTAAGCCAAGGGTTTCTTGCCATCGTCCCTTCGCCAAGTGGGCCTGACCAAGGTGACCAGAAGAAGAATCCTTTATTAATAAATAAGCGAACAGCCTTTAAAGGATGTCCTACGTACCATTTCACTACACATCCGACCATCTGAGCATCTGAGACTGCGGTTGCTGGTGAGATTGGCTCACATGGAACAACGGGCCCTGTATGAGGATATCCACCCGAGGTTTCATCTCCAGCACCTACGGCCATGTTACTACCAAGAATCGTTGCAACAACCGCTTTATCAACTGACTGAATATTTCGCTGAACAACTAAGGCTGGTCCAATCGCCATAACACCAATTACTCCAACAAGAATTGTTGCCTGAATTTTACGGTTTTTGTACATCAGTGCCCATGTGTATGCAATGACTATTGATGTGAGCACCCATCGGGGTTGAATGAAAGAAGAAAAAGCTGAAAAACCACCAACTCCTATTATGTATTTATCAAATTTTTGACTTTCAAGTGATTGTCTTGATTTAATTATGAGCCCGACAATCATTAACATGCACGATGAGAGGAGGCTTTCATAACCAATTACAAGTGTACTTAGCGAAAGTGTTGGATTAAATGCAAGAGCTATACCCACAAGGAAGATATATTGACTTAGTTTCGTCTCACGTAACTGTTTTACGAAATAAAAACTTGCATAAGCATAAAAAGCGCTCTGTGTGAGTGATAAAAGCAAAACAGCATGAACAAGTGAAATTTTGGTCAGTAACCAAATCAGAATTGGATAACCAGCAGGCATGTATGAAAGCACACCCGCATCTGAGAAATATCCTTGTTTAAAAAGTGCGTCAGCACCGCTGAGCCAACTTTCACCGTCAGAACCTAACCAACCACCATTCGGAGTATTCGCCATCGTGATTAATTTGATTACAAAGGCGAGAAGGGGAATCGCGACTAAATAAATATTGTCTCTATTGCTCTTCTTTGACTGTTGCACGCGTGCAATCTTTGATTTACTAGCCATAGGCCCTATCCTTTAAATTCAGATACCAAGTATGAGCGTCGAGATTCGTTATCACCAGAAGGCTCAACAATCCCAGCTACCCAGGCCCTCATCCCTCGCGCTGCCAGTGAGGCCAGGGCGAGATCGGACGAATCAGGCGCCACTATCGCAACCATCCCTATTCCAGCGTTCCAAGTGCGCTCCATATCGGCCTGCGCCACCCCGCCGATATTTGCCATGTACTCCATCTCTATCGGCAGCGACCATGTGGAGCGATCGTAGATGGCGCATAGATTATCTGGGATGACTCGCGCTGTATTCTCTGCAAGACCACCGCCGGTAATATGGGAAAAACCACGCAGCACACCTGACATTGATCTAATCAGTGCCAAGCAATCAAGGGTATAGATCTCTGTAGGCGTCAAAAAAACCTCACCGGCAGTCTTACCAAACTCACTCACATAGGCCCCAAGGCTCAGTTTTTGTGACTTCATGATATGTCTGATCAATGAATAGCCGTTTGCATGGAAACCACTTGATGGCATCGCTATGAGTAGGTCACCGGCTTGGACTAGATGAGAACCAAGTTGCATATTGGCCTCGACTACTCCCGTTGCAGCACCTGCTATATCAAACTCATTCCCAGACTCACCTAGTAAACCTGGATGCTCGGCCGTCTCCCCACCGATCAAAGCTGTGTTGGCTTTCACACAGCCCCGTGCAATCCCTGCAACAATCTCTGCAATTTGCTCTGGGATTACTTTTGTAACTGCAATGTAATCAGTCATGAACAAGGGTTCGGCCCCACACACAACCAGATCATCAACGACCATCGCCACTAAATCCTCACCGATTGTGTCGTACTTACCCATAGCCCGGGCGATCTCCGTCTTTGTGCCGACGCCATCAGTTGAGGTAGCAAGTAGTGGTCTCTTCATCGCCTTGAGCAAGCTTGCATCAAACAGCCCAGCAAAGCCACCGATGCCACCGACCACTTCAGGCCTCATCGCCTTTGCAATCGATGCCTTCATCAGCTCTACGGCGAGATTGCCAGCATCAATATCCACACCGGCATCTTTGTATGTGCTCATTTAATGGCCGCCAACTTCGCTTATCTCAAGGCGCATCTTGCCCTCGGCTAAGTCGGCGGGGATACGAATCGGATATTGACCTGTAAAACAGGCAGAGCAGAGCTTTTTTTCCGGTATCTGTGTCGATTCGATAAGACCCTGGATTGAGAGGTAGCCGAGTGAATCTGCCCCGATTGAACGACAAATCTCTTCAACCTCAAGCCCGCTTGCAATGAGCTCGGCCCTGGTCGCAAAGTCGATGCCATAGAAACATGGCCACTTGACCGGTGGTGAAGAGATACGCACATGAATCTCACGAGCACCTGCCTCACGTAGCATCCGCACAATCGCTCGTTGGGTATTGCCTCGAACGATTGAATCATCCACGACCACGATGCGCTTACCTTCGATGATCTCTCGCAATGGATTGAGTTTCAAACGGATTCCCAGCTGGCGAATAGTCTGTGAGGGTTGAATAAAGGTGCGTCCCACATAAGAGTTCTTGACCAATCCGATACCAAATGGGATACCAGAACCCTTTGCAAATCCGATGGCTGCCGGAGTGCCTGACTCAGGCACAGAGATGACTAAATCTGCTTGAACTGGTGACTCTGTGGCCAAGCGAACACCCATTGCAACCCGTGTTGCATGGATACCTTGTCCTGCAATCAAAGTATCAGGCCTTGCTAGATAAACATATTCAAACAGACAGCCCTTCGGCTCGGCAGTTGCCCAGCGCTGTGAACGTACGCCATTCTCATCTATCGCAACGAGTTCGCCAGGCTCAATCTCTCGGACAAAAGCGGCACCGACAATATCTAGCCCAGCACTCTCTGATGCAACCACCCAACCAGTCTCTAATTTACCAAGTACTAATGGGCGCACGCCGTGACGATCACGCGCGGCATACAACGTATGTTCATCCATAAAGACCAGGGAGAATGCGCCCTCTAACTGTGGAAGGACGGCAATCGCACTAGCCTCGACATTCTTCTCGTTCTGCAGCGAGATAAGAGCGGTCATGATCTCAGTATCAGTGGTTGCTCCACGCTCACGACCATTGCTTGGCTCTAACTTTTGCACCAGTTCGGCAAGTTCGCCTGTATTAGTCAGATTTCCATTATGGGCTAAAGCCAGTGTCCCGTACTTGGTTGGACGCAGGGTTGGCTGGGCATTGATCCACGTGCTCGAACCCGTCGTGCTGTACCTGCAGTGCCCTATCGCCAGATCTCCAGGCAGAGATGCAAGATCACTTTCAGTAAAGACTTGTGAGACAAGTCCCATATCTTTATAGACAAGAATCCGCTCGCCATCACTGGTTGCGATTCCAGCTGCCTCTTGTCCTCGATGCTGCAGTGCGTACAGGCCATAGAATGCTAGTTTTGCTACCTCTTCACCCGGTGCCCATACTCCAAATACGCCACAGGCATCTTGCGGGCCCTTATCAGAGTCTAAAATGTTGTGATTGAGTAAACCATCTGGACGCCGGCTCATGGATGAATCCTAAGTGGTAAGTACGGTGTGAGATCTGCACGGACACCAGATGCGTTGATTGCGCCACTCTGCATCGCATCTGCCCACAAAAGCTCACCGCTGGCAAGGGCAAGCCAGGTTTGGGCGTTCATCTCTACGACATTGGCAGGAGTACCACGTGTATGTGTGGGCCCTTCTCCACACTGTACTGCGGCATATGGTGGTACACGCACCTCGATAGCACGTCCTGGCGCTCTTAATTTCAAGAGCTCTAACATCTCTTTGACATCTTCTAAGATTTGCTGATCACGCATCATCTCAACCGAATAATCGAGGAAAGGTTGAGGTATGGGCATGTCGTAACTCATCTAAATCTATTATGCAGTCATTAATTATCAGGCTATTACCACCTGTAACTCCGATTTTTTCAGCTTTTATCGAGTAGTGAGTAGCCAACTCTTGAAGATCGATTGCCTTGCTTGGATCAAGAGCAACTACAACTCGTCCCGGTGATTCACTCAGTAGTAAAACTCCGACATTTTCTACAGAGATGATCGCACCGACAGAGTGGCGAAGGACCATTTCAGTCAGTCCTGCAGATAGTCCGCCTTGACTAAGATCATGGGCGGCATGGAATAACTTGGCTGCATGTCCAGCTAAAAGCAACTCAATAAGGCGCATCTCACGGGCTAAGTCGGCCGCTGGTGCCTGACCCGTGCGCTCTCCATGTAAGAAGGCCCACTCACTTCCGGCTAGATCCTCATCCGTCTGGCCAAGAAGAAATAAATCTAGACCTGCAGTATCAAAACTCATCAGTGTGCGGGTGCGCACATCGGCAATTACACCGAGCACACCGATCACTGGTGTTGGCAAGATGGCAACTGCGCCAGTTTGATTATAAAAAGAGACGTTACCACCCGTGATAGGTAGGCCCATCTCCAAACATCCATCGGCCAAACCGCGTACTGTCTCTGCAAACTGCCACATCACTCCTGGATCTTCGGGTGAGCCAAAGTTAAGACAGTTTGTAACTGCCAATGGCCGAGCACCTGCGGTTGCAATATTTCTGGCCGCCTCAGCCAAAGCTAACTTCGCTCCTTGATAAGGGTTTAGGTAGGACCAATTGGCATTTGCATCTGTTGAGATCGCTACACCCAGATGCGTACTCTCATCAATGCGCACCATCCCAGAGTCTTCTGGGTGCGATTGAATCGTATTGCCTTGAACATACTTATCGTATTGAGATGTCACCCAAGATTTATCGGCTAGATTTGGTGCAGCGGCAAGCTTCAAGACTGCCGCTTTAACTTCAATGGCTGTCTGCAAAATGGGGATATTCACTTTTTGTGAATTTACCTGATCGATATAATCTGGCTGAGCCATCGGACGACTATAGACCGGACCTTCATGGGCAACAGTGCGTGGTGGTACATCGACGATGAGCTGGCCATTCCAGGTGATCTCTAAACGATTGCCATCTGTGACCTCACCGATAGCGGTGACACTAACATCCCACTTTTTACAGATCTGCAAAAAGCGGGGGAATTTACCTGGTTCAACGATTGCGCACATGCGCTCTTGTGACTCTGACATTAAAATCTCTTCAGGTGAGAGCGATGGATCACGCAGTGGGACCCTATCTAGGGCCACTTTCATGCCCCCTGAGCCCCCCGAGGCAAGTTCGCTGGTGGCACAGGATAAACCAGCCCCACCAAGATCTTGGATACCAAGGACTAAATCTTCGGCAAAGATCTCTAATGAGCATTCAATCAGAATCTTTTCAACAAATGGATCCCCCACTTGAACACTTGGACGCTTGGTAGCCCCGCTGGCTCCAAATGTTTCAGATGCAAGCACGGATACTCCACCTATGCCATCACCCCCAGTTTTAGCACCGAATAAGACAACAAGATTGCCCACTCCTGCCGCTTTTGCCAACTTGATATCACTATGTTTCATTACCCCAACACAGAGAGCGTTGACTAATGGGTTGCCCGCATACGTTCTATCAAAAACAACCTCCCCACCGATATTGGGTAGACCTAGAGAGTTGCCATAGCCACCGATACCGGCGACTATCCCAGGTAATACACGCCGGGTATCAACTGCATCGGCGGGGCCAAAGCGAAGTGGATCCATGACTGCAATCGGTCGCGCTCCCATTGTCAAAATATCCCGGACAATTCCACCAATCCCAGTTGCAGCGCCTTGGTAGGGCTCAACAAAAGATGGGTGATTGTGTGATTCGATCTTGAAAGTCACTGCGTATCCCTGCCCGACATCGACTACTCCTGCATTCTCGCCGATACCAACAAGCAAAGCAGCCGACTCTGGTGCTTTGTCAGCAAACTGTCTTAGATGTACTTTGGATGATTTGTATGAGCAGTGCTCTGACCACATGACCGAATACATCGCCAGCTCAGATGATGTCGGGCGTCGACCTAGAATCTCTTTGATACGTGCATACTCATCGGATTTCAAACCTAACTCGGCAAATGGCTGCTTGGTATTAGGTGATGACTGTGCGGTTGCGACCGTATCTAGTGACATTACTTCACCATTGAATTCAAGATCGAAGTGAAGAATCCAAGGCCAGCGCCAGATGGACCTGTCAGTGGATCAATAGCGTGCTCTGGGTGGGGCATAAGGCCTACAACATTGCCCTGCTCATTGCTGATACCTGCTATGAGATTGCGAGAGCCGTTGGGGTTATCACCAACATAGCGAGCGATCACTCTGCCCTGATCTTCTAACTGAGCAAGTGTCTTATCATCACATTGAAACGATCCCTCACCATTTTTTATTGGGATGACAATCTTCTCATTTATTGAAAAAGTCCTCGTCCAAGGGGTCTTGTTACTCGTTATCTCGATCTCCTGATCACGACATAAGAAGTGAAGGTCAGAGTTTCGTGTCAGAGCCCCTGGTAATAGATGTGACTCGCAGAGAACTTGGAATCCGTTACAGATTCCTAGGACGGGCATACCCTCACCGGCAGCCTCAATGACTGATTTCATGACTGGGGCAAAGCGAGAGATAGCTCCAGCGCGTAGGTAATCTCCATATGAAAAACCACCAGGTAAGATCACAGCTTCTACTCTTTTTAGGTCGGCATCACCATGCCATAAAGAGACTGCCTGTGCACCACTCCTAGTGATGGCTCGCGCAGCGTCTTTATCATCAAGAGTCCCAGGAAAAGTGATGACGCCAACACGCATTACTTCTCAACTCTTACTACATAGGTCTCAATCACAGAATTGGACAATAAGAGCTCTGCCGCTTTTTCTACTTGGGATATCTGAGAGGCAGTTGGCTCTCCTTCTACCTCAATCTCAAAGCGCTTCCCTTGTCGTACAGATTGAGCAAAGGAGAATCCAAGTCGCAGAAGAGCAGATGCAACAGCGTCTCCTTGAGGATCAAGGATCTCGGGCTTTAACATCACATCAACCACGATTTTTGCCATTATTACTCTTCCCCTTATCTAGAATCTATTGCCAGTCAGATGAAAAAATGCATCTTCATATCGCTGTGCAGTTTTCTCCACGATTTCTATAGGTAATTCAGGGGGTGGGCTATTTCTATCCCATCCACTAGCCATCAGGTAGTCACGTAAAAACTGCTTGTCGTAGGAGGCCTGGGCCCCTCCAGGGGCCCATGTCGAGAGCTCCCAAAAGCGGGATGAATCAGGGGTAAGAGCCTCATCGCCCAAGAGGATCTCCCCCGATGCGCTGCGGCCGAATTCAAACTTAGTATCGGCAAGGATGATTCCTCGACTCTGTGCGAACTCTGCAGCAGTTTCATAGAGAGTGATAGTTAACTCCCTCAAGGTTTGGGCCTCATCTTGGCCGATGATTCTTGCAGCAGATTCAAAATCTATGTTGATATCGTGATCACCGATCTCAGCCTTGGTCGCCGGTGTAAAGATGGTTTGTGGAAGTTGTGATCCATCGAGTAACCCGAGAGATAACAAGTTCCCGCAGACTGCACGAGTACTCTGATACTCACTCCAGCCACTGCCAGTGAGATAGCCACGTGCCACACACTCAATCTCAAACATCTTTAGGGGCTGCACAATAACCCCCCGATCTGCCACAGTCTCTGGGACTTCGGTGGAGATAATATGATTGGGGACAATATCCTCAAGTAGTTCAAACCAAAATAACGACATTTGGGTCAACACTGCGCCCTTGCCCGGAATCATCGTTGGCATCACCCAGTCATAGGCAGATATACGATCAGAGGCGACCAATAAAATCTCATCACTCTCGTTGCTATAGAGATCACGAACTTTACCGGTGCGCATATGAATCCACCCCGGTATCACAGGCGCTGGCGGTGGGCCAGCTTGGCCAAAGCCACTCACCGAATAGGGCCGGGCTTGTACTGCACTGCTGCAGGGTGCGCGGATGTGATCGCCTCGATGCGATGAACAACTCGAGCAACTTGTTGGCGAGCATCGCCAGTAAATTCAAGTGGAGTACTAATCAATGAATCTAAAGCGGCACGATTCAAAGGCAGGCGGACATCACTGGCTAAATCATCAAGGAGGGTATTGGCCTTACCCTGGCGCATTGCGAGTGCGGCCTTCACTGAGTGCTCCTTGATCACTTCATGAGCCAGCTCACGACCGACCCCAGCTTTTACTGCCGCCATCAAGATCTTCGTCGTTGCTAAGAAGGGGAGGTAGCGCTCCAGCTCGGCTGCAATCACAGCGGGAAATACCGCAAATTCATCAAGGACTGTCAACATCGTCTCAAGGAGTCCATCGATAGCGAAAAAACTATCGGGGAGTGCGACACGTCTGACGACACTGCACGAGACATCGCCTTCATTCCATTGATCTCCGGCGAGTTCACCCACCATCGAGGAGAATCCACGCAAGATAACAGCTAGGCCATTTATCCGTTCACAAGAGCGGGTGTTCATCTTGTGTGGCATCGCACTGCTACCCACTTGAGCATCTTTGAACCCCTCGGTGACCAACTCGGCGCCGGCCATCAATCGGATCGAGGTCGCCAGCGATGAGGGTGCAGAGGCCAACTGGACCAACGTTGTGAGAACATCGTAATCAAAAGAACGTGGGTAGACCTGCCCGGTTGACTCCAAAACCTCCGTGAACCCGAGCTCTTTGGCGATCGCACTCTCAAGATGTGCATGCGCATCAGATGAGCCAAGTAAATCGATTGAATCCGCTGCAGTACCAACGGGACCTTTGATCCCACGCATCGGATATCGCCCTTGTAATGCCGATAAGCGCTCGTATGCAAAGAGCAGCTCTTGTGCTGCAGATGCAAAGCGCTTACCCAGAGTTGTGACCTGTGCCGGCATATTATGAGATCGCCCAGCGATTGGTTGATCGGTGAACTCGGTGGCCTTTTTCGCTAAGCACGCAAGTAAAGTAATCACCTTCTGACTCACAAGTTCTAGCCCGTTGCAGATCTGGAGCGCCTCGATATTCTCGGTCAGATCCCGGCTAGTCATCCCAGCATGGATTGCCTCATGCCCAGCAAGGGCGTTGAACTCCTCGATACGTGCCTTGACATCATGGCGGCTATGTTTTTCGCGTGCATCAATCGATGCCAGATCCACGCGTGTGATTACCTGCTCATAGGCCGTAATGACATGGGAAGGGATGCTATGGCCGAGCCCTGATTGTGCACGCATCACAGCGATCCATAATCTGCGCTCTGCAATTATCTTTGCCTCTGGGGAGAAAATCAGACGCATCGCTGCGGATGCATATCTATCGGCTATGAGGCTCACCGGTGAATTATCTGCCATTTAATTACCCTTCTCAGCCACTGAGGCGTTAAATGCGATGTCGCTGCGATAAAAAGAGCCCGGTAATGAGATTTGGCTGATCGCCCTGTATGCACGATCTCTCGCCTCGGTCAGATCACTACCTACACCAGTCACGCTCAAGACACGACCACCTGTTGCGATGAGGCCTTGACCGTTAAGGCAGGTGCCTGCATGAAAGATCTGCACGTTCTCAATCGTTGGCAACTCCGAGATATGCCCACCACATTGGGGCGCAGTTGGATATCCCTGAGCAGCTAGTACAACGGTCACAGCTGCCTCATCTCGCCACTCTAATACCGTATCTGAAAGTCCAGCAGTTGCCCCTTTATACAGCAGGGTCGCTAAAGGAGTTTTCAAAAGTGGAATTAGTACTTGTGTCTCAGGGTCACCAAAGCGAACATTAAATTCGATGACTCGGATTCCATGATCAGTAAGTGCCAAGCCTGCGTAGAGAAGACCAACAAACGGGGTTCCCCGTGCATTCATCTCGGCAATCATCGGTGCCAGAACCTGGGTATATGTATCATCGACGATATCTGATGGTGCCCATGAAAGTGGTGAATAAGCACCCATGCCACCAGTGTTCGATCCTTCATCATTATCGTGTGCACGTTTGAAATCCTGCGCAGGTTGCATCGCTAGAATCGAGGTGCCATCACTGATTCCAAAGAGTGAGACCTCTGGCCCATTCAAATACTCCTCGATAACCACTCGCTTGCAAGCCAGCGCATGGGCCAGTGCCTCTTGGCGATCCTGCGTGACTACAACACCCTTGCCACCGGCTAAGCCATCATCCTTCACAACATATGGTGGGCCAAAGCAATCGAGTGCTTTCTCGATCTGGATCTGTGTAGTGCAGGTAAAACTATGTGCCGTAGGAACTCCAGCATCTGACATCACCTCTTTTGCAAAGGTCTTGGATCCCTCCAGTTGGGCTGCGGCCTTTGATGGCCCAAAGACTGGGATTTTTAATCGCCGAAGATCATCGGCGACTCCATTGACTAAGGGGAGTTCTGGCCCAATGACGACTAAATCTGCGGCAAGCTCTTGGGCCAGGGCAACGATCTGGGCATTACTGGTTATATCGATCGCGTGACACTGAGCGAAGGTGGCGATACCAGGATTACCGGGGGCTGCATGAAGTGATGTGCATGCAGGATCTGCGAGTAGACCTAGTCCAAGGGCGTGCTCGCGCCCGCCACTTCCGACTAGGAGGATTTTCATCTTTTAGATGAAATCCGTTACAACGATTGTCTCATCGCGACCAGGACCAACACCGATCGCACTCATGGGGGCACCAGATATCTTCTCTAGGAAGGCTACATACTCCTGCGCCGCTTTTGGAAGATCGCTGAGTTTTCTCGCCTTTGTAATATCCTCACTCCACCCTTGCAGATACTCATAAATCGGTTGTGCATGGTGGAAATCACTCTGTGATGCCGGTAGCTCCTCGATGCGCTTGCCCTCGATCTCATAGGCAACGCACACTGGGATCTTTTCCCATCCAGTCAAGACATCCAACTTGGTCAAGAAGAAGTCGGTCAAACCATTTACGCGCACTGCATACCTTGCAATAGGTGCGTCATACCATCCACATCTGCGTGGGCGACCTGTCGTCACACCAACCTCACCACCGATGCGGCGCAGCGCCTCTCCATCTTCATCCAATAGTTCAGTGGGAAAGGGGCCACTACCCACACGTGTTGTATAGGCCTTGACGATTCCAATGACTTTACTTATTTTGGTGGGCCCGATACCGCTTCCAGTACATGCACCCCCGGCAGTTGGATTACTCGATGTCACAAATGGGTAGGTGCCATGATCGACATCGAGCAAAGTACCTTGTGAACCCTCAAGTAAGACTCGTTTGCCCACTTGGAGCGCCTCATTTAGGAGTAAGACAGTATCTGCAACATATGGCCTGAGGACTTCGGCATATCCCAAATACTCCTGTAACACCTCATCAACCTCGATATTTTTGCGGTTGAAAACCTTGATCAATACCTGATTTTTATCGCGCAGGGCGCTCTCAAGCTTCTGGCGCAAAATCGAGGGATCAAAAAGATCTTGTACACGAATTCCTATGCGGTTGATCTTGTCGGCATAGGCAGGACCTATCCCGCGACCAGTTGTACCTATCTTGGATTTACCCAAGAAGCGCTCAGAGACTTTGTCAATCGTTCGGTGATACGGTGTTATCAAATGCGCATTCGTTGAGATGAGCAGTTTACTGCAATCAATCCCTCGCTCAGTAAGTCCCTGTATCTCCTCAAGCAGGACACCAGGATCAATGACTACCCCATTACCGATCACGGGTATCACATTCGGTGAGAGGATCCCAGATGGCAACAGATGAAGTGCGTACTTTTGATCACCGATGACAACTGTATGCCCTGCATTATTGCCCCCTTGGTAGCGGACAACGTAGTCAACGCGATCGCCAAGTAAATCCGTAGCTTTACCCTTGCCCTCATCGCCCCATTGGGCCCCGAGCAAGACAAGTGCGGGCATTGGCCAAGCCTTTCTATTGAGAGATTATTTGAGTGAAGAAGTACCAACTGAGCGAAGATCTTCGCAGCCACGCACAACACGAGCGGCCATGCCAGCCTCAGCCGCCTTACCCCATGCGCGGGGATCATAAAGTTTCTTGTTACCAACTTCTCCATCGATACGCAAAACTCCATCGTAGTTTTTGAGCATGTGATCTACCACTGGTCGTGTGAATGCATACTGTGTATCGGTATCGATATTCATCTTGATAACGCCATAATCCAAGGATTCACGGATCTCTGAGAGCAATGAGCCAGAGCCCCCATGAAATACTAGGTTCATAGGCTTACTTCCTGCAGCCATGCCGAGTTTCTTCGATACAGCATCCTGTAACGTTGCCAAGATCTTGGGCTGTAAGACAACATTGCC
>SYEK01000025.1 GCA_005800815.1 Actinomycetota bacterium
GCGCTTCTTACCCTCTTTTTGCTTCTCCAAAAGTTTGCGCTTGCGCGAGATGTCTCCACCATAACATTTCGCTAAAACATCCTTGCGGATTGCACGGATGCTCTCACGAGCGATGATTCGCGAGCCAATGGCAGCTTGGATAGGAACTTCAAACTGTTGGCGAGGGATGAGTTCGCGTAGTTTTGCAGTCATCATGATGCCATAGGCATAGGCCTTATCGCGGTGCACAACTGCACTAAATGCATCCACTGCCTCACCCTGGAGCAAGATGTCGACCTTCACTAGGTTGCCCTCTGCATCGCCTTTCTCCTCATAATCCAAGGATGCATAGCCTTTAGTGCGGCTCTTTAATTGATCGAAGAAATCAAAGACGATTTCAGCAAGAGGCAAGTCATAGCGAATCTCAACGCGCTCCTGTGAGATGTAATCCATTCCCAACAAAACACCGCGACGCTCTTGGCAAAGCTCCATGATTGTTCCAATGAACTCTGAAGGTGAAAGGATCGTAGATTTGACGATGGGCTCTCTGACAACCTCCACTTTCCCATTTGGGAACTCGGATGGGTTTGTGACACGGATTTCTCTCCCATCATTCATGGTGACGTTATAGACCACATTGGGAGCAGTGGAGATGAGATTGAGTTTGTGTTCACGCTCCAATCTCTCACGCACGATCTCCATATGCAAAAGACCTAAGAAGCCACAGCGAAAACCAAAGCCAAGGGCTGCCGAACTCTCAGGTTCGTAAACTAGGGCCGCATCATTGAGTTGCAACTTGTCCAATGCTTCTCGAAGAACGGGAAAGTCCGCGCCATCTAATGGGAATAGCCCTGAGAAGACCATCGGTTTAGGATCTTTATATCCGGCGAGAGGATGCTTGGTTGGGTTGTTATACGTAGTGATGGTGTCACCCACTCGTGACTGGCGAACATCTTTTACGCCAGTGATCAAATACCCTACCTCTCCAACACCTAAGCCTTTGGATGCAAGGGGCTCTGGTGAGATTACGCCAACTTCAAGTGCCTCATGGCGCACACCCGTTGAGAACATCTGAATCTGCACGCGTGGGGACAAGTGGCCATCGATGACTCGCACATAGGTGACAACCCCGCGATAACTGTCATAGACCGAGTCAAATATCAATGCGCGAGCTGGTGCATTGGGATCGCCTTGGGGTGGCGGGACTTGTTTGATGATCTCATCGAGTAGCTCTTTAACTCCATCGCCTGTCTTGCCAGATACCCGCAAACAATCCTCTGGCTTACATCCAATGAGTTGTGCAAGTTCGGCAGCAAACTTCTCAGGCTGTGCGTTAGGAAGATCGATTTTGTTTAGGACTGGGATAATGGTGAGGTTATTTTCCATTGCCAAATAGAGATTTGCCAGCGTCTGAGCCTCGATACCCTGTGCACAGTCAACGAGTAGGACCGCGCCCTCACAAGCAGCAAGTGAGCGAGAGACTTCATAAGTAAAGTCGACATGGCCCGGAGTATCGATCATGTTTAAGATGTATTCATGGCCATCGATTCCGCTACGCCATGGCAGACGTACAGCCTGAGACTTGATGGTAATTCCGCGCTCGCGCTCGATATCCATGCGATCTAGGTACTGTGCACGCATATTGCGCGGATCTAGGACCTCTGTGATGCCCAACATCCGATCGGCAAGGGTTGATTTACCATGATCAATATGAGCGATGATGCAAAAATTACGGATCTGCCCTGGGTCAGTTGATGCCGGTTGAGGCGCATTGGCAAGTGAGATTGCAGGCATGAACCTAGCCTCGCTTTAGGGAGTGAAGAGAGTTAACGTGCGCTGGCTTTGGAGGCAGCCTTGGCCATTGATGACTTCTTATTGGCCGCCGAGTTCTTGTGAAGGACACCCTTTTGAACTGCAACATCGAGTGCCCGTGAGGCGGTACGAAGTTCATCTGAGATGGCGGTGGCATCTCCGGCAGTTACTGCATCCCGGAACTTTCGGACAGCGGTCTTGATAGATGAGCTCACAGACTTATTACGAAGGCGTGCCTTCTCATTCGTCTTGATGCGCTTGATCTGAGACTTGATATTTGCCACGCTGTGGTACTCCGGATCTTGTAGTTGATGAAGGGTAAAGGCTACCTGCTTGGGCGCTCAGGCTCAAATTAAGGCTGAGATCATGCAGTGATGATGCCCGATGAAGAGGCGCGGCGGCGTTTGCGCCCACCCTTGTTTGCTTGTGGCATCACAGGTGCTCTCTCGGCGTTGAGTGATTCATGAAACTCGTGCTCGGTGGCATCTTTCTCATCGGCATCTTCATGTTGAGATGATGGAACATCGAGTTGAGGCATTGGAGCCTTCATCTTGACTGGCTCCATATGAATATGAATTCCACGTCCACTGCAGGTATCACATGTAGTCGAGAAGGCCTCAATGAGTCCTTGGCCGACGCGCTTTCGAGTCATCTGGACAAGACCAAGAGAGGTGACCTCTGCAACCTGGTGCTTGGTGCGATCGCGGCCAAGAGATTCAACTAATCGACGCAATACCATTTCACGATTGGACTCAAGGATCATATCGATGAAGTCGATGACGACGATTCCACCCAAGTCACGAAGTCGCAGCTGGCGTGCAATCTCTTCGGCCGCCTCAAGGTTATTCTTTGTGACAGTCTCTTCGAGATTTCCACCCTTACCGATAAACTTTCCAGTATTGACATCGACGACAATCATTGCCTCAGTACGATCGATCACAAGAGAGCCACCTGATGGGAGATAGACCTTGCGGTCAAATGCCTTCGCCAACTGCTCTTCAACACGATAGTCTGCAAATAAATCACCAGTGCCTGTATATTTTTCAATCTTCGTTGTTAGCTCTGGCGCGATAAAGCCAAGGTAGCTTGATACTTCATCCCATGCACTCGAGCCCTGCACTGTCAACTTGCGGAAATCCTCATTGAAGATATCGCGTATCACGCGCACAGCAAGGTCGGGCTCCTGATACAGGGCCGCTGGTGGGTGAAAGTTAGAGTTCTGACTCTTGGCGTAAATATCCTCCCACTGTGCTTTAAGACGTGCGACATCGCTTGTGAGATCCCCTTCACTCACACCCTCTGCAGCAGTACGAACGATGACACCAGCCTCCTCTGGGATTAAGTTCTTGAGAATCGCCTTCAAACGTGTTCGCTCTGACTCTGGAAGTCGCTTTGAAATACCCGACATTCCACCTCCAGGGACATATACAACGTAGCGTCCTGGAAGAGAGATCTGACTTGTTAGGCGAGCGCCTTTTTGTCCGATCGGATCCTTGGTTACTTGGACTAAGACGCTTTGACCAGTCTTTAATACCGTCTCAATCTTGCGTGGCTGAGACTCTGAAATTCCGGCAGCATCCCAATTGACCTCACCAGCATACAAAACGGCGTTGCGACCCTTGCCAATATCCACGAATGCCGCCTCCATTGATGGAAGGACATTTTGGACTCGGCCCAGATAGACGTTACCAACATAGGAGACGTTGCTATTTCGGTTGACATAGTGCTCGACCATGATGCCATCTTCAATGACTGCGATCTGCGTGCGATCAGATATCTGGCGAACAAGCATCTCGCGATCAACATTTTCGCGACGAGCCAAGAACTCACTATCTGTAATGAGCGTTCCACGCTTTCGATACGGCTCACGATAATCGCCTCGAGCACCACGATCTGTGCGATCACGTCGGGCGCCACGGCGCTCAATTCTCTCTGTGCGATCACCGCGCGATGGGCGCGCAGCGCGCTCACGAACTTCTCTCACTTTGACAACGGTGACTACGCCATCTTCCTCAACGCTCTCCCCGGGGGTTACTCCCTGGCTGCCTGCTACCCGACGGCGGCGGCGACGGTGAGTTGAGCCCTCGGCCGACTCATCAGTGGGATCTGTACCGATCTGATCATTGGCTATGGCCCCATCAGCACCAGGTTTACGGCGACCGCGTCCACCACGACGGCGGCGGCGATTTCGCCCTGCACGATCTTCAGAGTCTGCTGGAGCATCACCAGAATCTCCTGGCTCACCAGGAGGAGCTGGCGTGGCTTTTTTTCGTACCGTCTTTGCAACGGGCTTATCCGGGGCTGCCTGAAAGACAGGGACTGGAATGGCTGGCGCTCTCTTGCGTGCAGGCTTCTTTACTTCTTCACTTGTTACCTCGGTAACACTTGCATCTGCCTTAGCAGATATCTTCTTGACCGCACGCTTGCGCGGTGTTTTAGGCCCAATAGCCATGCCACCAAATCCTCTATGCGCTTGTTACAAACGCTTCTCTGTTGTAAAAAAATCCCGTTTAGGTTTTTTCTAAGAGCTGTCCGCGCTGGGCTTTTATCGCGAAGGTTTCGCGAGCCGCGCTGAGCTACTCCCCCAAGTATGGCAGATAGGGGGCAAATAACCTACTTGGGGCTGTTTTAGCCTCGAGAGCGGGCGTGAACGTTCTGGATGAGTCCAAAGCCGATCAAGGTGGCAAACATGGAAGAGCCACCATAGGAGATGAAGGGCAACGGAACCCCCGTCATTGGCATGAGCCCTAGCGTCATCCCGATATTTTCAAATATCTGAAAAGCAAACCAGGCAATGACACCCGTAACGACCAACCGGCCGAATGGATCACTCGTGCGCCTGGCGATTGCAAATGCCCGCATCAATATCAAAAGATAGAGAAAGATGATAACTCCGCTTCCTAGAAATCCCAACTCCTCACCTGCAACGGTAAAGATGAAATCGGTCTGTTGCTCTGGCACGAAACGACCATTGGTCTGTGGACCATTGAATAGTCCAGTCCCAAGTAATCCACCTGAACCTACGGTAATACGGGCTTGGCGAAGTTGATAACCAGCACCTTGTGTATCTGCCGTCGGATCAACAAATGTTTGCAAACGCTTGAGTTGGTACTCACTAATCACCCCGGTTTGAGTTGCCACCGTTGCCATCAAGATAGCAAGTAAAAGTAGCCCGACAACCCAGCGCGATGGTGCACCCGATACAGCAACAATGGTGATGACGGAGGCACTGATAATAAATGCAGTCCCCATATCCGGTTGGATGATAATGAGCATAACTGGGATGGCGGCAATGACGAGTGCTTGGAGAACATCACGGGATGAGGGTTCGTTCCTATCGTGTGAGCGCTCAGACAACAACATCGACATCCCGATGATGATTGCAATCTTAGCCAGCTCTGCCGGCTGAATCTGAAAGCCTCCAGGCAGTGAAATCCATGCGCGTGCCCCATTGACCGAACTTCCTAAGCCGGGGATCAAAACGATTATCAAGCCAAGAACGGCTAAGCCCCAAAAAATCGGTGTATATGCCCGTAGAAGACGATAGTCAATGATGGTCGTTCCATACGCCAGAGCGATACCGATAGCGATATTTATGACGTGACGTTTCAAGTAGTACTGTGGATCTAAGCCGTTGCGCGCATACCAATCCCTGGTCGCTGCATAGACCAACAATGTCCCAATAATAAGTAATATGGCGATAGCCGCAGTGAGTACAGCGTCAAATCCCTCAAAGATTGATGGGCGGCTACGCCGATAGAGTCGCTCTCGTGCATAAATCTGACTCATGGGACAACCTTAGGCTTTGTCGCAGGAGAAATCCTGGGAAGCACCTTCGGTGGTTTTCCATCGGGAAACAGCGCTGCCCCTGCAATGATCTTGTTTCCCTGCACACCAAAAAGGCTTTCATAGATCTTTCGTACTCCAACACCCGATGTTGATGCTCCAAAGCCTCCTTGACTCACCATCATCACAACGGCATAGCGCGGTTTTTTTGTCGGTGCAAAAGATGCGAACCATGAGGTGTCATCTTTGAGTGAGCCATTCAAGTTACGACCGAAGACTTGAGCAGTCCCGGTCTTGCCACTCACCTCGATAGGAAACCCTGCGAACACTCCAGTACCTGTTCCCGCCACAACTACCTGACGCAGGGCTTGATTCAAAAAATCCAATGTGGCCTTGGATACCTTCAAACTCCCTAGTTTTTGCGGAACCATCGTTTTGAGGAGGGTTCCATCGGTCTTGACGATGGCCTTACCCACCATCATCTGCCAGATTGTTCCGCCATTACCAATTGCAGCGTAGATCTGAGCCAATTTGAGGGGAGTCACAACCGTTTCACCCTGACCAATCGAGAAGTTGACTGCATCTCCGGCGCGGATCTTATCTCCATCAACGCAGTTCTCCTTGGCAAGCAGGATCAGGAATGGAGTCTGCTGGGCCTTGGTCGTGCGATCTTTGTAGTTGCAATAAAAATCCTTATTCTGTTGATACCAACTCTTCTTATAAGCACGATCTGCAAGGCGCGAGGATGACTCTGAGGGAAGATCGATGCCTACTCTCTGGGTGAAATTAAAGCTCTGAGCTGCTTTGAAGAAATAGTCATTTGGATCTGCTTTCGGACTCAGGCCTCCATCTCTGAGCCACTCATCAAATGCGATGCGATACCAGACTGTGTCACAGGAGATAGCAAGGGCCTTCTTTAGACTCATAGTGCCCGCAGATTTGCTCTCGAAGTTCTGAAAGGCACGAGTTCCCACCTGGACCTCAGATGGGCAGTTGTAAGAGGCATTCAAGTCATAGCCAGCCTCGGCGGCTGCAATGACCGAGATCGATTTGAATGTCGATGCAGGGGCAAATAGACCTTGCAATGCACGTGATAGCGCAGGGACCGCCTTTTTCTCACTGAAGAGATCTGAGGCCTGCTCAACCGTGAGACCCCTCTCAAATATATTGGGATCATACGTCGGGTAAGAGGCGAGCGCTAAAATCTGGCCATTCCTGATATCCATCACGACAGCGGCCCCTGAATCAGATGTGTACCCATTTGCCCGTCCACGTCTGACTGCATCGGCCAGTGCGATTTCAGTGGCCGCCTGCAGGCGCACATCAAGTGATGTGACCAAGTGATTACCCGCGATTGGGGATGTGTTTCGTGCTTGTGAGGTGATCGCCTCTTTACGATCGACGATCAAGGTGCGTATCCCTGGGACTCCTCGCAGGTAGGAGTCATAGATGATCTCTAGCCCAGATTTACCGATGGATTCACTACGAAAATACTTCTTTCCAGAGGTATTGCTCAAATCCCCTTGAGTCAATGGACCCACATATCCCAGAACGTGAGCACCATTAACACCGAGAACCCCCGGATAGCTCCTTATCGCAATTGGCTGCGCATCGACTCCTGGAAACTGATCTGAGCGCTCTACGATTTGCAGAGCGGTATCTGGATCGGCCTCTTTAGTGATTGGAATCGGCTGATAGCGCGAACCCGTCCAGCAGCCAGCCCTTTGACCTTTGGGTAGCTCTCCACATAGACGAGTATTGCGAAAGACATCGGCATACTGCAGTTTCAATAACTTGCTCAATCGCTGCATCACCTCTACACCCTTATCAGGCTGCTTATCGATGGCGATTCGATCAATCGTAATAGCAAGCCCAACTTTATTAAGGGCCAGGGGCACACCAGATGAATCGACGATCAATCCCCGTATCGCTGGCGATACGACATCACGGCTTTGGATGCTCAATGCCGCATCACGATACTTTGGACCTGCTGCAATTTGAAGATAGAAAAGCCGCCCAAGCAGAGCAAGCATGAGTGAGACGATCAGAACCTGTACAACAAGTAAATTCAGACGCCAGCGCTGATTCATAAGGCAGACCGAGTATCAAAGGTAAAGGCATGTAGGCGGGAGAAGATCGGTAGGACAAGAGGGGTCACAAGCATGCTCCAGATCGAAATTCCGATAAGAGTGAACAAAATATGCCTCAAGCCCCCGACGGTAACTCCCAACAAGGCACCGGTGGTCAGGTAGGCAATTTCGAGCAAGACAATCGCACTCGTTGTCAAGAAAGTGAAGCCCAGGGGGTTATCTGACAAATTCTCACTACCAGAGCCCAGATACGAAACTGCACAAGATGCAGTGACCATCAAAAGAGTCCACTGCCCAATCGGTCCGCTTGAGCTCTGGGAGAGATCCATCAACACGCCAGAGATGAATCCGCCTAAGGCCGCTATCTCTGGGGAGCTCAAGATCGCCCAAATGAGGCACACGATCAGTAGAAGGGAGAAACCACCCCAAGGTAGGCGAAATTGATTGATAAGTGCCTCTTGAAATATGTAAATCGCTATATAAATCGGCACTGCCGTAGATATCTGGCGTCTGATCATTTGAGTTTAGTCCGTAGGAGTCGGCGAGGGTGTGATGTAGATCGTGACGGTAGGAATCGGAGTTGGCTTTGGCTTGAGGGGAACAAGTGCATCCCCTGGATTACTCGCAGATGCCCCGAGGACCACTGCGACAATGCTCAACGCCGCGAAATCAGTATAGAGATAAACACTTGCACTCTGAGCAATCGCACCCGCTGAGTTATCTACCGAAGTTATGTATCCGACAGGAACCCCGGGTACGAATGGGCGATTTGAGATACTCCCGCGTGAGAGCAAGATATCTCCCACCTTTACCGTTGTTAAGTTATCGATTAATTGAAGGTTGGCCGAGCGGTTACCACGCCCAGATAAGATACCGATCTGCTGACTGCCTGCTATGCGCACACCGATTCGAAAGGATGGATCTGTCGCTAGGGATATGAGCGCAGAGTTTGGGTAGACATCTTTGACTACTCCGGCGATACCGAACTTCGACAGGACTGTCATGTTTCTCTTGATTCCAGCCTTTGATCCGATATCGACGGTAATTGTCTGAGCAAATGAGTGACTGGAGCCTTGGCTAATAACTCTGGCATTAATCACTTTAAATCCAGCCCTGCCTGCTAGATCTAAGATGCTCTTCAACTGATCTAGCTGTGCATCAGCGCTCAGACGATTGAGTAACTCGCTCTTTAACTCTGCGTTTTCGGTGCGTAGATTTTCGATCTGGCTCCGAGTGCGTCCTAGGCGGGTGATATCTGAGACAAAATCTTTGATCGGACTCAGTACAA
Organism: Actinomycetota bacterium; assembly: GCA_005800815.1. GTDB lineage: Bacteria > Actinomycetota > Actinomycetes > Nanopelagicales > Nanopelagicaceae > Planktophila. The sequence goes on from SYEK01000025.1 coordinate 8,956, forward strand.
CGGTTCCTGCACGCTGAAAAGGCGAGAGTATCGTCTGGCTTGCTTGGCGTGCACCCTTAAGCACAGCGACTCCTCGTAGATCCAAGGTGATCAAAAGCAGAGAAGTGACGATGAGGATGATTAAGAGCAGACGAGTGCGACCTTCAGCGCCCCTACGCATCTTTTTTTTGCCTTATCGACGTGGTTCAGAGATCAAGACCTTCTCCAAGGCCTCAAACTCTTCGATGCACTTGCCAGAGCCCTCAACAACTGCATCCAGAGGACGCTCTGCGACATGAATCGGCATTCCTGTCTCTCTACGTAAGCGCTCATCCAGGCCCTTGAGAAGAGCGCCACCACCCGTCAATACGATTCCACGATCCATGAGATCTGATGCAAGCTCCGGAGGAGTCTTATCAAGAGTGCTCTTCACGGCATTGATGATCGCATTAACAGGCTCTTCAATCGCCTTACGAATCTCTTTGGCCGAGACAACTATCGTCTTAGGCAAACCTGTTGCTAAGTCACGACCACGAATCTCGGCATCGTTTTCCCCTGCTAGTTCAAAGGCCGAACCGATAGCCATTTTGATCTCCTCTGCAGTGCGCTCACCCAAAAGTAGTGAGAACTCACGCTTAACCCAGTTGATGATTGAATGATCGAGCTCATCACCACCAACGCGTATTGATAGCGAGCAGACGATTCCACCCAGAGAGATCACTGCGACCTCTGTTGTGCCGCCTCCGATATCTACCACCATATTGCCAGTTGGTTCGTGAATGGGAAGTCCAGCACCGATAGCTGCTGCCATGGGCTCTTCAATGATGTAGACCTTGCGTGCACCAGCTGCATATGCAGCATCCTTTACGGCACGTTGTTCCACGCCTGTGATGCCTGATGGGACACAGACCACAATACGGGGCTTGGCCAAGTAACGGCGACGGTGGACTTTTTGAATGAAGTAGCGCAACATGCGCTCAGTTGTCTCAAAATCTGCGATGACACCATCCTTGAGAGGGCGGATGGCGACGATATTTCCAGGGGTGCGACCAATCATCCTCTTGGCCTCAAGACCTACGGCTAAAATTCCACCAGTATCTTGATTGACGGCGACAACAGATGGCTCATTCAAGACGATGCCTCGCCCACGCACATAAACCAAGGTATTTGCCGTTCCAAGGTCAACGGCCATGTCACGGCCGATGAATGACATTCTGCTCTGTGCGCTCATACTTGTGTGCTCCTTGATTATTTAGCGAAGAAAATTGCAATCTCGCGCGCAGCAGATTCGGAGGAATCTGATCCATGCACGATATTTTGGACGACTTTGGTGCCTTGATCGCGTGCTAAGTCTCCCCGAATTGTGCCAGGTGCTGCAAGCGTTGGATCGGTAGCGCCAGCTAGTGATCGAAAGCCCTCAATGACCCGGTTGCCAGATGCCACAATGGCAACGATGGGACCTGACATCATGAACTCAAGGAGTGGCTCATAAAATGGTTTGCCGATGTGTTCGGCGTAATGCTTCTCCAGCAATCCGCGATCGGCGTTGAGCATCCGTGACTCCTCGATGAGGTAGCCCTTACTCTCGATGCGGGAGATGACCTCACCCACTAATCCACGGCGCACACCATCTGGCTTGATTAGGACAAGGGTTTTCTCATTACTCACGCCCCTAGTGTATTAGCCCTTTTCGGCTTGGGAAGCCAGATGAGCAGCGCGAGCAGCCTCACCCTTTCGCCCCACAATAATCGCTGCAGCCCACAGCCCCGCAAAGATCCCCCCCATGATGAAAAAGGATGGGACAAAAAAGCCAAAGGCAATCGCACATATCTGCAGTATCGAGCCGATATAGAAACCTGATCGGCGCTTGAGTAGACCTGCCGTCAAAAATAATAAAAGGGCAATCACACAGCCATAGATGATTCCAAATGTTGATTGATCCTTGATTGCAAGCAAGATTGCAAAGCTCAAAGTCAGCGACTGCATGACGAGCACTGAAGCACCTAGGACTCTCATTTCGTAAACTTCTTTCGTAGATAGCTGCGGGCTTGACCAACCGTGACGACCGAGCCGGTCACGATGATCCCAACTCTATCCTCACGCAGAGGTCGAGTGGCAGCTATAACTGCACGATCAAGGGCTATATCTAGATCACTGTGCTCAAGAACACGATCAGCACCAAATATTTTGCAGGCTATCTTCGCAAGATCAACTGAACTCATTGCCCGTGTCGATGAACTTTGCGTCAAGATGATGTGATCAACGATTGGCTCGAGTTCTTGCAGAATTCCAGAGGCATCCTTGTCTGCAAAGATGCCGATGACTGCGATGATTTCATCGAAGTTGAACTCATTGGCCAAGGTTTGGGCCAAGGCCTTGGCACCGTGCGGGTTATGGGCGGCATCTAGGATGATTGTGGGCTCTCGATGAACGACCTCGCAGCGCCCCGGAGAGGTAACGGCTGCAAAACCAGAGCGCACAGCCTCACTATCCAAGGGCTGATCGCCAAAGAAGGCCTCTACGGCGACAAGGGCACTGGCTGCATTTGCCGCCTGATGCTTGCCATGTAAAGGCAGGAAGATATCTTCATAGGATTGATTTAGACCAGTGATTGTTATGAGTTGTCCTGCCAGGGCGATCGCCCGTGATGCAAGTGAATATTCAATGCCCTCACGCACAATTTGGGCACCCACTTGTGCGGCCTTACTGATCAACTCTTTGGCAGCCTCAGGCTCCTGCTGGGCAAGGACTATGAAGCCCTCCTCTTTGATGATGCCCGCCTTTGTCGCGGCGATTTCCTGGAGGGTGTTACCTAAATACTCCATATGATCAAAGCCGATAGGCATAATGAGAGATACTTCGGCCTCAACGACATTTGTCGCATCCCATTGTCCGCCCATACCAACCTCAATCACACCTACATCTACTGGGTGCTCGGCAAAGGCCACAAAGCCCAATGCTGTAACGGCCTCAAAGAAGGATATTGGGTGTTCGAACTTGGAATCCATCAAATCTAAGTAAGCGGCAATATCGTTATAGGCAAAGATCAAATCTTTAGGATTGATAGGTTGACCGTTGATTGCAATACGTTCACGATAGGTCTCAAGATGTGGGCTTGTGAAGCGACCAGTGCGAAGGCCATGTGCAAACAGAAGTGAGTCAATCATGCGCGATGTAGTCGTCTTTCCATTCGTGCCACCGATATGGATCGTGGGATAAGTCAGCTGCGGTGAACCCAAAATATCGACAAGGGCTGCAATGCGCTCGGTTGATGGGGCGATACGAGTCTCAGGCCACCGAGCAAGCAGAGCCTGTTCAATTGCATCAACACGCACTTGATCATCTGGGGAGATATTCATACCTAGGTAAGCTTTGATAACTGCGAACTAATCCGTTCGATATCTGCCGTTGTCCTTGCCAAGCGCTCACGGATTTCATCTAGAACACTCTGCGGTGCTTTGGCCATAAAGCCCTGGTTATCCAACTTTACTTGGGCCGTCTGCTTGTCTTTGTTGGCACTGGCAAGGTCTTTCTCCAGGCGAGCGCGCTCTGCGCCAACATCGATTGCACGTGTGAGATCGAACTCGACCCTTACCACACCCACTTCACAGTGCGCACTCGGCGTGATCTCTGTGAGATCTAGGCGCAAAACAAATGCCATCGCACTTGCATATTCATCGATATGCCCAGGTGCAATAAAGCGTGCTGGAATCCTTTGAGAGGTCTTGATACCTTGCTCATTGCGGAATCTCCGGACATCGGTGATTATCTCTTGGAGCTGCGTGATGATCTTTTCCGCTCTCTTATCTACGTGCGCACTCTGAGCCTTCGGCCAATCGGCTATAACTAAAGACTCCTGCCCCGTTAGCGCACACCACATAGATTCGGTAACAAATGGCATGATCGGGTGCATCAATCGGAATAGATGATCCAAAACATAGCCCAGAACTCGCTGCGTCTGAGGTGATTGCCCCGAGGCCAAGCTCTCTTTGGAAAGCTCTAGGTACCAATCGCATAAGTCATCCCATGCAAAGTGGTACATCAGCTCGCAGGCGCGTGCAAACTCATACTCCTCTAGAAGTGAATCCACCTCAGAAATAACCTCTGATAAACGACTTAGGATCCACTTATCTATTGCATTGAGTGAGTCAATCCTAGGCAGATCACCCTGTGTCGTTGCACCATTCATCATCGCAAAACGAGTCGCATTCCAGAGCTTCGTTGCAAAGTTACGCGAGCCACCCACCCAGTCCTCGGCTAAGGCTTGATCTTTTCCTGGATTGGCACCTCGCGCCAGAGTAAAGCGCAGTGCATCTGCCCCATATTTATCCATGAACTCAATTGGATCGATGGTGTTGCCCTTTGACTTTGACATCTTTTTTCCGAACTGATCGCGCACCAAGCCATGTAGTGCGATGGTGTGGAAGGGCTGCACACCATCCATGGCAAAGAGGCCAAACATCATCATGCGTGCGACCCAGAAGAACAAGATGTCATAGCCGGTCACCAGGACCGATGTCGGGTAGAACTTGCTCAAATCATCGGATTGCACCGGCCAGCCAAGAGTTGAAAATGGCCAAAGCGCAGATGAGAACCATGTATCCAAGACATCTGGATCCTGGATGTATCCATCGGGTGGGTTATCCCCCGGACCGAGCACCCTTACCTCACCATTGGGGCCATACCAAACAGGTATGCGGTGACCCCACCAAAGTTGGCGCGAGATGCACCAGTCGTGCATATTGTCTATCCAATCAAAGTATCGTGGTGCTAGCTCGTGTGGCTCTATCTTTACGCGAGCATCACGCACGGCATCTCCTGCCGCCTTTGCAAGCGGTGCAACCTTGACGAACCACTGTTTTGATAGACGTGGTTCGACAGTGATATCGCAACGAGAGCAGTGACCGACCGCGTGAATATATGGACGCTTCTCCTCCATGATGCGGCCCTGAGCACGCAGAGCCTCAACAACTTCTCTACGTGCATCAAATCGATCCATGCCATCAAAGCGGGTACCCGAGCCGGCCATAACACCGTGCTCGTTCATGATGACAACGAATGGCACGTTGTGGCGCATCGCCATCTCAAAGTCATTGGGATCATGGGCCGCCGTTACCTTGACTGCACCGGTTCCAAACTCCATCTCAACCAACTCATCGGCGATGATGGGGATGTAGCGATTAGCAAGTGGGAGCAAGACCTGCTTACCGACCAGATGTTGATATCGCACATCATCTGGGTGGACTGCAACTGCGCCATCGCCAAGCATCGTTTCTGCACGTGTTGTCGCAACGGTTATCTGGATCTCACCTTCACCATAGAGCACCTGCACGAACTCTCCAGAGTCATCTTGATGATCGACTTCGATATCTGAAAGGGCTGTTAAGCACCGGGGGCACCAGTTGATGATGCGCTCGGCACGATAGATAAGGCCCTGGTCATAGAGTCTCTTAAAGATAGTCAAGACAGCACTCGATAGACCTGCATCCATGGTGAATGCCTCACGTGACCAATCCACGCTATCTCCCAAGCGACGCATCTGATCCAAAATCACCCCGCCAGACTCAGACTTCCACTCCCAGACTTTTTTGATAAATTCATCACGACCTACCTCATGTCGCGTAAGGCCCTGGGCGGCTAACTGTTTCTCAACGACATTCTGTGTCGCAATACCCGCGTGATCCATACCAGGTAGCCACAACGCCTCAAAGCCCTTCATCCGCTTCATGCGCACTAGGGCATCCTGCAAGGTGTGATCGAGGGCGTGACCAATGTGCAATGAGCCCGTGACATTGGGTGGAGGGATGACAATCGTAAATGCCGGCTTGGCAGAGGTTGAGTCGGCTTTGAAATATCCAGCATTCACCCATTTTTCATAGAGGGGTGCCTCGATATCAGCTGGTGTGAAGCTGGGAGCTAGTTCGCCGGACATAAGGAGCAGTCTAGATTAGGCGCTCTTCTCCTCTTGACTCTTTTGGCCTCTTGCGCGCTTTGGAATATCTCCAGTATGGCGGATGAACTCAGGTTGTGTGCCAGATTGGATGCAGTCTTTAGTCACTAAGACCTTTGCGATATCACTGCGGCTGGGCACGTCATACATCACGGTGAGAAGTACGGACTCCATAATGGCACGTAGTCCACGAGCTCCTGTGCCACGTATCAGGGCAAGATCGGCTATCGCCTCAAGGGCCTCAAGTGAGAATTCAAGTTCGACGTTATCTAGATTGAACAGGCGCTGATACTGCTTCACAAGGGCGTTCTTTGGCTCAGTAAGAATCTGTATAAGAGCAGTCTTATCCAAGTTTTCAACGCTCGTTAGAACAGGAAGTCGGCCGATAAATTCAGGGATCATCCCGAACTTCAAGAGATCCTCTGGCATGACATCGGCAAAGATATCCTTACGGTTCTTCTCAGATGCATCTTGAAGAGTTGCATTGAATCCGACCCCTGCCTTACCGCTCCGAGATTCGATGATCTTCTCAAGACCTGCAAATGCTCCACCAACGATGAATAAGACATTTGTCGTATCGATCTGGATGAACTCTTGATGGGGATGTTTGCGCCCACCTTGCGGTGGAACTGATGCGACAGTTCCTTCGAGAATCTTAAGTAGCGCCTGCTGAACACCCTCACCGGATACATCCCGAGTGATGGATGGATTCTCAGACTTACGAGCGACCTTGTCGATCTCATCGATATAGATGATCCCTGTCTCTGCCTTCTTAACGTCGTAATCGGCGGCCTGAAGTAGTTTGAGCAAGATGTTCTCAACATCTTCACCGACATATCCAGCCTCAGTCAATGCCGTTGCATCTGCGATAGCAAATGGAACGTTGAGCATACGCGCCAACGTCTGGGCCATAAGAGTCTTTCCACAACCAGTCGGTCCCAGCAACAAGATATTTGATTTTGCCAGTTCGATGGCATCCTCGCGATGGCCACCCTGGACGCGCTTGTAGTGGTTGTAGACAGCAACCGATAAGGATTTCTTAGCCCGATCCTGACCGATTACATACTGATGAAGAAAATCAAAGATCTCGTGAGGCTTGGGCAGTTCGGCCAGGCCAAGGGATGTGGCCTCAGAGAGCTCTTCGACGATGATCTCGTTACAAAGTTCGATGCACTCATCACAGATATAAACCCCAGGACCGGCGGTGAGTTTCTTCACCTGCTTCTGAGTTTTTCCGCAGAAGGAACACTTGAGGAGGTCGCTAGTCTCACCGATTCTTGTCATATGTAAATAGTAGATTCTTCTCGGTTTCGATGTCGGAGTTTATAGCCTCATACTGTTCGCCGAGAGAGTAATTACTGGGAAATTACCTGACTGGCTTGGCCTTTCGGGTGGCCAATACCTGATCGATGATTCCGTATTCCACTGCCTCTGCGGCGGTCAGGATCTTGTCACGCTCGATATCCTTCTCAATCTCCTGCGCTGATTTGACGACGTGGCGTGCCAGGAGCTCCTCTTGTAGACGTGCAATACGAGCGATCTCCTTTGCTTGAATCTCCACATCTGATGCCTGTCCACCACCTTCAGATGATGGTTGGTGGATCAAAATACGCGAGTGCTCGAGTGCATATCGCTTTCCCTTTGCTCCGCCTGCAAGGATCACTGCCGCAGCCGATGCCGCCTGGCCTAAACAAATAGTGCTGATATCGGGGCGGACGAACTGCATCGTGTCATAAATTGCTGTCAATGCAGTGAATGAACCACCAGGTGAGTTGATATAAATCATGATGTCACGATCTGGATCCATCGACTCAAGAGTCAATAACTGTGCCATGACATCGTTTGCCACTGTGTCATCGATTGGCTGGCCCATAAAGATAATCCGCTCTTCAAAGAGCTTGGTGTATGGATCCAAACGCTTAAAACCATATGCGGTCTTCTCTTCGATAGTTGGAAGAACGTAGCGTGAGGTGATTTCTTGGATATTTTTCATTACGCTTTTCCTCCAAATACTTGTCCGTCAGATGTGGCAACATGATCAATAAAGCCATAAGCCTTCGCATCCTGGGCGTTGAACCAGTTATCACGATCTGAATCGATGAGAATCTTCTCCAGTGTCTGTCCTGTGTGCTTGGCGTTGATCTCTGAGAGAGTGCGCTTGATAATGGCCATCTGCTCTGCCTGGATGCGGATATCGGTTGCAGTTCCACCGATTCCACCGAGGGGCTGGTGCATCAAAATACGTGCGTTAGGGGTTGCATATCGCTTGCCAGGTGCACCTGCGGTGAGCAGAAACTGGCCCATTGATGCTGCAATACCCATGGCAACCGTTGCAATATCGTTTTTGACGTACTGCATGGTGTCGTAGATTGCCATACCAGCAGTAACTGAGCCCCCAGGAGAGTTAATATAGAGATAGATATCTCTATTGGAATCCTCGGCCGCTAGAAGCAGGATCTGGGCACAGATCGCATTTGCCATATCGTCTCGCACTTCACCGGCAAGAAAGATGATGCGCTCGCGGAGTAGACGATTGTAGACCTGGTCATCTAGACCAATCATTCCAACGCCAGATGAGCGAGACTGGATTTGGCCAGCTTGTGGGTCAAGAAAATCCACGTGTAGTCCCTTCGATTGCATGTTTGTCTCCTGTGGTCAGGCTAACAATGTTGCGCAATAAATGCTTCCCAATTTCACTCAAAAACCACCCGAACCCTGTGATGTTCGCTCAGGGCTAAAGCCAAAGAGGAATTAAGCCTCTTCGGCTACATCTGAAACCTGCGCTGGTGGGCGCAGGGCTTCAAGATCAATGCGATTGCCAGATACATCTTTGACTGTGATGCGACCCAGGATTGAGGCAAGTGCTTTAGCGCGGGTTACCTCTGCGACTAATTGTGAAATCTGTCCGGCTTTTTGTAGCTCTTCAGCGAACTGCTGTGGAGCCATCCCATATCGCTGAGAAGATCGGACTAAATACTCAGTGAGCTCAATCTCAGTGACCTGGACATCCTCGGCTTGCACTATCGCATCGAGAAGGAAATCTGATTTTATGGATGAGCGGACCTGGCCCTGGACCTCTGTGCGGTGATCGGCATCCTCACTTCGGCCCTCACCCTTAAGGTGCTCATTTACCTCAACTTCAACGAGATTCTCTGGCACTGGGATATCTAAATCCCCCAGGAGTTTCTCAACTAAACGATCGCGGGCCTGAGTCCCTTGCTCCATCCTCTTCACCCGGCCAAGACGCACAACGAAATCGGCCTTAAGTTCATCCAAAGTATCAAACTCGGAGGCTAGTTTTGCAAAGGCATCATCTACTGGAGGTAGCTCGCGCTCTTTAACTGCCTTGACAGTGGCCTTGACTTGGCCTTTCTCACCCTCGGCCTGACCGACCAACTGGGTCTCAAACTCCTTTGTCTGCCCGGTAGACATCCCAATCAAAATATCGTCAAGGCCTTGAATCATGCGATCTGATCCGACCTCGTAAGAAATCTCATTTGCCTGTCCACCCTCAACTGATTTGCCATCGATAAATGCATCCATATCAAGGGTTGCAAAATCACCCTTAACAATTGCACGTTCAACAGTTGTCAATGTTCCAAAACGCGTACGAAGCGATTGAACCTGCTCATCGACATCTGCATCTGTAACCACTACATCATCGACTTCGATCGTGATTGTTGAGAAATCTGGCAGATTCACCTCTGGACGAACATCGACCTCGACAGTAAATGTGAGTTTTTCCTTGTCGACAAACTCTTTAATATCAACCACAGGACGCCCGATAACAGCCACAGAATGCTCGCGAGCTGCCTTACTATAGAAATCTGGAAGCGCCGCATTAATCGCCTCATCCAATACTGTTCCACGTCCAATGCGCTGATCAATCATTGCAGCCGGGACTTTGCCCTTGCGAAACCCTGGGATATTCACCCGTGTTGCGACCTTCTTGTAAGCATCGGCTACATGTGAACTCATCTCACTGTATTCAACTTCGATATCAAGACGCACGCGTGTTGGGGAAAGTTTCTCAACCGTACTTTTCACAAGTGCTCCTAAATAAATTATGAACTAAAAGACATCTGGTCGGGGCGGGGAGATTCGACCTCCCGGTCTCCTGCTCCC
>SYEK01000026.1 GCA_005800815.1 Actinomycetota bacterium
GAGAGCATCATGAGATCTTTAAGGCGATCGAATCTGGAAATGGCGAACTTGCCTCCAAACTCACGATGCAGCATATTACTGGTGCCCGTGCGGTCGCCTTAGCTGATGCGAAAGAGAAGAATAAGCGTTGAGTGATATTGAAGTTGTCTGTGCAGGTGTCATAACAATGGACACAATCGCACTCGTTAATCTCTATCCCGATGAGGATGAGCGTGTGGTTGCCCAAGAAGTCATACGTGCAGGAGGGGGACCTGCAGCCGTCGCCTCAGTGGCACTGAGCCGTCTAGGGGTTCGAAGTGCAATCGTGGGCACGATTGGTGATGATGCCGATGGTGCTCAAGTTATGGAGATATTTGCAAATGAGGGTGTGGATACACGCGGTATCTCAATCGGAGTCAGCGCAACCGCAGGAAGTGTCATCGTCGCCTCAAAAGCTCGTAACACACGTGCGATTAGTACTCGTCAGCCTACGAAACAAGAGACACTCAATAGCGCGGCACAAGAGTTGTTGCGAAAGGCACAATGGGTGCATGCAGATCATGTAGGTATGCAACAGATAAGTGGCCTCGTTCGAGGTAATGGCCCGCTGATCTCATTCGATGCCGGCTACAACGTCGAAAGATTTGATGCATCCCAAGTCGATCTTTTTGCTCCGACTGATCATCAGATGGCTCTTCGTCATCCGGGGCTAAAATTGGCTCTAGCCATTGAACAAGACTCAAAAAACGCAGGAAATACGGTTGTAGCCACCCAGGGCTCGAAGGGAAGCCTGGGATATTCCCTGCAGACAGGATCTGTGAGTGCAACTGGATTTGAAGTAGATGTAGTGAGCACACTGGGTGCCGGTGATGTCTTCCATGGCGCTCTTATCGCTCAATTGTTCCAGGGTTACGGTCTGCAGGATGGATTGCGCCGAGCAAATGCAGCGGCAGCCCTTTCATGTCGCGGCCTTGATGCTCAATCGATGATTCCAACTACACCCGAACTCGATTCATTTCTACAGGCATATAAATGAGAAAACCACTCACTCAATTAGCAAGGCCATCAGGCGCCCTTGCTATGGTTGCAGTTGATCAGCGTGAGGCTCTACGTGGAATGTTTGCTGCCCATCAAAGCACTCCGGTACCGGATTCACAGTTGACCCAATTCAAGGTCGATGTCGCACGCGAACTTTCACCATTTGCTTCAGCCTTACTGGTCGATCAAGAGTTTGGAATAGATGCAATCATCGATCACAAGGCTCTGAAAAACTCATGTGGATTGATCGCTGCTGCAGATTTATTGGTTGGCCCACCAGGTGGTGCAGCAACAGATACTGCTGTGGACCCTGATATAGATCCAATTCGCATGCGTGATATTGGAAGCGTAGGGTTGAAGTTTTTAGTTTTGTGGCGCAACGATGAATCTCCAGAGGCAAGAGCTGCATTAGTTCAGGATTTTAAGAAGCTTTGCGAGATCTCTGATCTTCCATCAATTGTCGAGATTATTGTGAAGCCACCCAGGGATACATCAAAGAGTTTTAATCGTGAAGAAGAGATCATAATCGCAGCACGTGAGGCTGCAATATGGAGACCAGATCTGTATAAGGCAGAGGTCCCTTTTCATGGTGAAGGTAATTTAAATTTAGTGATGAAAAACGCCGACCGTATCTCAGAGGCCATCGGTTCACCGTGGGTCGTACTCTCAAACGGTGTGAAGCAGCCATTCTTTAATGATGCCGTCAAGGCTTGTGCTATGGGTGGGGCGAGTGGCTTTCTTGCAGGTCGTGCCGTATGGGCAGACATAGTTGGAGCCCCGGATATTCCGATAGCACTGCGTACAACCTCTATTCCACGCCTGGAACAACTTGCCGAGATCGTTGATACTCATGCAAAGTCCTGGAGTAGCTGGTAGCTAATACAACCTATTCAACAAGTCAATCATCTCATCAACGACGATCTTAGGCTCTTTTGGAGAGATTAGTCGAACGTTGCCAATGGAATCTTCACTCCATTCACTGACTCCATTAACTTTGATTTCAACTTTTCCTTGCTTTGAGATTTCAAATAGTTCAGGCCGTAAGCAACCAAGAATCGCGATTGGATCATGAGGAGTGGTCCAATCCTGATTTCTTGGTCGGATCCACCTCATAATCTCTGAGTGAAGAAAAGGACCTAACTTTCCTGAGTTCTGAATACGATTGATTTCGGCGCACTTGATGATTGTCTTTTGTGACGAAGGTAAATCGAGGATGGTGATTGGGATCTTTGATTCTAAGACTCTTTTTGCAGCATCGATATCACACTTGAAGTTATGCTCGACTTTAGATTTTGAAAAGTCACCGCCCATAATCCATAAGTTCTTGATATTTTTGGAAAAATTATCGGATATCTCGATTGCCTTTGCAATATTTGTGAGTGGTCCTATAGCCAAGAGATCTACCTGTCCAGGCAGTGAGTTGATAGTATTAACCAGAAAGTGAATCCCAGAGTCTTTTTCGAGTTTAAATTGATCGAGAGATTCAATACCTTCTCCTTCAGATCCAGAAAGCCAAACTTCTCTGCCAGAAATAGGGAGTGATTCACCGGCAAATGTTGGGATTTTTCGTCCGGCAAGAGAACACAGATATAGCGCTACTTGTCCGCGTAGTTGTGTATCGCCATAGACAGTGGTTATGCCTAACAAATTGACGGTATCTGAGCCTAAAAGTATGGCAAGAGCTAGCGCATCATCTACATCGCTACCGATATCGGTATCGAGAATTACAGTGTGCACTAACCCCAAAGCTCCTTGATTTCAACTACTCGGCCCTCATTAATACTCTTATGGGCGGCAAGGCCTGTGACAACACTAGTCACACCATCTTTCAATGTGACCTCTGCAGGGGTTGAGTTTAAAATCGCATCACGGAACTTGATATGTTCGATATAAGAGGCACCGTAGTGGTGACCCATGTATTTGATATCCAAATTATGGACATATTTGATCTCACTACCTTTACCTATGCTCTCACCGATTCCCCAGCCAGTTCGTGTACCCCAGTCCTCTCGGCGTGATGAACGAAGAGTTTGAGAGGGCAGAAATGACTCGACTTTTCCGCCATCACCAATAATTGTTAAAATCTCTTTATCGAAAGAGCCTTCACCAAACATACAAAGATCCAACATGGCACGTGCGCCGTTTGCATACTCAAGAACAACGTAGGCATTATCAAGTACATCTGCAGGCTTACCATCATATTTCTCATCTAAATGATTGACACTTTGTCCACCTGATGCAAAGACTCGAATAGGTTGCTCACCAATGACGATATCCATCAGGTTGAAGTAATGACAGCATTTTTCGACTAAGGTGCCACCAGTGCGCTCGGTGAAGCGGTTCCAATTATCTACCTTTGGATAAAATGGTTCACGATGTTCGCGGATGGAGACTTGCCTTACCGTGCCAACATCGCCGGCCTTAGCCCTGGCAATCGCTTCGGCAACCGGGGGCATGAATCGATACTCAAGTCCCATCCATGTCATCGCACTTCGCTTGTCATCCCAGGCCACAATGGATCTCAAATCCTCCACGGTAGTTGCAAGGGGTTTTTCGACAAAGACCGCCAAATCTGTAGCCAGAGCATCTTTTAATATGGCGGTATGTGTGTCATTGGGGGTAGAGATGATGACCGCATCGACCAGGCCGCTCTCAAGTAGCCCCCGGTGATCAAAGAAGAGCCTGGCACCTGGGGCCAGGGCTCGGGCCGCCTCTTGGGATGGCGCGTGAGGATCGCTGATGGCAGTAATCCTGGCCCCACCCATAATCGCGATGTTGTGCATGTGCTCTCGCCCCATGCTGCCAGCGCCGATAATGCCGTATCGAAGCTCATTGCCCATAGTTACAGGTTAGACCACTGCCTGAAATTAAGTCAGAGGGGTAGACGTCGCAGGCTTGACTGACTTAGAATCTGGCAAGAGGTCAGACCACTCCCACATCAAAGCGAAAGGCATGGGCATCCATGGCGATTACCCCACCGCAGTTTTTACTCCACCACGATGGCGATAACGTCGCGGTCGTGATGGAGGATATGCAACCGGGGATCCTGCATGGGCGCTCGGTCAAAGAGGGCACCGAGAGCACTGCCCTGCTTAACCACGCGATCCCTCTGGGACATAAATTTGCACTGACCGATCTGGCCGAGGGCGATGCGATCATCAAATACGGCATCAAAGTCGGACTCGCATCGGCGGCTATCAAAAAGGGCGATTACATCCATACACACAACATGAGGAGTTATCGATGGGAAGCAAGCCGCGCTTAATGGGATATCGCCGTGAGAACGGCACGATGGGCATCCGCAATCACGTCATTATTCTGCCTCTCGATGATCTCTCCAATGCAGCTGCAGAGGCAGTTGCAAAGGTTATCCCTGGCACATTGGCACTGCCCCACGCATTTGGTCGCCTGCAGTTCGGGGAGGATCTCCAACTCACCTTTGACACACTCATCGGAACAGGCGTCAATGCAAACGTTGCAGCAGTTGTTGTTATCGGTATCGAGCCAAAGTGGACACAGAAAGTCGCCGATGGGATTGCAAAGACCGGTAAGCCAGTCGCCGCCTTTTCTATCGAGGGAAAGGGTGACCTGCAGATTATCCAAGAGGCTAGTCGGGTCGCTGCGATGTTTTTACAAGATGCATCGGGTCTAGAACGTGAACCTACACAGATGGGCGAGATGATTATGTCCGTCAAATGTGGGGAGTCAGATACGACATCTGGGCTTGGCTCTTGCCCAACCACATCACAGGCAGTTGACCGCTGGGTCGCTGCCGGAGGCTCTGTTTTCTTTGGTGAGACTTCAGAGTTAACCGGTGGAGAGCATCTGATTGCGCAGCGATGCATCGATGATGCATGCCGTGATTTGTTTCAACTCACATATGACAACTACATAAAAGTTATTGAGGCAACAGGGGCCAATCTTCTGGGTTCCCAGCCGACACAGGGCAACATCGCTGGTGGTTTGACAACGATTGAGGAAAAGGCGTTGGGCAACATTGCAAAGACTGGATCGGTTCCAGTCGTTGGTGTTTTAAAGCCTGCACAAGCACCAGATCCCAAGAATCCAGGTCTGTACTTCATGGACTCCTCCTCTGCGGCAGCTGAGTGCGTGACTCTTATGGCCGCTGGTGGCGCTGTCATTCACCTATTCCCCACAGGACAGGGCAATGTCATCGGTAACCCCATCATCCCCGTTCTCAAACTCACCGCAAACATAAAGACTGCGAAGTCAATGACAGAGCACATCGATTTAGATGTATCGGGCCTACTTCGATATGAATACGATCTCACTGTGGCTGGTGACATGATGATGGATGTCATCTATGACACGGTCAATGGCCGACTGTGTAAGGCCGAGGTCATGGGCCATCGTGAGTTCACATTCACGAAGTTGTATATCTCTGCATAATGATTCTGATCTCTGAAGATGTTTGGGGAGCTCCCCTCCAAAAACTGGAGGGGAGCTTTCATATTCTCAGAGATGATGATCTGTGGAGTCATCCAGAGGAGCTCAAAGCAGCACTGGCTGATGTATCAGCACTGGTTGTGCGTAACCGCACGAAAGTCACGGCTGATCTCATTGCTGCAGCTCCGAAGCTGAAAATTATCGCACGTGCAGGTGTGGGATTAGATAACATCGATATCAAGGCCGCAGATACTGCAGGCGTCGTTGTAGTAGCAGGTCTAGGTGCAAACGCGGTAAGTGTCGGTGAGCTCACACTTGGCCTGGCTCTCAACCTTTTGCGCAATATTGCAGGACACAATATTGCAACACATGATGGTGGTTGGGTGCGCACACCTGGTCAGGAACTATCTGGCTTGACGTGGGGGTTATTAGGGTGCGGCGCAACGGGATTAGCAACGGCAAAACTCCTGACAGGCTTTGACTGCTCGGTTCTTGGATATGATCCATATGCAAAAAATCTTTCAGGTATAGAGCTCACAACATTTGAAGATGTTTTAGGGCGCAGCGATGTTCTCAGTATTCACATGCCATCGACCCCAGATACGAATGGCTGCATCAATACGACAACAATTGCCTTGATGAAGCCTGCGGCCATCATTATCAATGTTGGCCGCGGGGAGGTCATCAATGAACCTGATCTCATCGCAGCCCTGAAGTCACAGAAAATCGCTGGCGCTGCCCTTGACGTACGTGTTCAAGAGCCACCTATCAAGGGTGAGATGGAGATCATCCCTAATTTGATTTTGACCCCTCACGTTGCAGGGATAACTACTGCGAGCCAACAGCGTATCAATCAGATTCTTGCCGCAAATATTGAGTTAGTGTTGAACTCAAAGCCGGCCACTCATGCAGTAGGGGCACTGAAGGAGAGTAGTAATTAAATGGCTCAACTCAGCGTTGGTTCGGCTATCACCACTGCTGCTGGCTTGCTCGAGGCCACAGGTGTCTTAAGGCAGAGGGCAGAGGTAACTGCACGGGCAATTGTGGCAAGTGATCGTTGGGGCATTGGTAGTCATGGTCTTATGCGATTACCTTTTTATTTATCCCGATTGCAGGCCGGTGGAATAAATCCAAAGGCAGAGTTAAAGATCGTCACAGATCTACCAAGTCTTGTCGTCTTTGATGGCGATGATGGTCTTGGGCACTGGCAGCTGCACCATGCCTCCCAAGTTGCTGTGGAGCGTGCGATGATCAATGGAGTCGCAGCCGTAGGTGTTGGCCGATCGAATCACTGCGGTGCACTCGGGATTTATGTCTGGCCAATGATCAATCGTGGATTAGTCGGAATCGCTTTTAGTACAGGACCGGCAGTCATGCCACCGTGGGGTGGAAACAAAGTACTGCTCTCGACCTCACCGCTTGCTGCGGGTATTCCAACGAGCCCTCCAACTGTTGTCGATCTTGCAACGAGCGCCGTTGCTCGTGGAAAGATTCAAGCAAAGGCTCAAGCAGGTGCAGAGCTAGAGCCTGGTTGGGCATTTACAAAAGATGGTGGGCCTACAACAGATGCAAAGCAGGCTCTGGCTGGAATGCTTGCACCTCTTGGTGGGGCCAAGGGATATGCCCTGGCAGTACTTGTCGAATCACTCACAGGCATGCTCATCGGTCCAACGTTGGCAAAAAATATCCCTGATATGTTTGCTGCAGATCAAGATGGACTACCTCAGCAGATCTCTCACTTCGTTATTGCGATTGATGCCGCCAAGCTATCTGTAGATGGTGCAAACACCCGCACACAAGATTTCAAAGAGCATGTCAAACTGGCTGGAGGTCGCCTTCCTGGATCCAACCGAGTAAATCCAGAAACCTTAGATACGACAGATGAAATCATGATTACCGATCAAGTCCTAGAGCAAATTAAGTCTTGGTCTGCAAAGCTAGGTATCTCGTGATCAAAAACCTGCCAGGAGTAGGCCTCATCGCCACAGTAGTGGCCCTGGCCTTTGCAATAAATAGTCTTCAACCAGCGATCAGCGCCTTGGCACTATGTGTAGCCTTTGGCTTTTTGATCGCGAACTTTTTGACATGGCCCACTTTTGCAAGTAGTGGAACAACTTTTGCCAGTAAGAAACTTCTACGTATCGGTGTCGCCTTGCTTGGCGTACAGGTAAGTGTTCTCTCTCTACAGGCTATAGGTTTCAAAGGAGTTCTCACAGTACTGGTAATAGTCACCTTGACTATCTTTGGAATTCTCGGGCTCGCAAAGATATTTAAGGTGAGTGGTGATCTCGGACTACTTATCGGAGTCGGATTCGGAGTGTGTGGTGCCACTGCAGTGGCGGCGATTCGCCCGCAGACCCGTGCAACACAAGAAGAGACCACATATGCAATCGGCTTGATCTCACTGTGTGGGACACTCTCGATTTTTGTACTTCCATTCTTGGGTCATCTGCTGGGATTGAGTGATCAGAGCTTTGGTGCTTGGGCCGGCGCGGCCGTACATGATGTTGGCCAAGTGATTGCAACCGCCTCGGTATGGAGCGATGAGGCCCTCAAGTCAGCGATCGTAATTAAGTTAGCCCGTGTGTGCTTGCTGGCCCCGATCGTTCTTATTCTCTCGATTCGCCATCGCCGTTATTTACTCGCACAGGGAGAGAGCACTCAATCATCGGAGAAGATTCCACTGATCCCATTTTTTGTCGTTGGCTTTGTCGCTCTTGCAGTAGTTAGCAATATTTTTCAGATTCCAACCAACGTATATGATGCAATAGTTTTAACGAGCAAACTCTTACTTGGTGCTGGCCTAGTTGCCCTGGGTTCGACTGTTCGCTGGAGCTCAATCAGGGTGATTGGCGCACGACCTATGGCGATGGGATTGTGTGCCTGGGTAATCCTCGGGGGAGTCTCATTGGCTGCAGTTCGCATCACGGGCCTATAGGCTCTTCATATGTGTTCACCCGTCCTATGTGATCTCTGTAAAAAAATGACCTGGTCTGGCTGTGGTCAGCACATCGAAGAGGCGTTGGAGGGTGTAGCTCAGATCGATCGTTGTGCAGGACATCAGAGCACATCCATTAAGCCAGGCTTACTCAGTAAAATCTTTGGAAAGCGAAATTAGCCTAAGAGTTCAGATAATCACTCAACGCTTTTTGCTCACTCTGTAAATCACTGATGTAGGCCTTGACCACATCCCCGATTGAGACAATAGAAATCAGATCTCCTGTCCCATCGACTACTGGAATATGACGAATTCGTCGCTCGGTCATGACTGTCATGAGTTCGGCCACAGTTGAATCGGGGGAGCAGGTAATCACCTCTGATGTCATCAAGTCCCGCACCCGCATACTGGCTATCTCATCTAATTTACCTGGCATCGCGCGCACGACATCGCGCTCTGAAACGATGCCATCAACTTTTTTTCCATCAGGGGAGACGACCAATGCCCCGACATGGTGGATATTTAATGCATTCACTAGGTCATGGAGGGTGGCACTTTCCGAGATGCTTTCAACGCGCTTACCTGGGATCAAAGCGGCGACTTTCATAGCGGTCTCCTTCGGTCAAAACAGGGGGATGCTTTATGAATGGTGGCCCTGGTTTAGCCGAATTACAAGAGGCGGGCTTTTCGGAGGCAGATTTGCCAGTGTTGAGGCGTCGCCTTGCTATGTCAGTGATCTATCCTGGCAGTAATTCAAAGGCGATTATCGCGCAGCCGATCACGCCAGCCTTTGAGCCGAAATGGGCTAACTCAACTCGAGGTCTTTGTTGGAATGAGAGAGAGTCCGCAAGGTACTGTGAAACAGGGTCTAGCAGGGCTGCCTTTGCATTTGAAAGTCCACCCCCAAGAACAATCACCTCTGGAGCCAGAAGCGTCACAAGAATTTCACAAGCTCGGCCTATCGCTGACATCGCATCACGCCAGACATCCATAGCGGTTGCATCACCTTGAAGAACTAATGAGTGGATCTTTTCCGTGCTTACTCCCTGAGTTCTACTCAATGATGCATAGGCCTTACTAATCGCCAACGTTGACGATGCAGCCTCAAGACAGCCAAATTTTCCACAAACACAGGCAAATTTTCCATTGACATTCACATGGCCTATCTCACCTGCATAGCCATTGGAGGCACAAATGCTTCCACTCATGATAATTGCCGCCGCAATCCCTGTTCCCAGCGACATATATATCGCATTATCAGTATTTTTCGCCGCGCCAATCCGTAACTCCGCAATCGCAGCAGTCCGGACATCATGCCTTACGATAATCGGAACTTGGATTCTTTTCTCCAGAAGATCCTTGATGTGGAAATTTTCTATAATTAAATTTTCAGACCAGATACAAATTCCATTTTTGTCATCAAATATTCCAGGGAAAGATACTCCAACTGAGGAGACTTTTTGAATTTTTGAATACTCTGCGACAAGCTCTATGAGAGAGTCTAAAATTTTCTCTTGTGTGTTCCCAGAAAGTGGTGTTGGGATAACCTTCTCCGAGATAATCATGAGATTTCTATCGATAAGAGCACTCTTGATATCGGTGCCACCAACATCAACGGCAACAACATATTCCATATTTTGAATCATTATTAGTTGTCAAGAATGATGGATCGAGCAAGTCCACGAGGGCTATCGGGATTGAGGCCACGTTTCTTGGCGATGGCTACGGCGACTCTTTGAGCACGGATCAAGTGCGCCATAGGATCTAGAGAACTCGATTCAAAGAGTGCACCTGTTGCTCTGATATCACGGATGAGATCGGTGGGAACCTGCCCAAATGCCCACACTGCTCGGCCAGGCTGGGAGATAGCGAGTGGGCCATGGCGATAATCAAGGGCTGGATAAGCCTCAGCCCAAAACTGAGATGACTCCCGAGTCTTTAACGCGGCCTCTTGGGCTAATCCAATAGTCCAGCCTCTGCCCAAGAAAGTAATCTGACTAACTTCAATAAGTTCAGAGATGTCACTCGATAGTGCAGCCTGCGCATCCTGGATGATTGTGTTCAAGTCAAAGCCCAGGTGAGTTCGTAAGAGCCCGAGGGCAGCTGTCGCCCAACGAGTCTGAAGAAGGGATTGTTCGTCGGCAAAATCCATTGTGATTGTCGCACTCGCACACTCTTCGGCAGGCGAGTCAAAAATTGCTGTGATTACGACAGAGGGAATTTTAACTTTTTGGAGTAATTGAATGATTTCTGTCGTAGTTCCTGAACGGGTGATTATTACGAGACGATCGTACTTACGATTATGATTGAACTCTGAGCCAGGGTAGGCATCAGTCTCTCCATGCCCTGCCGCTTCTCGCAGCGCTGCATACGCCATTGACATAAACCAAGAGCTTCCACACCCAACTACGGCAACACGTTCACCTTTTTGTGGAAGTTTGTGTAATACGCTGGGGGCAAACTCTGAGACTAATCTCCAGATATGAGGTTGAGAAGCGATTTCCAAGTCGACAAAACATGAAGAAGACATGGTCGACAGTTTAGAATGTTAGTAAGTATAGAGTCAACAACTGTGAATAACCGAAAGGGGTGTGATGTCTCGAACTCAGGCTGGAATTTTGGTGAGTGATGCGAGATCGTGCTCTAAAGCAGTTGGCGCCTTCAATGTTATTTTATTAGAGCATGCTGAGGCGATTGTAGATGGGGCGCAGATTGCTCATTTACCGGTGATTTTACAAGTGAGTGAAAATTGCATTCAGTATCACAACTCATTGAAACCTATTTCGTTGGCAACAATTGCAATTGCTGAGAGCTCATCTATCCCAGTATCTGTGCACCTAGATCATGCTAAGAGCGAGGAGCTTGTAAGACAGGCACTTGATCTTGGCTACGACTCTGTGATGTTTGATGGATCAGAGCTTCCGTACCTCGAGAATGTGGCAGCGAGTATGCGCATGGCCTCCTTATGTAAGAGTTACGGTGCCACCTTAGAGGTAGAAATTGGTGAGGTTGGTGGCAAAGATGGCCTCCATGCACCAGGGGTTCGTACTAATCCTCTTGAAGCGAGGGAATTTGCAGAGGCGACCGGGGCGCATTTACTAGCAGTCGCCGTGGGCTCCTCACACGCTATGACCACTCGTGATGCAACCCTGGATTTCGACCTGATCATGGAGATCGCCCGTAGTGTTGAGTTACCACTTGTATTACATGGCTCATCGGGGGTCAGTGATGCTGATTTAGGAAGAGCAGTTAAAGCGGGTATGAGCAAAATCAATGTCGCAACTCATCTCAACTCTATTTTCACTCATGAAGTGCGTGGAGCATTAGAAAATGATCCAGCATTGGTAGATCCCCGAAAGTATGTAGGTCCTGCTCGACTTGCGATCACCCATGAGGTTTCACGGATTTTGAAAATATTGGGTTAGTTCGAAGGCTTGAGATGTTTGAACTCATTAAAAATCTCTTGCAACCTCGCCAGTAATCGCGGATTTTTCAAGAACCTCCGTCATCAAAGAGATGGGAAATCCTTCATGAAACTCGCCAATTCCAAGGTGGGCGATATTCAATCTTTGCAGCGGGTCCTCATCGCGTATCGTGATGCCGAGCTTATGTAATAAGGGAAGACGTGCTGCGAAATAGGCATCAAAACCAACCTCCCCGCCCCAACAACGGTATGCCAAGGCAGCTGCTCGAGGCCACATCATGTACTCAGCATGTAGGGGAGATTGAATGTACTCACTCCAGAGTTGGAACTGCACTCCCATCACACCAGGAAGGGGTGAAAAGGAGAGAATATCCCCAAGAGTAATCGCTCCTCCAATAGCCAGTGGCTCTGAGGGTGAAACCTCATATGAGTAATCAAAATATGTCGGAAATACCGGCCCCTGAATCACCTCACGTCCATGATCTAATGCGATCTGTGCTATCGCATCCCCCCGCCAGGACATGACTATCGCCCGTGTTGCTCTATTGGGGTCAAATGCAAACGCGTCATCCCAAGTGATCATTTTTTTCCCAAGGTTACTTATAATTTTTTCAATCTCTCTCATGAAGAAAATAAAGACATCTTTGGTTGAACTCAGATCTTTCTGAATCATGAAATCGAGGACTTGAGGGTCTAAAAGCCAGTTCTCTATCAGAGATTCATCTCCTCCAACGTGGATATATTCCGATGGGAAGAGTGAGGCCACCTCTTCGAAGGTTGTTTGTAGAAACTCAAAAACCTCTGGGAAGGGACGTAGTAAATGATCTGATATTCCCCATTGTCCACTTACTTCAACATGCTTTTGATTTATTCCATATTGTGGGTATGCAGCCAATAGCGCACCAGTGTGGCCAGGGATATTAATCTCTGGGACGACCTGCATTCCAAGTGTTTTGGCATGAGCAATAATCTCGTGCACATCCTCATGGGTGAGATGTCCCGAATGCTCTATCCCATCAAATCTTGGTCGTAGGAGCCCATGGTTTATCTGGCTTTGCCTGCGGTGAGCACCGAGCTCATGAAGTAAGGGATGTACCTTGCTCTCAAGGCGCCAACCTTGATCATCGCTCAGATGAAGGTGCAGGGTGTTGTAGTCAAATATAGCCAGAGCGCTGAGGGTCTTCTTGATGAAGGCGGCATCAAAGAAGTGGCGAGATATGTCAAGCATCGCCCCTCGCCAGCCCATCATGGCCCTAGTGTCCAGGCTAATTCCACAAAAAAGCCCCTCAAGTGGTCCGGGGATAGCCGGGCCTTGAGCCGAAATCCTCTAAAACGTGACCGATTTGTTACCTGTGCGAGCCTTCAGATTCGGGACTCTGCCCTCTAGGTTTAGGGGGTCTTTGGGCCTTGGCCCCTCATTGCCCGATGACCTTTCGAAGATCTCATCTCTAGAGAAATGGAACTCAATGTCAGAACAGAATAAAGGTATTTCTCGCCGCTCAGTACTTAAGGGTGCTGCAGTCGGTGGTTTGGGAATCGCAGCAGGAGGAACTCTCCTTGCAGGTTGCGGTTCCAAGTCGACAGGTCCACTTGCATTTGGATCACGCTCGGTTGATGCAGGCCCTACAGCACAGGCCGAGGCTTTGATCGCTGCCTACACAGCCAAGACAGAGAATGAGGTCAAGCTCAACTCAACAGAGTCAAATGCATTCCAGAACAACCTCTCGCAGTATCTTCAGGGAACACCCGATGATGCCTTCACATGGATGGCTGGATACCGCATGCAGTTCTTTGCAGAGCAGGGATTACTGGTAGATCTCACAGGTGTGTGGGACAAGATTGGTGATCAATATTCAGAGAGTTACAAGATTGCCTCAACTGGCCTAGATGGCAAGCAGTACTTCGTTCCACAGTCTTGGTACCCATGGGGTATGCATTTCCGTAAGTCAATGTTTGCTGATCTTGGATTGAATGCAGATAACGTGACAAACTGGGATGAGTTCCTCAAGATGCTAGATGGTATGAAGAAGAAGGGTCTTGTTGGATTTGCAGCC
>SYEK01000027.1 GCA_005800815.1 Actinomycetota bacterium
GAAGGAGCTCGCTACTTCACAGATAGAGCTTTTTCGCAATGACATGCAGGCACTCCGTGTCCTTGCGCCAACAGATTATGTCGGTGCCGTGGAGTCGATACCTCTTGTCATCGATGCAATCGAAATATTGAGAGATCGTGGTGCGACTTATACGATCGAGGGAGATCATTATTTCCATAACTCTCCAGAGACTGGCTTCGGTGGTTTGGCACATCTGGAGCAGTCAGAGATGGAACTTATTTTTTCGCAACGAGGAGGAAATCCACAGCTGGCAGGCAAGTTAGGCCCTCTGGATTGTTTGGTCTGGATGGCACAGCGAGAAGGTGAGCCGGGTTGGAGTACGAGCATTGGTGACGGACGCCCTGGTTGGCATATCGAATGCACGGCCATAGCAATGCACTATCTGACTGGGGATAATCGGCAGGAAAGCCTTATTGATATCCAAGGTGGTGGTAGCGATCTGGTATTTCCACACCATGAGATGTGTCGCTCACAAGCTAGGGTGCTGACGGGAAAAGAGTTAGCAGCACACTATGTTCACACAGGGATGATCGGCTTTGATGGTGAAAAGATGAGTAAGAGCAAGGGAAATTTACTCTTTGTCTCGAAGTTGATTGAGCAAGGAACACATCCGATGGCACTACGTTATGCCCTGATGAGCTCTCACTATCGCCAGGATCGTATGTGGAGCCAAGAGATGCTCATAGAGGCCGAGAAATCCCTCAAATATCTCTCTGGTGCTCTGTCAATGCCGAGTGTTCATGAGACGGATTCACTTTGTGCCCAGATTGCTGATGCTTTGGCTGATGATTTAGATACGCCAAGAGCTCTTGACTTATTGCAAGAGTGGAGCCGCTTAAGTGTTGAGGGATCATCGGGAGGAGATGCGATGCAATTGCGCGATACGGTAGATATGTTGTTGGGGCTTCGCCTTTAATCCTTCGAACGACGACGCAAATAGCGTTCAAACTCTTGTGCAATCATCTCACCCGAAACATCCGGGATCTCAGCGGCATCCTTGGACTCCTCTAGCGCCTTCACATAGTCGGCAACATCCCTATCCTCTTTGGCAAGGTTATTTATCTCGATCTCCCAAGCATCCGATGCTGCAGCGAGTGCGGACTGCGGGATGGATAAATTGAAAAAATCCTCGAGCCCGTGAATTAGTGCTAGAGATGATTTCGGTGATGGGGAGTTTGAGGCGTAATGGGGGACAGGGGCCCACAATGAGATCGAATCAATTCCACGGCGCATACAATCCTCATGAATCACGCCAAGAATTCCCGTAGACCCCTCATAGCTTGAAAGTTCAGCCCCTAGACGCTTTGCAATCGATGCACTAGCTGCCGTCAGATTCACTGAGATGGGGCGGCTATGAGGAGTATCTGCAAGCAATGAGCCAAGTGTCACAATCATCGAGACTTCAAGGTCATCGGCTAAGTCCAGGAGTTCGTGTGTAAATGTCCTCCACCGCATTGAGGGTTCTGCCCCCTTGACGATCACAAAATCACGTGAAAGATGAGGCAGGATAAGTCCAAAAATCGAGGTGCCTGGCCAGACGATGAAGCGGGCCTGAAGTTCATTTAAGCGAGTTACAGGGCGATTGACTTGAAAGTCATAGAAATCTTCGGATTCAAGCTCGGCAATTAACTCAGGCGCAACTTCGTAATCAGTAAAACTCCAGGCACCTAAAAGATGATCCAGTGCACCTGAAGCAGCCTCTCCAGCATCACTCCATCCCGAAAATGCCATCACCATGACGGGATTGCGTAACAGTGGGATCTGATGTATCTGCATAGCCTCAAACCTTACGGTACGCTCGCGCAAGTGAGGAGTTCTGATAATCGTGGTTTTTTTCAGGCCATCTTCTTTGATATGGATGGACTTCTCGTTGACTCAGAGCCATTATGGTTGGAGTCAGAGCGCCAAGTCACTGCAGCTTTTGGCTACACCTGGTTGGACTCTGACCAAGTGGCCTGCTTGGGGGGACCCCTAACTCACGTTGGCGAGTACATGTCCCTCAAATGCAACGGGAGTAGATCTCCTGAGTACTTCACCCAAGAGCTCATCAAGGTTCAATGTTCGAAACTTCGAGGTCGTACGCCCTTGATGCCTGGTGCCATTGAACTCGTCAGAGAGCTGAGCAAGAACGGAGTTCCAACTGGGCTTGTATCGGCCAGCCCACGATCCATTGTCGATGTCGTTTTGGAGAATTTGGGCGGAAATCCCTTCCCATTCTCGATCAGCTGCGATGATGTTCATCAGACCAAACCACACCCGGATGCCTATTTATTGGCCGCTCATACATTGGGGGTAGAGATCTCCCAATCACTGATTTTTGAGGACTCGCTCACCGGGGTTGAGGCGGCAAAGGCCAGTGGGGCTTGGCTCATAGCGGTGCCACATCTAATAGTTGTTCCTGAGAGTGAACGTGTACGAAGTATCAGGAGCTTGGAGCAGCTCTCTTTTTCGAAGCTGCAGGAGCTTTACCAGGACTTCCAGATAAAAATTTAATTATGTGCCGGACAGATAGTTTTGAAGAAGCACCAATCACAAAGTTTGCTTGGCTTTGGTGGCCAGTACTCCTTCTCAATTGAGATAAAGATATCTTTGGCCGTCTGATGTAAGGATTTTTCAGCATCTTGGAGATCGGTTGGGGTCGGATTATTCTTTAGAATCCTCCCATCTCCAAGATAAATGAGTTGGAGAAGACGGGGAAGAACCTTGTGTGTCTTCCAATATAGGAGTGCATAAACACGTAACTGAAAAAACGCTTTACCCTCCCATCCTGCCCGTGGTGCCTTTCCTGTTTTATAATCCACGATCCGCACCTCACCAGTTGGAGCGATGTCCAAGCGATCAACGTATCCATGAAGATATACATCTGGAGTAAAGTCACTCTCTAGATGCAACTCTCGATGCGTCGCCTCAAAGGTATCTGGTCGCTCGAGTGTGAAGTATGTTTGCACAAGTGCCGATGCCCGGTCTAGCCACTCTTTTTCATCACTGACCATCTGTGCTAACTCTGGTTTTGCCGCGACTTGGGCGCGCCATCGAGAGGCAAGAAGTTCAACTGCTGTACTCACCGTTCTCTGGTGCGGGATACTTTCGAAGAGATCGTGTAGAACGGTATGAACGAGAGTTCCTCGCTCGGCATCGAGATTGGGCGGCTGTGGGAGCTTATCAATCGAACGGTACTTGTAGAGTTGTGGACAGTTCGTATAATCCCCGACGCTGCTCGGTGATAGGCGAAGCCGGGGATCATTACTCACGTGTTGCAAGATACTCGTACTCCTGCCTAAATTTTCGCCTAAGATACCCTCGTGTCTAATCTTGGGTATTTCGCTGCCGGTGATCGCATTCAATTGACTGATCCCAAGGGCAAGATGTATAGCTTTACCATCGAGGCTGATAAGGAGTGGCACACGCACAAGGGTTGGATTACTCATAACGAGCTGATCGGTCTTGCTGAGGGCTCAGTCGTCAGTACGAACGCAGGATTGAAGTTCACGGCATTTAAACCCCTTCTTGCCGACTTCGTCCTCACGATGCCTCGGGGTGCAACGATTATCTATCCCAAGGACGCCGCGATGATTGTGGGGTTGGCCGATGTATATCCAGGGGCCCGTGTTCTAGAGGCCGGAGTCGGCAGTGGTGCACTCACCATCTCACTTTTACGGGCGGTCGGAGGTGGCGGCAGTGTCCACTCAGTAGAGCGGCGTGAGGATTTCGCCGCACATGCACAGGCAAATATTGCAAGTTACTTCGGTGGCGCACCAGCTAATTGGAGCTTGATGGTTGGGGATCTTCAAGACCAAGAGGTCGGTGAAAACTTCGATCGAGTTATCCTGGACATGCTCTCGCCCTGGGAGTGCATCGATTGTTCGGCCAGGGCGCTACGTCCAGGGGGTGTCTTGATGGCCTATGTCGCAACGACAACACAACTATCAGTGACCGCTGAGGCTATAAAGGGCGACGGGCGTTTCACAGAACCAGAGAGTAGTGAGACGATCGTACGAGGTTGGCATCATGAGGGGCTGGCAGTTCGGCCCCAACAGCGCATGATTGCTCACACTGGATTTCTCATCCAATCACGCAAGATGGCACCAGGGGTGGAGGTCCTTGCCCGTAGGCGCAGGCCAGCAAAGGGAGCATACGATGTCGCGCAAGATTGAGCGCTTAATCAATCTTACGATCGCCCTGCTTGCGACAAAGAGATATCTCACGAAGAATCAGATTTTCGCATCGGTAGAGGGGTATGAGGGCAGTGCCGAAGCCAAAGAGCGTATGTTTGAGAGAGATAAAGATGATCTTCGAAACTTGGGCGTGGCCATTGAATTGGGTAGTTTTGATCCCCTCTTTGAGGATGAGGCTGGATACCGAATTGCCCCGGAGGGTTATGCCCTAGACCTTGGGGCAATCACTGGTACCGAGATCGCCCTACTCTCCTTGGCGGCAGAGGCGTGGAAGGGAGCAGCGCTGGATCAATCTGCACAAAGCGCTTTGACAAAGCTCCGCTCAATGGGTGTGGACTCTGATCTTGATGCACTACCTGCACTGGCACCTCGATTGATGGCTACTCATGCTGGCTTTCAAGTTATCACAACGGCTATCTCAAAGAGGGAGAGGATTTCATTCTCTTACCTATCTGAATCATTAAAATCAGAGCTACGCACAATAGAGCCATATGCGATAGCAACAAAAGCTTCCCACTGGTACGTCGCCGGACGCGATATTTCGAAATCTGCGATGCGTACCTTCAGATTGGATCGCATAGACAGTGAGGTAACAACGAGTAAGAATGGTAGCGGTTATGAGATTCCTCCCGACTTTGATCTTCTGGCCAGCCTTGCCCTTGAACAGAGTGCGCACATTGCCAGAGTTGATATTCGCAAAGGTAAAGCACATCTAATGCGCAACGCTTCTCTCTCAATAGAGGATAAGGGAGAATGGGATCAAATCACTATCAACTATCTTGATTCAAGGAGTTTGATTGATCTTCTGCTGTGGCACGGTGATGATGTACTTCTGATCGCCCCTGAAAGCCTTCGTATGGAATTGATCGACCGAGTTCAAGAGATCATCGACCTTCATGTCTAAACCTTCACAAAGCTCTCTTGGACGTACCGCCCGGCTTTTAGATCTGGTGCCCTATCTAGCATCCCATCAGGGTATTGCGCTCTCGCATCTAGCGCAGGATTTTTCTGTCACAGAGCCCGAGATGATCGCAGATTTAACGACTCTCTGGATGTGTGGTCTGCCTGGATATACACCCCTTGAGCTCATGGACCTCTCCTTTGAGTCGGGTTTTGTGACTATACGCAACGCCTCGACCCTCTCAAATCCCCGAAGGCTCAGCGAAGAGGAGATGATCGCCCTTCTGCTTGGTCTTGATCTGGTTATTGAATCCCTACCCAGTGAGAGAGAGGATCTGCGTGTAATCGCCGCCGATCTTGTAGCTAGGTTATCGAGTCGAGTCAGCGTCCCAACCAAGTTATCGGCGAAGCCCTCTACACCTGGCTCGGTACGCGCTGTAATACAAGATCTCTTGCAGAAGAGGGGTGCACTAGAGATCCTCTATCACTCCTCCTACTCAGATACCGTGACTTCTCGGGTTGTAACGCCTATTGAATTTCGGGAGGAAAATAATTTCGAATATCTATGGGCTTTTTGTCAGAGAGCAGGGGGATTTCGAAGTTTCCGTCTTGATCGTATTCAATCGGCCCAACTCAGTCAGATGCCCACATATGAACCGGAATCACCGGTTCAAGACAAGGCCGCTACGATCTCCTACACGCTACGAGCTCATTCAAGGCCAAGACAGATCATGGAGCGATTTGGAATCGATAAGAGTGATTTTGCCGGGGATCTTCCGGCCGCCTCCTTTTCGTACGAGTGGATCCGGCGTTCGATTCTGGCATGTTCAGGCAGTGTGGAGCTTGTGCAGCCAGCCTCTGTACGAGCGCTGATACTCCATTCGGGTAGAGCGATATTGGAGCGTTACAAAGCAGGCTGAGTTCGGCTATCGCTTGGCCCTGGCTCTGCGGTAAACTATGCTCACCACTTCATCAGCAACTAGGGAGCAAGCCTCATGGGTTTTCGAAATCCTACGACCATCATTATTCTTCTCACCGTAATTCTCGTCCTATTCGGGGCAAAACGTCTTCCAGACTCTGCTCGTTCTCTTGGGCGCTCAATGCGGATTTTCAAGAGTGAGATCAAAGAGATGAACAATGATGAAAAAAGTCCCGAGGATGAAAAAACTTCCGAGAAATAAACTGTGATGGCGTCGAACCTTGACGCTCGGATGCCTCTGCTTGATCATCTGCGAGAACTTCGCAAGAGAGGTTTTCGCGCCGCAATCATAATCGTGTTGGCTTCTGGAATTGGTCTTTTTTTCTACAATGAGATCATCACCCAACTTGCCGTTCCTGTCTGTGATCTCAAAGCGGCACAGGCCTCAGGGGCTTCGAATTGTGGGGCTCTCTATATCAGTGGAGTTCTAGGTCCTCTCAACCTTCAGATTAAGGTAGCGATACTTTCGGGGCTCATCGCCTCTGCACCTCTATGGCTCTACCAATTATGGGCCTTCATAGCCCCTGGTCTGCATCGAAAAGAGAAACGCAACTCAGTGCTTTTTATAGTTTCAGCAACTCCTTTCTTTGCATTGGGAGCGACTCTGGGCTACTTGGTCCTTCCAGTAGCGATTAGAATTCTCTTCGGTTTTACACCCAGCGCCCTTACAAATCTCGTTCAGTTTGATGACTACCTCGATTTTGTCTTAAGGATAATCTTGATCTTTGGCCTTGCCTTCGAATTGCCCGTCTTTCTTGTCACACTCAATCTGATTGGAGCCATCAGGGGAGAGACGATACTCAAGCCCTGGCGAGTGTGGATTTTTTCCATCGTTCTCTTCACAGCGGCCTTCACACCAACGGGTGATCCGATTACCATGCTTCTTCTAGCTGGACCCCTGTGCGCCCTCTATTTTCTCGCAGGTGGCATCGGTGTTATGGTCGATAAGAAACGCGATAAACGCGCTGCACAGATGCCAACGGGTATCGCACCTATTGAATCTGCCACCCCTATCGAGTGATAGCGCGATAAGGTCGCCTTATGTGGGCCTTGGTAATAAACCCATCGTCTGGGTCGGGAAAAGGCCTGAGAGTAGGGCGCAACGTCAAAGAGTTTCTCGTTGAGCATAGCTTAGAGCACGAGATAATTGCAGGCGATTGCACCAGTAGTGTTCGTAGAAATCTCTCTAGTTTTCTAGTCAAACATCCCGATTGCTCTGGGGTTTTTAGCGTTGGGGGAGATGGCACCGCTCATGAAGTAATGCAGGTGACCACCCCTCTTAAGGTGCCGCTTGCAGTGATCCCTGCAGGTTCTGGAAATGATCTGGTTCGAGCGCTGGGCTGGCCTTTGGATGATGTAAGTGATTATCTAGACAAGATCATCTCTACACCCTGTACGAGCATCGATCTTGGATACGCTCAAGGTCAGTGGTTTGGCGCCGTTCTCTCAACCGGCTTTGACTCTCTCGTCAATGAGCGGGCGAACAGATTGTCATGGCCTCGGGGGGTGATGAAATACAACGCAGCGATCGCCATTGAACTACCACGATTTCGACCCCGCCACTACGAGATTAGGCTGGATGAGCAAGTAATCTCAACAGGGGCGATGCTAATCGCAGTTGCGAATGGAAGTAGTTATGGCTCTGGAATGTTGGTATGTCCTGAGGCCACGATGATGGATGGTTATTTTGATGTGATGATCCTTCATCCCGTTTCTAAATGGGAGTTTCTCAAGGTTTTTCCACGCGTCTTCAAAGGCAGCCACATCACCCATCCAGCGGTCCAAATAGTTCGTAGTAAGACTGTGAGGATTAGCGCCGATGCCGTTGCTTACGCAGATGGTGAGAGGCTTGGCCCCCTTCCTGTTTCGGCACGGTGTGTTCCGGATGCAATGCGAACCTGGGTAGCATGACGACGCCTGCCCAAAACTACGCTGCGGCCAAGGCGCGAAACGCCCATCCGATCACTCAGGCGTTTCTAGCCACCTTCAGTTTCGAGTTCGACAGTTTCCAGATAGAGGCATGTCAGGCTCTGGAGCAGGGAAGCGGGGTACTAGTTGCTGCGCCCACCGGGGCTGGAAAGACTGTCGTCGGGGAGTTTGCCGCATATTTCGCCCAACATCAGGGGAAGAAGTGTTTCTACACGACTCCGATAAAGGCACTATCTAATCAAAAATACTCCGAATTCGTCGCAAAGTTTGGGCCGGACAGAGTCGGACTCCTTACCGGGGATACCAGTATCAATGGTGAGGCAGATATATTGGTAATGACAACAGAGGTGCTTCGTAATATGTTGTATGCGAGCTCTTCAACTCTTGCCAATCTTGGCTATGTTGTTATGGATGAGGTTCATTATCTTGCAGATAAGTTCCGTGGTGCAGTCTGGGAAGAGGTTCTCATCCATCTTATGGAGGCTGTGCAGGTGATCTCACTATCGGCCACGGTGTCAAATGCAGAGGAGTTCGGTGAGTGGCTTGGTGAGGTGCGTGGAGATACGTGTGTCATTGTAAGTGAGATTAGGCCGATCCCGTTGTATCAGCATGTGCTGATCGGTAATCGCATGCTTGATCTCTTCGAGAAACCTGGAGTGATTAACCCAGATATTCTGGCCCGAGAGCGAGAAGCGATGCGTAAATCATCGATGGAGCGCCACCGTCGAGCTCGCTACAGTGATGTGAAAAACCGACTCTCACGTGCCGATATCGTTGAAAAACTTCAGACAGAGAATATGCTGCCGGCAATTACCTTCATCTTCTCACGGGTCGGATGCGAGGCTGCGGTTCAACAGTGCTTGGCGCAGGGTATTCGATTGACAACCCCGCAGGAGCGCACAGAGATCAAAGCAATCGCACTGAAATACACGGCCAATATTGCCGCTGAGGATCTAGAGGTTCTTGGATTCCCCGATTGGTTAACTGCCCTTGAGCGCGGAATCGCCGCTCATCACGCTGGCCTACTTCCAAGTTTCAAAGGGGCAGTTGAAGATCTCTTCCAACGCGGTCTCGTCAAGGCAGTCTTTGCGACAGAGACACTTGCTCTGGGAATTAATATGCCAGCACGAACGGTAGTCCTAGAAAAACTCATCAAATTCAATGGTGAAGCGCTGGTTCCAATAACCCCAGGGGAGTACACACAACTCACGGGTAGAGCTGGTCGTCGCGGAATCGATATTGAAGGAAATGCAGTCATTCAGTGGTCTCCAACGGTCGATTCTGCAGCTGCAGCAGGTCTGGCCTCTACACGCACGTATCCATTGCGCTCCTCTTTTGCACCCACCTACAACATGTCAATAAATTTGATCTCCCGATTTGGAAGAGAGCGTGCACGGACATCGCTGGATTCCTCCTTTGCACAGTTCCAAGCCGATCGGGCTGTGGTGGGTCTATCCCGTCAGATACGTAAGAATGAAGCGGCCATAGAGGAGATATTGAGTAATGCTCAATGTCATCTCGGTGACTTCATCGATTATGCGAGTATTCGTCGCGAAATCAAAGAGGTAGAGGTTTTTTTGAGCCGGCGGGACCATAAAAAGAGTTTTGATAATCGTCAACGCTCCAAGTTGGAGAGTGATCTTAGTGATCTACGCAAGGCTCTTCGCAGTCACAGTTGCCACAAGTGCAATGAGCGGGAGGAGCATTCCCGTTTTGCCGAACGTGCCGCCCGCCTCAACCGTGAGAATGATGCTCTTCGGACACGAGTTGAGGCCCGCACAAATGTCATCGCGAAAACCTTTGATCAAATCTGCCAGGTCCTTACGCATCTGAATTATATGAAAGGGGACAAGCCGACTTCTCAAGGGCAGATTCTCACAAAAATATATGCTGAATCAGATCTGCTTCTCACCGAGTCGATTCGCTGTGGTCTTTTTGATGAACTCAACGCTACCGAGCTTCTATCAATCATCTCTTGTATGATTTTTGAGTCCCGCTCAGTTGAGAGTATCGCCCCTAAGATGCCAAGTCCTCGAGTTTCATCGGCCCTGACCGAGGTGATCTCTATCTGGGCGCAGTTAGAGCTTATAGAGACCCAGTATGGTGTGAAGACGCAACGCGAGCCCGATGCAGGATTTTGCTGGATCGCCTATAAATGGGCCAGCGGTGGTTCCCTTCAGAGCGTACTTAAAGGCAGTGATATGTCTGTGGGCGACTTTGTCCGTTCGATGAAGCAGTTAATTGATCTACTCACTCAAATTTCCGGAGCCAGCCAGAGACTTCGTCCGATATGTAAGGATGCAATCAAGCGAATCGATCGTGGAGTAGTTTCATATCTCATGGGCGATATATGACTTTGATGCTCATTGATAGCGCATCGCTGTGGTATCGAGCCTACTATGGGATGCCAGATACTTTGCTAGCACCGGATGGAACCCCAGTGAATGCAATTCGCGGCTACATCGATATGACGGCCCGATTGATGAGCATCTATAAACCCACCCGTATCGTTGCCGCTTTAGATGGTGACTGGCGCCCAAGCTGGCGTGTTGAGCTATTTCCCGACTATAAAGCAAACCGCCTTGAACAAGAGGGTCAGGGCGAGGATGAGGAGGAGCCCGAAACACTAACACCGCAAATCCCAATCTTGCTTGAACTCCTAGATCTCTTTGGAATCCCGGTGGTCGGTGTAGATGATTTCGAGGCCGATGATGTCATGGCAACATACGCTGAAAATGAGAATGGGCCAGTTCGAATAGTCACGGGCGATCGAGATCTCTTCCAGATGGTCGATGACAAACGAGATATCAAAGTTATTTACTTGGCTAAGGGTGTATCAAGCCACGATCTCGTCGATTTCACGTACATATCGCAGAAGTATCAGATACCAGGGGAGCGCTATGCACTCTTTGCCCTTTTTCGTGGGGATCCATCTGATGGACTTCCAGGAGTACGTGGTATCGGTGAAAAAGGGGCTGCCTTGATAGCGAGAAACTTCTCTTCATCTGCCGCTGCCATTGAGGGGGCACATAGCGGGCATGAATCCTTACCGCCAGCTTTGGCAAAGAAAATTATCGCTGGCCTTGACTATCTCACAGTGGCTCCGGCAGTAGTCTTTCTTGCGCGACATGTGGCATTACCGCGAATAGATTTGTCGATTCCTGGAGCACCGAAGGATCTCTCTTCGATTTATCAATTCAAGGAGCGCTACGGCCTAGGTGCTAGCGTCGATCGTTTGATCAGTGCTCTGAATTGGTAAACCTCTTGTTGGCACTTCTGAGCGGAGGCCTTCTGAGCGGGGCATTCGCACCCCTGTCACTGTGGTGGTTGGCACCACTAGCAATCGCCATCCATATGCACTCTCTGAAATCCTCGGTCCATCCGTACGTGAACTGCTTCCTCTTTGCTCTCACATTCAATGCCATCGCACTGAATTGGACCAGTATCTTTGTTGGTGCGAGCCCATGGCTAATACTGGCGGTGGGTCAGGCCCTTTTCTTCCTGCCACTTGGCCTGTCTCGAAGGTTTTCCCCAACTATCTATCCGCTGATCTTTCTCTCTCTTGAACAGTTACGAACAGTATTTCCATTTGGCGGCTTCGGATGGCTTCGAATCGCCTACTCTCAGGCCGATTCGCCATATAGCAGGATTGCCGCGATAGGGGGAGCGCCCTGCTTGAGCGCAATCGTGTTGTCTCTGGCACTTGTTATCACCGCTGTTTTTTCAAAAAAAATCATGATTACACCTATTCTTCCCCTGCTTTTGATACTTATCCCGGTACAGACTCAAGCTGTGGGAGATATCAAAGTCCTCATGGTGCAGGGAGATGTGCCTCAGTTAGGATTGGATTTCAATGCCAGGGCAAAAGCAGTTTTTGCAAATCATGTTGCGCAAACAAGAAAAGCCTTGGCTATTGATAGCGATGTCGACTTTATCCTCTGGCCCGAGAATGCAGTTGATGTCGATCCATTCACACATATCGATGTGGAAAGTGAATTAAATTCATTCTCGCAACCTTTGATAATCGGCGCTGTCATTCGTAATCAAGGAAGATTGCAAAACACATCTATCCTTTGGCAGGGTCAATCTCGCCAGATCTACGTAAAAAGACATCTGACACCCTTTGGTGAGTACATACCCGTGCGCTCCTTGGCCCAAAAGATCTCACCATTGAGCCGATCCGTCGAGGATTTCCAAGCGGGTAACTCATCACCAGAGTTCTCCATCGCAGAGGCGAAAATCGCTCCGATTATCTGCTTTGAACTCGTGGATGATCGATTACTCGCCCAGGCTGCACAGCGCTCCAATATCTTCGTGGTCCAGACCAATAGTGCGACCTTTGGCATCTCTGCCCAAAGCGCCCAGCAGTTGGGGATTTCTCGCATACGGGCGATAGAGCATGGTAGAGATACCCTCTCAGTCTCAACGACCGGGATCTCGGCTGTAATAGATCATCAAGGTGAGATACAAGAGCGCACGCAGTTACACCAGAGCGCTCATATATTTGCCACAGCGAAGCTGCGTGCCGGCCATACCCCCGGAGATCGCCTTGGTGGCTGGGCCCCAGTACTCAGCCTGGCCTGGTTATTGACCCTGGTGCGAGGGCGAGGCCGCCTCAGGGTTCAACGCCGATAAGTAATATTATGTAAACTCAGGCGAACTCAGAGATAGGCGGGCAGGAGCAGATCAAGTTCCTATCCCCGTGGGCCCCATCGATACGCCCAACTGCCGGCCAGTATTTACCCGGCATTCCCACTATCTCACCGCTGATAAGTCCAGAGCGCACCGTTGGTGTAGCCCCGAACTCTCGAGAATATGAGCGCTCCCAGGCCGAGGCGAGCACTGAATCGATCGTGTGGGGTGCATGGCGCAGCGCCGACTCCTCAACGCTTATCTTCCCCTGGCGGATGGATTGAATCTCCCCGGCAATGGCGATCATGGCCGAGATAAATCTATCTATCTCGGCGATATCTTCACTCTCTGTTGGCTCGATCATCAAAGTGCCTGCAACTGGAAAGCTCATGGTCGGTGCGTGAAGACCGTAATCCATCAACCGTTTGGCGATGTCATCGACACTCACCCCTGTGCTCTTGGTGATCTCACGAATATCCAATATGCACTCATGGGCCACGCGTCCAGCCTTTCCTGTATACAGGACGGGATAAAAGGGATTTAACTTTGTGGCTATGTAATTTGCCGACAAGATTGCAACCGATGTGGCAAGAGTTAATCCAGCACCGCCCATCATGCGGATATAGGCCCATGAAATCGGCAGGATGCTGGCCGATCCAAATGGTGCTCCACTGATCGGACCCGGTCCGCTCAGTGGACCAGCAGAGGCATCCATCGGATGGTTAGGAAGAAAAGGGGCCAGATGCGCTCGCGAGATCACAGGTCCGACACCTGGTCCCCCACCCCCATGCGGGATGCAGAAGGTTTTATGCAGATTCAGATGAGAGATGTCGGCGCCGAATTTTCCAGGTTGAGAGAGCCCAACAAGAGCATTCAGATTTGCACCATCGACGTATACCTGACCACCTGCCTCATGAACCAGGGCGCATATCTGTGTGATCTCAGATTCAAATACTCCATGGGTAGAGGGATATGTCACCATGATCGCCGCTAATGCCCGTGCATGATTTGAGATCTTTGATCTTAGATCATCAAGGCTGACATTTCCGGCCTCATCACACTCGACCACAACAACCTTCATCCCTGCCATCACCGCTGAGGCGGCATTGGTGCCGTGAGCACTTGATGGAATCAAACAAATTGTGCGCCCCGAATCTTCTCGCGAGTCGTGATAATGACGGATTGCAAGAAGGCCAGCGAACTCGCCCTGACTTCCTGCATTTGGCTGTAGAGAAACAGCCTCATAACCGGTGATAGCAAGCAACCATTGCGATAACTCGTGGATCAATTCGCGGGTACCGGCGCTTTGGGAAGCGGGGGCAAAGGGGTGAAGTGATGAGAACTCTGGCCAGGTAACCGGGATCATCTCGGTTGTTGAGTTCAATTTCATCGTACATGAGCCCAGCGGGATCATCGTGCGATCAAGTGCTAGATCGCGATCAGATAACATTCGAAGGTATCGCAACATCGATGTCTCTGAGCGATGTGTGTTAAAGATGGGGTGGCGAAGATAGGAAGAGCTGCGTACCTGTTTGGGTGGAATCGATGCAACGTACTCTCCCACTTTCCCACCGCCGAAAATCTCTTTGAGATCGGCCATCAAAGATGCATCAGTGGATTCATCAAGTGATAGGCCTATGTGCGTCGAATCGATTACACGTAGATTAATTTTTTTTCGGGCAGCGGCGCTATGTATACTCGCAGCATCACTGACCTGGACTAATAAGGTATCGAAGAAGTTTCGATGGACGATGCGATGACCTGATGCAGCGATTGAGGCCGCGAGTTGTTTTGTCTGCTCATTAACTCTGGAGGCGATGATCTTTAAGCCCGATGGTCCATGCCACATCGCATAGAAAGCACTTATGACTGCAAGTAAGACTTGGGCTGTACAGATGTTGCTCGTTGCCTTGTCCCGACGGATGTGTTGTTCGCGAGTTTGCAGCGCCAATCGAAAGGCTGGATTCCCATGGGCATCGATGCTTTGGCCAACGAGTCGTCCCGGAAGTGATCGCTCAAGCCCATCGCGCACGGCCATGAAGCCAGCATGTGGTCCACCGAAGCCCATCGGAACTCCAAAGCGTTGGGCAGAACCGATTGCGATATCTGCTCCCCACTCCCCCGGTGGGCTCATCACTGTGAGGGCAAGTAGATCGGTCGCTGCAATCAGTAGAGCGCCATGAGAGTGAGCCCACGCACTCAGGGCTGAGTAGTCTCGGACTTCCCCGTAGGTATCTGGGTACTGCACAAGAACTCCAAAGACGTTTTCTATCTCTGGAATCTTGGAGAGATCAAGAACTTTTACGTGGATTCCCAGAGGCTTTGCCCGAGTTTGCACAACGGCGATGCTCTGCGGATGCACACTCTCATCGATAAGAAAGAGCGCATCATCACCACCTGCATAGACACGCCTTGCCAGGGTCATCGCCTCGGCGGCGGCCGTTGGTTCATCGAGCATCGAGGCATTGGCGATCGGTAGAGCGCTCAGATCAGAGATAGTTGTCTGAAAGGCGAAGAGAGCCTCCAACCTGCCCTGGGAGATCTCGGCTTGATAAGGCGTATATGCGGTGTACCAGGCTGGGTTCTCGATAACATTGCGCAGCACCACAGGTGGAGTAATCGCGTTGTAATAGCCGGTTCCTATGAGTGAGCGGTACATCTCATTCTTATCTGCCAAGGTGCGAAGTGCTGCAATCGTCTCTACCTCGTTGATCGCGCTAGGAAGCAGCTCATCGAGCCTGCCTGAGATCGCAATCGTTGATGGGATCACATCGGCGATGAAATCGGCCATGCTGTGATAGCCAAGCTCCATGAGCATCGTCTGGCTTTGATCCTGCGAAGGGCCTATATGGCGCCGCGAAAAAGCCTCATAGTCG
The DNA here is from genome assembly GCA_005800815.1 of Actinomycetota bacterium. Taxonomy (GTDB): domain Bacteria; phylum Actinomycetota; class Actinomycetes; order Nanopelagicales; family Nanopelagicaceae; genus Planktophila. The sequence continues at coordinate 15,513 of SYEK01000027.1, forward strand.
GACATGTGCTAAGGGTAGAGTGGTTTAGGCGCCCTTGCTCTTTCTACGCAGTGCAAGCTCATCGTTATCTTGGCCACTTACCAAATGACCATTGATCTCACCAGCCAAGTTCAAAAGTGAGCCCTCTACCTCATCCCAGACCTTGCCCACAGCGATCCCGAATACACCCTGGCCACCTGCAAGCAGATCGATGATCTCATCGGGGCTTGTGCACTCATAGATAGATGCTCCATCACTCATCAAGGTGATGCGCTCTAAATCACTGACTCCCCTGCCGCGCAGATGATCCACGGCGATTCGTATATTTTGAAGTGAGACTCCAGCATCCAACAAGCGCTTGACGATCTTGAGGACCAAGATGTCTTGAAAGCCATAGAGGCGAGCCGTGCCAGAGCCACTTGCACTTCGGATACTGGGCTCTACCAGGGATGTGCGGGCCCAATAGTCGAGCTGGCGGTAGGAGATACCTGCCGCCGAGCAGGCTGTGGCTCCGCGATAGCCGATCTCTAACTCCTGGGAAGGCACGAAGACTCAATTCTCTTGGGGGGTATAAACCTAAGGTAGGGCGGGCCTGGATTCAATGACCGACACGGTACAAACCTCTAGTAGAGATTGAGGGTTTTGAACCCTAACCCGCAAAATCATCGGGATTGATCTCCTCCAAGAACTGGCGAAAACGCTCGACCTCTTGATTCTCCCCACCGGCCTCAACTGGAATCTCTATCCCAGCCTCATCAAGGAGCTCGGCACTTGCCAGGATCTCACTATTGGTCCGTAGAGCCAGAGCGATCGCATCCGAGGGCCGCGCCGAGAGCTTGCGTTCGGGCTCACTGCCGCCTGCGATGATCAAATTTGCGAAGAAGATGCCATCCTTGACCTCGGTCAGGTGCACCGCACGCAGCGTTGCACCTAAGGTCGAAAAGAGCTCGCTCATAAGATCGTGTGTCAGAGGCCGCGGGGGCACCACCTGTTGCTGGGCAAAGGCGATCGCACTCGCCTCGGCTGCCCCGACCCAAATCGGCAAAAAGCGCGAACCTTCAATCTCCTTGAGCAAGACGATTGGTTGGTTAGAGGGCATCTCAACTCGAACGCCCACAACCTCCATGCCAATGAGCATGTTCTATGGACGCAGGCGGTGAAGTCCGCCACGAACAAGGGCGGCATGTAAACGGATAGAAAGCGCCGCGATCTCTTTTTGAACCTCTTGGGCGCGTGCTTTGGACTCAGAGGATTTCTGACGTGTCAAAGGCGTGATCACCTGCTCGATGAGCCCGATCTCCCGATCGGCCGCTGATTTGAAGGAGCGTAGATGCCGAGATTGAATTCCAAAGCTTGCCATCTCGGTAACCGCCTTGGCGATAGCAAGTGCATCACCATCGTAGTGACGACCACGGGGGGCGATAAGGCCATAACTCTCAATCTCAACTAATTGATCATCACTCATACCTGAGTTCTTCAATAGCTCATCTCGTGAGAGGCGCATCTCACTATTCTCACCAAAGGCCGCGGCAAGCATCTGCCCATCGACAGTTGCAAGGGAGATTGAGGGATGTGCAACTCCCCCAACAGGTGCTGGAGTCAACCCTCTATCCATTGCATCAAGGTTGTCTTTGATCACTTTGAGTGGGAGATACTGATCTCGCTGAGCCAGCAGAACATAGCGCAGACGCTCTAAATCTGAGCTTGTGAACTTACGGTAGCCCGAGGGGGTTCGCTGTGGCTCGATCAAACCTTCAGACTCAAGGAATCTAATCTTTGAGATCGTGATATCAGTGAAATCACCGCGAAGTCGGTTGAGAACCTCGCCGATACTTAAATAGGCACGTGCTGGAACTGCCATGAGAACTCCTGTCCTAAAAGAATGATCATCTAGTTTTCTCTTTTTGCTGGCCACTTACAAATAAGAGATGGAACTTTCCTATTTGGATCTCATCACCAGATCTTAGATTTGCTTGGGTTACGGACTTGTTGTTGAGATAGGTTCCATTTAATGAAGCATTGTCTTTGAGAAGAAAACCCTGCCCCTCTATTTCGATCTTCGCATGCGATCTGGAGACCGTTACATCATCGAGGAATATGGAGCTCAATGGGGATCGACCGATGCTTGCCCCCTCCTGTGTGATGAGAAATCGTGAGCCCTCACGCTGTCCACGAAAGATAAGGATCATGGCCCTGTCCCGACCACCAGATTCGATCTCCCGGACGACCTTGCGATCTGGCTCTGCAAGAGTGGAGAGGTATTCATCAAGTGCTCGCCTGCCCAGGCCACGGGGCTGATCTGTCTCAAGATGAAGAAGGCTCGTGAGTTCATCGACAGGACGTTTCATTGCCTTGCCCCTTTACTCTCTACCTTAGGCTGAGATTAAAGGGGTGAGAGGAATTGGTCAAGCCGTCAAAGCGGCGTATTCACCAGAGCTTAGAAGGTTTGAGGGTTCACTTGTGACCTCAATTTTAACGAGCCAACCCTCACCGTAAGGATCGGAGTTGATTGACTCCGGCGATGCTAAGAGCAGATCATTAATCGAGGTAACTATGCCGCTCACCGGCGCGAAGAGTTCAGAGACTGATTTGGTCGACTCGACCTCTCCACACACTGCACCTGCTACAACACTCTCACCGATCTTTGGCAGCTGCACATAGACGATGTCACCGAGCGCGGCTTGGGCGTAATCGGTGATACCCATGGTGTAGATAGATCCCTCAATCGATATCCACTCGTGCTCGACGGTGTATTTGAGCCCTTCAGGTGTTGATGACATTGCCAGACCTTATCTTGTAAAACGCCTCACGCGCATAGTAGGCGCCGGTCACAAGGTAGAGGCCCACGCCCCAGATGGCAAAGGCCCATCCCACTACCGAGGCGATTGTGCCCAAGACGCTCTCTATTGTGGCAAGAAGTAGAAAAGGAAAGGCATACATCAGATTAAAGGTCGCCGCCTTGCCCAAAAATGTGACCTGTAAGAGAGCTAGACCTCGAGCCCTCAAGATCACACTGAGAAGGGCCAGGATCAGGTCACGCAAGAGTAAGACTGCGATAAGCCAGATAGGTACAACCTCTCGGATGAGAAATACGACCAGGATTGCACAGATATAGAGCCGATCGATAGCAGGATCTGCAATCTCTCCGAGTCGCGATGTCTGGCCCCAGGCCCGGGCCAATTTGCCATCAAAGTAGTCGGTTGCACCAGCGATGGTTAAGACCAGAATCGCCCACTCATCTGCTTTCAGGCTCAATGTGAGGTAGACAAATAGTGGTACGCCTAAGAGGCGAAGAAGAGTCAGGGCGTTGGGAATCGTGAGCACATCTTGATTTATCACTCTCTCTCCTTGACTCGGATGGCAACATGCACGGGAGTGCCAGGAAAGCCAAACTCCTCACGCAGACGTCGTTCGATAAAGCGCCTGTAGGAGGCCTCGATCCAACCGTTGGAAAAAACGACGAACTTTGGGGGCGCTATTCCTGCTTGAGTTGCATAATAGATCTTCGGCTGTTTGCCTCCCCTAACAGGCGGGGGCGTAGCTCCGATGAGAGCGCCAAGAAATGAGTTGAGAGTGGCCGTGGGGACCCTGCGTTCCCAGGAATCAAGGGCGCTGCGAAGGGCCGGAGCCAGGCGATCTCTATGCCAGCCTGTCTTTGCCGCCACATTCACACGTTGGGCCCATTCCACCTGGTCAAGGTGGCGATCGATCTCCTTATCCAGCTGATCACGGCGATCCTCATCGACTAGATCCCACTTGTTCATCACGATCACCATGGCCTTGCCGGCCTCTTCGACCATCGTGATCACACGCAGGTCCTGTTCGGTGATCGGCTCTGAGGCATCGAGCACTACCACGGCTACCTCTGCTCGCTCCAATGCACTCTGTGTTCGAAGCGAGGCGTAATAATCCGTACCTGAGGCTTGGTTGGCACGTTTCTTTAATCCCGCCGTGTCGATAAATCGCCAGGTCGATCCTCCAAACTCTATCAACTCATCAACGGGATCACGTGTGGTACCTGCAAGATCATCGACGAGTGAACGGTTCTCCCCTGCTAAGGCGTTGAGTAAGGATGACTTGCCAACGTTGGGGCGCCCGATGAGTGCCACTTTGCGAAATCCATCGGTACCTGCCGCTCGCCCAACCTCTGGAAGCTCACGCACGATGTGATCGAGTAGATCCCCACTTCCACGCCCATGTAGTGCAGATACAAAGTAGGGCTCACCAAGACCTAAACTCCACAGGCCATGTGCATCTGACTCTTCTGGCTCTCCATCGACCTTATTAGCGATGAGAATGAGTGGCTTCTTTGTTTTTCGCAGACGCTGAACAAGAATCTCATCTTCATCGAGTGCGCCAACTTGTGCATCGACAACAAAGGCCAAAACATCGGCCTGCTCCATCGCAACCTCTGCTGCTGCGCTGACTTGTATCGAGATTCCATCGGGCTTTGCCTGCCATCCCCCAGTATCCATAACGATAAACCTGCGTCCGCCCCATTCGCACTCGTACTGCACTCGGTCACGCGTCACACCCGGTATGTCCTCAACGATCGCCTCTCGCCGCCCGAGAAAACGGTTGATGAGCGTTGACTTACCGACGTTTGGGCGGCCTATGATGGCAAGGATCGGTAGACCTAGTAGAGAGCGCTCGCGCAAAAGCTCCCAGACTCGATCGATCGTCTCGTTCAAATCAAGGTAAGTTGAATCGATTTCGACTGCATCCCTTGCAATCACAAGGGGAGAGAATTGCCGGGTTGAATCGATGAGATCACGTGAATCCAATGATGCTCGAACATCTATCTCTTTATCATCGGTCTCACTCTCTCGACGCACAGTTCGCGAGTCCAAATCAGCTGTAAGAAAAATCTTCAAAGCTGCATCAGGGGCTACAACCGTTGCAATATCACGACCTTCAACGACAATACCCCTGTGCGCCTTATCAATAATCCCACGTTGGAGTTTCAAGAGTTCCTTGCGAATTTCCGGCATCGCACTGATGCGACTGACATTCTCAGTGACAGAGCTGCCTCGTATCGAGTGCGTTACCTGCTCCTCTCCAACAAAGACTTCAGGATTTTCTGGATCTGATTCAAATCTTATAGGAGAGTTTTTGAGTGCGAGAATAATCTGGGCACTCTCCTGAATCTTATTCTCGAGGGCTAGCCAGGTAACAGCCCGATAGAGTGCGCCAGTATCTAAATAGTTCCACCCAGCTCGGATAGCAATCGCCTTTGATGTGCTCGATTTTCCTGCTCCGCTTGGGCCATCGATCGCTACGACTACGCCCATGTTCTTAGAGTACTTCTATTTAAGAACCGGATGAACATTCCATCCGATAGAAAGTAAATGATCTGAAATCAATAGCGCATCAGATGATGAGAGCGATAGAGTGATCAGTGCGCTCAACTGTCCCGGTGAGTGTTCGATACTCAAATCTTCGATGTTGACACCGATTGCTGCGCACTCGTTAAAGATTGCAGCTAGTTGACCAGGTTTGTCATCGATAACGATCGGAAGATATGTATATTCACGGGCCGCGCCACCATGTTTGCCGGGAATCCTGGCACGTCCCTCTCCTCCCGCCTTGATCAGTTCGGCGATCTGGGCGGGATCATCAAGATTTTCTCTCAGTTCATTTACAGAGTGCTGCATTGAATCTAAAAGCCCCCGAAGATTTTCGCGATTGGAGTAGATGATCTGACTCCAGAGCCCTGGATCCGATGCAGCGATTCGCGTCGTATCGCGCAGTCCAGAACCTGAGAGCTCCAACCAGTCCATGGGAGTATCGTTCAAGGTTGCAGCCAGCAGGGATGAGAGAATCTGGGGCAGATGAGAGATAGCGGCCACGGCCCGGTCATGCTCATCGGCCTTCATCACCACGCAATGGGCTCCGAGGGTTTGGATCACCTGCCTGACTACGGCTATCGCCTCTTGAGATGTCTTGGAACCCGGGGCCATCACCCAGGTGCGAGTTGCAAAGAGATCGGCGCGGGCTGCCTGTGCTCCCCCAATTTCACGACCGGCCATCGGGTGGGTTGCAACAAACTGCTCTAAGGGAAGGCTGGAATGTGCAATCTGTTGTAAAGGTTCATACTTAACACTGCCAACATCCATAAATATCGAGTTTGGGTTTAGCAAGAACTCAGCCTCTATGACCGATCCAAGGGCATGAGAGGGCAGAGCAAATATCACTAAATCTGAAGGACCCTGATGCGCCCGACCCACTAAATCCTGCGCCAAGTGCGCACGCGCCGAATCGATATCAATCATCTGACTGGTTATTGAGTGTGGGCGAAGCCCTAAGGCTATCGAGGTGCCAATTAGGCCTGATCCAACGATGCGGACAGAGCGCAACACTATTGGGCTATATCTTTGCGCAGGGATTGAGCCCCATGCAGATAGATGTGAGACATGACCGGTGCACTTGTCTCACATGTGAGCAACACGCGGATAGTGCGCTCAAGTGCACCTGGAACATCGACCTCAACAGAGCCAAGCAGCGGCACGGCTTCAAAGCCAACTGCTCGAGCTGCGGCGGCTGGAAAGGCGGCTGTGAGATCCGGGGTGGACGTGAAATGTACTGAGATAACCATATCTGGGGTGAGAAAGTTGGCCTGCATGAGCGATCCAATGAGCTCTTGAACACCGGCGAAGATAGCCTCCTGTGTATTGGAGCTTACTTGCGTTGCTCCCCGTACAGCTTTGACTCCCATGCGACAAGGGTATCGTTCTGAACTATTTTTTCGCGCATATTTCAAACTCTGTAAAACAATTAAACAATAAATTGTTTTGACGTAAAATCTACAATTATGTTTCGACAAAAAAGTAAGGAGGTGAAAACAGTGAGGTTGGGCATTATCGATATACCGACTTAAAAGCTCGTATATAAGCCTAGTGTTTATTCATAAATCTACTTTACTGTTCTTATTGTCGATATATATATTTATTAATATTTTTGAGCAATGTCAATTTATAGTAATGTGGTTAAAACTGTAAAACTTTACGTAGTTTTATTAACTCTCCATCATTGAGATCTCGCCAGCGACCCTCAGGTGTATCCCCCAGGGAGATCGGACCAAATCGGGTTCGAATCAAGCGCAGGACATCGATGCCTACGGCCTCCATCAAACGCCGAATGATGTGGTAGCGACCCTCGTGAATGGTCACCTCGATCCAGCGTTGGGATAGCTCTTTGAAAGATGAGACCCGACCCATCCCATCCTCGAGCTCTATGCCTGACAGCAGAGATTTATCGACCCCGAGCGGCAACTGCCCATCGAACTCGATGATGTAGGTCTTTTTCAGGCCAAAGGATGGATGGGTTGCCCTAAAAGTGAGATCTCCATCGTTGGTGAGCAGGATCAAGCCCTCGGAGTCCTTATCGAGCCGGCCAACATGAAAGAGGCGCTCTGTACGAAAATCCACAAAATCACTCAAGGATGGACGACCATCGGGATCGAACATGGTTGACAAAACGCCTTTAGGTTTATGAAGTGCAAGATAAGTTTTAGTCATTGCACGATGAATTGTCTCACCATCAACTTTGACTTGATTTTTTTCAGGATCACACTTGGAGCCCAACTCTCGAACAGTAACTCCATCGACGCTGACTCGACCCGAGCCTATTAGCTCATCGGCTCCCCGACGGCTGGTGATGCCTGCATCTGCGATTATCTTATTCAGGCGCATATGGCCCATGGCTGTCTCCCGACCGTCAAGGAGAAGTTTAGCCTAGCCCTTAATCAGTTAGCGAATCCAAAATATCGTCAAGGCGATCAAGATTGGGTAGATATGGGGCCAGAGCGGGTAGATCCTCCAGGGCGTTCAGCCCCAGGCGCTCAAGAAAATAGCTTGTTGTGATGTAGAGGATCGCACCAGTCTCATGCTCGATACCCGATTCTTCAACCAGGCCGCGAGTTATGAGGGTTTTCATTACAGCCTCAACGTTCACACCCCGAATCGCAGAGATGCGGGCGCGCGAGATCGGTTGGCGATAGGCGACCACTGAGAGCGTCTCGAGGGCGGCCTGAGTCAGTCGCGCCTGCTGACCATCAAGGACAAAACGCTCAACCACGGTTGATAGATCTGGATGGCTATAAAAACGCCATCCCCCAGCGATCTTTTTTAGGGCAAAGCCCCGTTGGTCATAGCTGTTTGATAGCCTCTCAAGAGCTGCCTGGATCTCCTCAACGGTGCGCTCGAGAACCTGGGCCAGAGTCATCTCACTTACTGGCTCATCGACGACCATTAAGATCGCCTCGATTGAACGCTCAATCTCTACATTAGACATTCTCACCGTTTTTCTCTACATCACTCTGCTCCAGGATAACGGGGATATCGAACTCATCAGTGGCCGCAATCTCTGCCTCCAAGGGGCCAGTCCAGGAGATCTGCAGCTCGCCCATGGCTATGACCTGGTTAAAACGCAGGACACCCTGACGATAGAGATCTAAGAGAGCTAAAAATCGGGCGACAATGACCAAGGTACTATCGCTCTCGGTGATGAGATTTCTAAAGGAGAGTGAGATGGATCTGCGCAGGGCTGCCACCACCACCCGCGACTCTTCAGCCACACTGACAAGGGGCTGGTGTAGGTGCTCCGCGCTCAAAATCGCCGGGGTTTTTGGCGTGAGAACCCGCTCTGCTATCGCGGCAAAGCGCGCCGCCCCGACACCGATGAGCACCTCAGGCAGCAGAGCGGCAAGGCTTGGCTCCAAGGAGACCACTCGGGAAAAGGATTGATCTGCCAGTTGGATGCGTGCAGCAAAGGTCGCTGCAATCTCCTTGAAGGCCCGGTACTGCAGCAGGCGGGCAAAGAGAATATCTCTGGCCTCAAGCAGGGCCAGATCCTCCTCATCATCGACCTCCCCACTTGGCAAGAGCCGAGCGGCCTTTAAATCAAGGAGCGTAGCGGCCACAACGAGAAATTCGGTGGCCTGATCTAGCCTCCAGCCCTGGCCACTGCCCTCCAGGGTGCGGATAAATGAGATGAACTCATCTGTGACGATGCTCAAAGATATCTCGGTGATATCCATCCTGTGACGGGAGATGAGTTGGAGCAAGAGATCAAATGGACCCTCGAAATTCTCTAAATGAACTGAGAATGCAGCTCCATCGCCGACACTGACATCGCCAGAGAGATCAGTTGAGACATCCACACAGGAACCCTACTTCACAGTTGCCGCCAAACTGCGTAACGCGTAGGCTCCTGGCATATCTAGAAAGAGGTTTGAGGTTTGAGCGCTAAATCGACAATACGTGAAGAGCTCTCCACTACCTCCTTCCTCCTTGGTGAGAAGGCGAAGCACTTTGCCGTGCCAACTCAGATTAGCGAGCATGGCAATGCAAAAATCATCGCGATATTCAATCAAAAAGGCGGTGTTGGAAAAACAACCACGACTATCAACTTGGGTGCATCGCTGGCAGAGTTCGGCCGCCGCGTCCTACTTGTGGATTTTGACCCTCAAGGTGGACTATCCCTTGGTCTTGGCGTGAACGCGCATGCCCTGCCCCTTGAGCAGACCGTCTACTACGCACTCATGACCCCGACGGCACATATCGAGAATATTGTCTTGAAATCTCTTGTCCCCGGCCTTGATTTCCTTCCTGCTAACCGTGATCTAGGAACAGCTGAAACGACATTAGGTGCTGAGATTGGCGGGCAGCAGTATCTCAAGAGGTCATTGACCTCTCTGCGCGATTACTACGATGTCATATTGATCGACTGCCAGCCAACGATGGGACAGTTGACCATTAACGCCTTGGTGGCAGCCGATGAAGTAATCGTGCCATTGCAGTGTGAATACTTTGCCCTGCATGGCTTTATCGAGCTCAAGACGAATCTCGACAAGGTCAAGAGTTTCTTAAATCCAAATCTGAACCTGATTGGCATCTTGGCCACGATGTACGATAAGAAGACATCGCATAACCGACAGGTATTAGAGCGCATCCTAGAGCAGTTCCCCAATGACGTCTTCGAGACGATAATCGCAAAGACGATTCGTTTCCCTGAGACTACAGTTGTGGGTGAGCCAATCACTACCTATGCATCTTCATCAGATGGAGCGGCCTTATATCGCAGGTTGGCCCGCGAACTCATTGCCCGAGGAGGCGCCCGATGACCCGAAGAGCAAATCTTCCAGGAGCCGATGAGCTCTTTCGCTCGACTGCTCCATCGCTCTCATCAGTACCTGTGCCCACTGAGACCAGTGCACCGCTCGTGCCACCAGCTATTGCAACACCGAAGGCGCCATCGGTGAAGAAAGGGGTGCGCTCGATCGCACGAAGGCGTGTGACGACGGTGGATCGCTCGCCATCAGGGCGTGAGCGCCATGATGAAAAAATTACCGTCTATCTATCCCCGGATGAACTCTTTGATTTGGATCAAGCTCGCCTTTTGCTCAGAGGAGATCTCGGACTTGCCGCCGATCGGGGGCGAATCGTACGTGAGTCAATTGCAGTGATAATCGCAGATCTTGAGGCTAAGGGAGATCAGAGTATTTTAGCTCGCCGTCTGCGCGGACTCTAAAACATCACTCAAGCCCGGGGGTGGGCAGTTGCATAACTCTCTCGGATCTTATCTATCGTTACCAATGTATATATCTGTGTCGTAGTCACCGATGCATGTCCCAATAGCTCTTGCACGACTCGAATATCTGCGCCACCATCCAAGAGATGAGTTGCATAGGAGTGTCGGAAGATGTGGGGAGAGACCTTTTCACCTATTCCAGCGCTTTTCGCAGCTTTAAGAACGATGCTCCAGGCGCTCTGGCGGGTCAATCGCCCACCTCGGGTATTAAGAAATAGTGCAGGATTATTTCCAGAGATCTTTGCCGCTAACCCCGGTCGCACACGCACCAAATAATCATCGATGGCCGCCTTTGCGAAGGATCCCACAGGAACTATGCGCTCCTTGCCCCCCTTTCCACGTAGTTTGAGCGCTGTGATGACCTCCTCATCACTGGCTCTGGTGGTGATATCGGTGGTATTCAGAGCGATAAGTTCACTGACTCGAGCCCCACTGCTGTAAAGAAGCTCGATAATCGCACGATCGCGCAGAGTGATGGGCTCACCCTCGTGATATGCAGCCTCAATCAGGGCGAGAACTTGATCTATTCGCAGCGCTTTGGGTAGGCGAGGCCTAGCTCGAGCCCCGACGATCTCCAACGTCGGATTAGCGACTCCGTTTTCAAGATGAATATATTTGAAAAACATACGCAAGGTTGAATCGATCCGATTGATACTGACCGGTGCGAGCCCGGCCAGGCGCAGACTAGATTCAAAATTCATAACTGTTGAGGAATCTATGTTGCGAACGGGCAAATCTTGAATGAACTCTTCGAACTTATGCAGATCGCGACGATATGCCGCAACTGTATTGAGAGATAGGCCCCGCTCTATCGCACAGTAGTTAAGGAAGGACTCAGCAAGGTAGTCAAACTCCACAAGGGCATCGGACACGATTAGAAAGCCATACCCATCGAGTCAGCACTCACTCTCTCTTCAGCCTTTGGCTGCTACCGCCGCCGCGATTAATCCAACAAAGAGTGGATGAGGTCGAGTGGGCCGAGATCGCAGCTCTGGATGAGCCTGCGTACCGATGTAGTAAGGATGCACATCTTGGGGTAGTTCCACAAACTCAACTAGATCACGCTCTTTAAATAGACCTGAGAAGACAAGTCCAGCGTGGGAAATCTGCTCGCGATAGAGATTATTGACCTCATAGCGATGGCGATGGCGTTCAGATATTCGAGCTGAACCATAGAGCGATGCCACCATCGATCCTGGGATGAGATCGGCTGTATAGAGCCCGAGGCGCATGCTGGCACCCAAATCCCCCTTGCCAGCAACGATCTGCCTTTGATCGGCCATCGTCGCGATTACTGGAGTAGCACTCTCTGAGAACTCCGCTGAGTTAGCATCGGCGAGCCCAGCTAAATTACGGGCCGCTTCGATGACCATGCACTGCAGACCAAGACATAATCCCAATGTTGGTATCTTATTTTCCCGTGCATACTTGAGGGCACCGACTTTTCCTTCGATTCCGCGGATTCCAAAGCCCCCTGGAACGCAGATCGCATCGACTGCATCGAGCTTTTGCCTTGCTCCCTTTGCGCTCTCGCAATCATCACTTGCAATCCACACGATCTCGATCTTTGCGCGATTGGCAAAGCCCCCAGCCCGCAGCGCCTCTGAGACAGAGAGGTAGGCATCGGGCAGATCTATGTACTTGCCTACCAGGCCTACCTTGATGTGATGCTCGGGATGATGCACTTTTTCTAGCAGTTCATCCCATTCTCCCCAGATGACATCGTGGCTGTGCAGACCCAGCCGGCCCACAACGTAGGCATCCAATCCCTCGGCATGCAGTACCTTGGGTATGTCATAGATTGAGGGCGCATCGACGGCGGCTACAACGGCGGCTACATCAACATCGCACATAAGTGAGATCTTCTTCTTTACCGAGATGGGAATCTGGCGATCGGAGCGAAGCACGATCGCATCGGGTGCGATACCGATACTGCGAAGGGCCACAACAGAGTGTTGGGTCGGCTTCGTCTTGAGCTCTCCTGAGGGTCCGATGTAGGGGACCAGAGAGACGTGCAGATAAAATACGTTATCCCGGCCGACCTCCTGGCGAATCTGACGCGCCGCCTCCAGGAAGGGCTGGGATTCGATATCGCCAACGGTCCCTCCTATCTCGGTGATCACGATATCAATCTCAGGTGATGCCATCGCACGAATACGCTCTTTGATCTCATTGGTGATATGAGGGATGACTTGAACGGTCTCACCGAGATATTCACCGCGGCGCTCACGTGCAATCACTCGGGAGTAGACCTGGCCAGTTGTGACGTTTGCAGAGCCATGCAGATTGGTATCAAGAAAACGTTCGTAATGGCCGATATCTAAATCGGTCTCAGCTCCATCATCGGTTACAAAAACTTCGCCATGTTGGAAGGGATTCATGGTTCCAGGATCCACATTTAGATATGGATCGAGTTTTTGCATTGTCACACGCAGGCCCCGGGCAACAAGTAATCTTCCAAGAGATGAGGCTGTGAGCCCTTTTCCAAGAGATGAGGCGACTCCGCCAGTGACAAAGAGATGTTTCGTCACATGTGGCTGGCCCATGGAAGACCAACCTATCACTTTTTTTAACCTGTTCTCAACTCCTTGAGATTGAGCAGTTCGGCGGCGTGTTCGCGGGCGCTAGATGAGTTCTCAAGGCCTGCCAACATGCGAGCGATCTCTTCGATGCGATCCTGACCCTGCACCAGACGAACATCGCTCTGACTTACTGAGCCATTGAAATCCTTCGTTACGACGTAATGCGAATCGGCCCATGCGGCGACCTGGGGCAGATGTGTCACAACGATAACCTGACTGTGGCGCGAGAGCGCATGTAAACGCCGGCCCACTTCGATAGCGGCTTTTCCTCCAACACCTGCATCAACCTCATCAAAGACATAGGTACCGACTGGATGGGTGGCAGCAAGGACTACCTCAAGGGCCAGCATGAGCCTTGACATCTCGCCTCCACTTGCTGCCTTTGCAAGTGGGATCAGTGGGCCATCCTTATGTGTAGCAATCGACATCGAAATCTCATCGCAACCTTGTAGAGTGAAATCCGACTCTTTTAATGCCAAATAATCAGCGCTCTCTACCCGCACAGAAAAACGAGTGTGCGGCATCGAGAGCTGTTCAATCTCTAGAGTCACAGCTGCGCTCAATTGAGAGGCGGCATCATTGCGGACTTTGGTGAGCCTCTGGGCCGATTTCACCAGAGATTTCTTGATCTCAAGCAGCTCACTCTCCATCTCCTGCAATCGATCATCGCCACCCTCCAGATCAGATATAGCCTGAGATGAACTTTCAAATTTATCGACTAACTCATCTGATTCGATCTGCGGCAGACCCTGGCCTCCAAAGCGCTTAATGAGAGTGATGATTGCGGCCTTACGTGAGTTCAAATAATCTAATCGCTCCGGATCGGCCTCAAGTCCATGCATGTAGGAGGCTATTGAACTTCGGAGATCTTCGATGAGGAAAAATCCCTCACTCAATCCCGAGTAAATATCTTCAAGGGCCGTATCCTTACCTCGCGCACTCTCTAAACTACCTCTGGCACAGGCCAAGGCGCTCAAAGCACCGGTCCCATCATCATCAACGGCCTTACTTGCCCCCTCAATTGCAATCCGCAGCTCCTCGATATTTGAAAGACGCCCAATAGCCTCATCTATTTGTGCGTACTCTCCACGCTGCAATTTTAATCTACTCAATAAACCAACAAACTCACGTAGATTCATCAACTCTTGATCAACTTTGTCGATACTTTTTCGCAAAGAAGCGATCTGAGATTTTAAGTAATGATAATTAGTCAGTTTCTCTGTGTATTCTTGGAATGCACTCTCAAAGATGGCACCAGCAAAGCGATCTAATAACTCCCGCTGTTTTGAACTCTTGACAATATTCAGATTTGCAGCCTGCGCATGCACTTCAACGAGAAACTCGCTGAGATTGGACAATGTGTTTGCACTCACTGCGATTCCATTGCAAGTAGCCTTGCTCTTTCCCTCATTGGTCACTGATCGGGTGAGGATCAAAGTTGCATCCTCGATAATCACCCCATGCTCATCAAAGAGTCCGAGCATCTTTGTCGGTACTGTGAAATGCCCGCTTGCTACAAGTCGTTCACTTCCAACCCTGACCAATGCACTATCGCTCTTGCCGCCCAGGATCAGATTCAGAGCCGTCAAAATCATCGTCTTACCAGCGCCCGTCTCGCCGGAGAGTACGGTTAGTCCCTGAGAGATCTCTAAGGTGGCCTGATTGATTACACCGATGGAGCGGATGGTTATCTCATCGAGAAAGCTTCGCTCACTCACCGCGCCAACCCTGAATAGGCAGTTTGAACTTAGCCACTAATCGATCACTAAAGATAGTCTTGGTAATATGCGCAAGATTTACAACACCTAAATCCTTGGTTATGCGCACCTCATCACCGGCGAGTAGTTCAAAGTTTCGCAGCGCATCTGCAGAGAGCAGCGCCTGTTCAGATTCAATACGCACAACAATATTGGATTGTGTTGAGATAACGAGTGGGCGAGAGAACAAAGCATGAGCCGATATGGGTAGAACTAGTAAGGCATCTACTTCAGGCCAGATGATTGGACCTCCCGTTGAGAATGCATAGGCCGTTGAACCTGTAGGTGTCGAACAGATCAAGCCATTGCAACCCCATCGAGAAAGGGGGCGAGAATCGATCTGCAAAAACAGTTCAACCATCGTGGCATGCGCACGCTCGATGGTGACCTCATTAAGCGCCCAACCCTGTGCAACTTCGCTGCCATTTCGAAGAACCGAAAATTTGAGAGTCATTCGAGGATCAATCACATAACCCTTATTGGTGACGGCGCTGACAACGCTCTCAAGAGCTGATTTTTCTACCTCGGCGAGAAAACCTACGTGGCCCAGGTTGACCCCCAGTAATGGAATCTCGTGCAGGCGGGTGACCTCCGCGGCTCGCAGCATCGTTCCATCCCCACCGAGCACGACCCCTACCTCAAGTTTCGGAAGAGTATTAATTGAGCAGTTCATCACACCTTCAAGGGAGATATCTGAGGTGGTGTAGATTGAAAATCCATTATTCAAGAAAAGACGGGCAAGCTCGGCAGCGGCCGATACCGCTGCAGGGCTAGATGGATTTGCAACCAGAAGAATGTTGCGCATCAGGCCGGACCTTGCGCAATGGCCCTATCAAGGCAGCCCAGATCAATCGCCGATGCTCCGCGGCGAAGCCACAAAAAATATTCGACATTTCCTGCAGGTCCTGGAAGTGGGCTGGCCACAACTTCCTTCGTTCCTAGCCCAACGTCATAGGCCGACTGGGCAACATCGATGACAGCCGATCTACGTAATAACGGATCTCGCACGACTCCACCCGCCCCCAATCTCTCACGACCGACCTCGAACTGTGGCTTTACCATCACCAGGAAATCGGCATCGGGTTTTGAGACTGTGACTAAGGCAGGCAGCACCAACCGCAATGAGATGAAACTCAAATCTGCAACGATGACATCAACTGGTTCGCCCACGAGTTCAGGGGTAAGGTGGCGAATATTGGTGCGATCCAAAATACTCACGCGGGGATCTTGTCGCAGCGACCATGCCAATTGACCATATCCAACATCGACGGCTACGACATGCGCAGCACCTTTGCGCAATAGAACCTCAGTAAAGCCACCTGTAGATGCCCCCGCATCCAGACAACGCTTATCCTCGATCGTAATCGCACCAAAGGCCTCCAGAGCACCCATTAACTTATGACCCCCACGAGATACAAAGCCATCGTGAGCACCTGCAAGTTTTATAGAGGTTTCGGCATCGACCATCGTCGCCGGCTTTGTCGCAGGAATACCATTGACAAGAACAGATCTAGCTTCGATGAGTTCTGAAGCGTTCTCGCGTGAGCGCGCAAGTTCGCGACGTACGAGTTCGGCATCTAAGCGTATTTTCATAAAAGTGTGAGAATTAAAGCCCATCAATGGCAGATAGGGCATTTGCAAGTTTTGTGTGCAGCTCCTCATAGGCAAGGGTATGCTCGGCAAGCTGCATCGCATCTATCTCCGACAACTCTGTGCGTACCTCCTGCACAAGTGAGGAATCATCGCTAGGTCTCTCTTGGGTCATTTATGTGCGCCTTTCTTGGGCGTTTTCCTTGCAGGGGATTTCTTGGCAGTCTTCTTAGCCCCGGCTCTCCTCGTAGGTGAAGCCTTTGTGCTCGCTGGCGCCGAGGATAGCTTGAACCGAGCTACCTCTTCCTTGAGCGCTTCAAACTCCCCTCTTTTGACGAATCCCATTTTAGACACCGAGCGCTCAACCTCATCCTCGATTTTTATCTTGAGCGCCTCTCCACCCTCGCGTAGCCATTGATTGAGGGTCGCTGCGACCTCGGAGGCGCTTTTATCGCCATCTGTGACTTTGCTCAAATAGGTGCGCAGTGTTGCAAAGATGTCATTAACCATGTCATAAGCCTATCTATATACGTGCGATCTCCAGCGCTTCTACTTGCCATCGACTGTCAGGTCCTGTGGCCCCCTTCCAGAAGCGTCTATGAAGACTACCGCTCACCTTGATCCATTCATCAGATTTTAGAGTCAGGGCAGCAGGTCGTGATCGTGGGCTCCAAGCGGCGATATCGAGAGTGTCTACCCCATCACCTCTCTTCCGGGAGATGATCAAACCAAACTCAACTACCCGATCCCGGCTTGGGAGCTCCTTTGGTGTGGCCGGGGAAAAGATTCGCCCACACAGCAGAAATATCATTGAGAGCGTGATCTATCTCCTCGGTATCACGTGCGCTAATTTTCCTTGTCATGTGAGAGCCTCCTGGCTAAGTGGAGTGGAGGCATCAGGCTCACATAATGCCCTGATATCACATGTGGGCAATCAGGTGCACTGTGCATACCTACAGGTCAAATACGCTGCCTTGCATCCGTCATTTCATCTAGATCAATTGCGGCACATTTTTCAAACCACTCTCGTGCCTCTCCCCTGCGCCCTGCAGCCTCTAAGGAATCTGCATATGCATAGCGCAGACGTGCGGCCCACTCCTCACTCTCATTTGAAAGTTCTTTGCAGGTTAAAGTGACAACGGCTGCATCGAATTCACCTAAATCACGGCGGGCACCCGATGCAACAATTCGCATTTCGATCTCCTCTGCTTTAGCTAACTGCCTTACTTCGGCAGAGCCAGCCAAAGCTAATGCCTTGAGTGGGTTACCAAGACCTCGTTCACAATCTGCCATGACTGGCCACATCGAGACATCTCCTGAGATTCGATGTGCTGCGCGTAGCTCCTTGAGCGCAATCTCATAATAGCCTGCACGGTAGGCGGCATAACCGGCCGATTCACGCACAACTGCCAAACGGCCAGCGTGATGAGCCGCTGCAACTCCGTGTTTGTGTGCAAGAACTGGATCACTATCGGCGTAAAGAGCCAAACACTCCAGGTGCCGTGCAACAACTTTGGCGTTCTCAGCTGATAGGGAGAGAAGTTCGGCGCGCAAACTCTTATCTAGACCCTCTCCCGTAATCTCCTCTGGAATATCGGGTTCAAATATCCGCCGACGGATGCGGGATGGATCGCGATTTATGGGAGCAGGCCTTGTGCCTCTCGTATCAGAGCGATCACGGCTTTGCGCTGGTGCACCAGCGCGAGATGTTGAACCAGCGCGCGCCGGGGATTTCTCACGCCGGCCTTGATTATTTGGACCAATTGGAGGGGAGCCGCCTCTTTTCTTCTCATCCACGCGTGTGCTTCCTTCCTTGGCGAATCACTGCATCCACTCGAGAGAGACAAAAAAAGGGGCGCCGGTTAAAGCGCCCCTTTTTGTAAAAGAAGTCCGGCGACGTTCTACTCTCCCACAAGGTCCCCCTTGCAGTACCATCGACGC
>SYEK01000028.1 GCA_005800815.1 Actinomycetota bacterium
ATCTCCATCTGCTCAAACTCGCGTGTGCGAAAGATGAAGTTGCCAGGTGTGATCTCATTACGGAAAGATTTTCCAATCTGGCCGATTCCAAAGGGAGGTTTTTTACGTGATGTGGTCATCACCTGATCAAAGTTGATGAAGATTCCCTGAGCAGTCTCCGGTCGCAAGTATGCAAGACCTGATTCATCCTCTACTGGACCGAGATAGGTCTTGAGCATTCCGCTGAACTGTTTTGGCTCGCTGAACTGGCCCTTGTTGCCACACGATGGACAGTTTAATTCAGACAAGGAGGTCGCGGCTTTCTTATGTTTTGCCTCATAAGCCTCCATCAAGTGATCGGCGCGATAGCGTTTGTGACACGCGGTGCACTCGGTCAATGGATCACTAAAAGTTGAAACGTGGCCCGATGCCTCCCAGACCTCTTTGGATAAGATGACACATGAGTCAAGACCGACAACATCCTCGCGACCCATGACCATGGAGTTCCACCATTGACGCTTGACGTTGTTCTTGAGCTCGACTCCCAGTGGACCGTAATCCCACGAGGCTCGAAGTCCGCCATAGATTTCAGAGGAGGGATAGACAAAACCTCGGCGCTTTGCAAGAGATACGATATTTTCTAAACGATCCGTTGCCATCACTACCTCATCCGGCGAATTCAAGAGCCGGGGAAAATGGGCTTGCCCATCCGGCTGGCTGTCGGCGAAAAGCAACTTGCGTTGCTTTCATTGCCTCAAAGTTTACTCATAGGCCCCTGGTTCATCGATTGCACGGGCCAGAATTGGCATCACCTCTAACTTGGCAGGCGTGCTGCTCAAGGCCCTGCGATATGAACCAACGCTCTCCCAGTGGGTTACCAGCGACCAGAGGGTGGGATCATCTAGGTTCTGGCCAAACTCTCCACGCACATATCCTGGGCAGCCTGAGAGCACCTTGTGGGCGCTGGCCAAATCGGCCCTGAACTGCCCGGCCTGGGCCAGAGGGCAGGAAAAGCGGGCGATCGCATGCATGCCACAATTCTATGGGTTGAAATTGATAATAATTATTATTTTTTGCTCTGCCACCTTTGGCTAGCAGAAAGATCTACAGACCAAGATTTGAGAGGACTCGCCGATTCGCCCATGGGAGATAGAGGCAAAGTGCTCAAGGCATACTCGCCATAGGCGTTCATACTCGAGTCCATCTGATCCTTGATCCATCTCTCGATCTCTTGCTCGCACTTGGCGTATTTGAGCCAAGATGATGGCCCAGGAGTTTGGCTATCAAGATATGGCGCACACGGCAGAGATCTAGGGATTTTGCCCCAATTGCTAGGTGCTAAGCCTTGCCAAATCTACGATCTCTGGCTGAATACTCCTCGATCGCTCTCCATAGAGTTTTGCGTGTGACATCTGGCCATAGCACATCCATAAATACGAACTCGGCATAGACGCTCTGCCACGGCAGGAAGTTACTGGTGCGCTGCTCCCCCGATGAGCGCAAGAACAAATCGACATCACTCATCTTCGGAGAGTCTAAATACTGAGCAAAGAGCTTTTCGGTAATGGCATCGACCTTGATCTTTCCACGTTTGACATCTATGGCGAGATCGGTGGCAGCATCAACAATCTCTGAACGCCCACCATAATTGACACACATATTGAGGCTGAGAACCTTATTTTTTTTAGTCAACTCTTCGGCCTCTTCTAGCTCTTTGATCACGCTACTCCAGAGGCGCTTTGGCCGACCCACCCAGCGCACCCTCACACCCATCTCATTCATCTGATCGCGACGACGCCTGATGACATCACGGTTAAAACCCATCAAGAACTTCACCTCTTCCGGTGAGCGTCGCCAATTCTCTGTTGAGAATGCATAGGCACTGACCTCTTTTACTCCGAACTCAATCGCACCCTCAATCACATCAAAGAGTGCGGCCTCACCGGCCTCATGTCCTGCCGTGCGCGCTAATCCGCGCTTTTTTGCCCAACGACCATTGCCATCCATCACGATCGCAACATGATGAGGAATTTTTATTGTCATACCCGCTCCACCATCGGTAAAGAACGAAGTCCACGTTCGAGGTGCCATTGTAGATAAGCTGCAATCAGACCACTAGCCTCTCGTCGCGACTTTACCTCACTTGCACTGGCAACATCCCAATCACTGCTCAGCAGCGCACCCATCAGTTGGAGTGTTTCAGGAGCAGGGGTTGCACATGCCGAAGGTCTGCAGTCGGCACAGACCGAGCCCCCGCCAACCAGTGAGAAATAACGATGTGGACCGGGTGACTCACAGCTCGAGCAGATCGTCATGGATGGGGCGTAGCCTGCTACTGCCAATGATCGCAACAAAAAGGCATCGAGGATCAATAATGGCTCATAGCGATTTTGAGCCAGCGCCCTCATCCCACCGACGACCAATGCGAACTCTTGCAAGGAGGGCTCCTTCTCTTGACTAGTAAATCGCTCGGCCGCCTCCAATATCGCTGAGGCGACCGTCCAGCGCTGATAATCCTGTGTCAGTGCCTCGCCATAGTTCATGAGCGCCTCAACCTGAGTGATAGTGTCAAAGACCTTACCGGTGTAGAGCTGGATGTCTACATGACTGCCCGGTTCAAGACGGGCACCAAACTTCGATTTCGTGCGGCGCACACCTTTGGCAACCCCACGGATTCGCCCATGATCTCGAGTGAGCATGGTGATGATGCGATCGGCCTCACCCAATTTCTGAGTACGCAAGACGATAGCCTCATCTCGATACACGCTCATATGGGTAAAGGTAGTGCGTGAATTAGCGAATTGCGCGGTTTATCGAAGACACGACCGCTTTGAGTGATGCCGTTGTGGTGTTTGGATCGATTCCAACACCCCAAAAAATATCTCCATCTATTGAACACTCAAGGTATGCAGCTGCAGAGGCATCTCCACCGGCAGACAAGGCGTGCTCGTAGTAATCCTGGACCCGAACATCGACTCCATACTCTTGCACAATATTGCAGAAGGCTGCGATTGGGCCATTGCCTTGGCCCTTGAGTTCGTGCACCTGCCCACGATCGGTGAGTGAGACACTCAAAAAGACATCTTCACCCAGGACAGATGTTTGGCTCAGAGCTTTAAGGCGAAAACGCCCCCATGGTGCGCCCTGTGTGGGGAGATATTCATCCTCGAAGATACTCCACAACTCTTCGACGCTGATCTCTCCGCCCTCAATATCGGTCTTGGTCTGGATTATTTTTGAGAACTCGATCTGCAGGCGACGCGGTAAATCTAAGTGGTGCTCATTCTTCATCAGATATGCAACGCCACCCTTGCCAGACTGGGAGTTGACGCGGATCACGGCCTCGTAGTTTCGCCCGATATCCATCGGATCAATCGGCAGATAAGGAACGGCCCATGTGTGATCACGCACCTGCTTACCAGCACTCTTTGCATCTGTTGCCATATGATCAAAGCCTTTTTTAATCGCATCTTGATGAGAGCCAGAAAAAGCGGTGAAAACCAGGTCACCTCCATATGGATGGCGTTCAGGGACACGCAATTGATTGGCATACTCCACTGTTCGACGCACATCATCAATCTGTGAAAAATCAATGTGTGGATCGATGCCATGGGTCACTAAGTTGATTCCAAGGGTCACAAGGCAGACATTGCCCGTGCGCTCACCATTACCAAATAATGTTCCTTCGATGCGATCGGCGCCGGCTAGATAACCCAGCTCAGCGGCTGCAACTCCTGTTCCTCGATCATTGTGTGGATGCAGCGAGATGATGACGCTCTCACGATTGTTTATGTTACGGCACATCCACTCGATAGAGTCTGCATAGACATTAGGTGTTGCCATCTCCACTGTGGCTGGTAGATTCATAATCGTCTTCCAACTTGGAGTAGGTTTCCAGATATCATTGACTGCGTTACAGACCTCAACGGCGAACTCAAGCTCTGTGCCGGTGTATGACTCAGGTGAGTACTCGAAAGAGATCCTCGTTTCAGGAAGGGTTGGCACTAAATCTAGACAGATCTGGGCCGCATCAGTTGCTATTTTTTTGATGCCCTCTTTATCTAGACCAAATACGACTCGGCGCTGCAGAGTTGAGGTCGAGTTATAGAGGTGAACGATCGCCTGCTTGGCGCCTTTGATGGACTCAAAGGTACGCTTGATGAGCACCTCGCGAGCCTGAGTCAAAACCTGGATAATCACATCATCTGGGATGAGATTCTCCTCAATAATCTTGCGCACGAAATCAAAGTCGGTCGCAGATGCACTCGGGAAGCCGACCTCTATCTCTTTATAGCCCATCGCCACTAAAAGTTTGAACATCGCCAACTTACGAGGGGTATCCATCGGATCGATAAGCGCTTGATTCCCATCACGCAGATCCACCGAACACCACTTTGGGGCCTGTGTCATCTTCTTGGATGGCCAGGTGCGATCGGGAAGATCTATGGGGTGAAAGGGCTCATAGCGATGCACTGGCATCGTCGATGGAGACTGTTTCGGGAAGTTCATGTGCTGCTCCTTATGGGCTCGGGGTTTGTACCGATACGACAAACCCCGCGGCGAGGGGATCGGTTATTTGACCCCGCCACGGCAGCTAAGAAGGAGACTGCGCATCATGGGCTAAGGGTAGCCCCAAGCCTAGAGAACTGGCAAATACCTATCGAGTTCGTAAGCACTCACCTGTCGGCTGTATTCAAGCCATTCAGCGCGCTTATTGAGAAGAACATATTCAAATACATGCTCTCCTAAAGTCTCACGCACCAGATCGCTCCGCTCCATCTGTGCAATCGCCTCATTAAGATCAGTTGGCAGAGAGATTGGATCACTGGAGTCACTCAAAACATAACTCTCTTGGACTCCCTGTAATCCCGCGCCCAGCATCAGGGCATATGCCAGATATGGATTGCATGCAGTATCGGGGGATCTAAACTCGATTCGCGTTGAGTTCTCCTTACCCGGCTTGTACATCGGAAGTCGCACCAATGCACCGCGGTTACTTGGCCCCCAGTTGATCACCGCTGGAGCCTCTCCCCCTCCATGAAGGCGCTTATACGAGTTCACCCATTGATTGGTAATCGCAGTTATCTCAGGAGCATGTCTGATGATGCCCGCGATAAAGGATCTACCAACGTGAGACAGGTTGTACTGGGCACTCCCATCATAGAAAGCATTCTCCTCACCCTTAAATAAGGAGACGTGGGTATGCATGCCACTGCCTGGGTGGTTGGTAAAAGGCTTTGGCATGAAGGAGGCATAAAAGCCTTGATCCATGGCGACTTCCTTGATGACGTGTCGAAAGGTCATAATGTTATCGGCCGTTGTCAGCGCATCGGCATCACGCAGGTCTATCTCCTGCTGACCGGGGCCTGCTTCATGATGAGAGAACTCGACGCTGATACCCATCGCCTCTAGCAAAGTTATCGCTTGACGACGAAAGTCGTGTCCCACGACCGAAGGGGTATGATCAAAGTATCCACCTTGATCTACGGGTATTGGAGCGATACCTGCCTCTGGCATCGACTTGAATAGGAAGAACTCAATTTCAGGGTGCGTGTAACAGGTGTAACCCATCGCCGCTGCTTTATCTAATGTACGGCGCAAAACATTGCGCGGATCGGCAGGAGAGGGATTTCCATCTGGCATCGTGATATCACAGAACATCCGCGCCGCCCCTGGGGCCTCTGTGCGCCATGGCAGGATCGAAAAGGTTGATGGATCCGGCTTGGCCAACATATCTGACTCACTCACACGTGCGAAGCCTTCGATTGCCGAGCCATCAAAGCCAATGCCCTCATCAAATGCATTTTCTAGCTCAGCAGGTGCTATCGCAACTGACTTTAAAAAGCCCAAGACATCGGTGAACCATAGACGGATGAAACGAATATTGCGCTCTTCTATCGTGCGAAGAACAAACTCCTGCTGCTTGCTCATCTCTGGGGACATGTTCCTTATCCTTGCAAAGCAAGGTTACGAGCATGTTACAGAGCATTAAAACGGTTAAATAACGAAGAAATCAGCCTTATCCAGCACAGTCTTTGGTGCCAAGTTCGTTGTGATGACTGCATTTGCGCCGATTCGTGAGCCCTGGCCCACAGTGACATTTCCAAGGACCCTGGCGCCTGCACCGATGATTACATTATTAGCGATAGTTGGATGACGCTTCCCCTGCTCGATGCCACGAGCCCCAAGGGTCACATCGTGGTAGAACATCACATCATCACCGATGATCGCCGTTGCTCCGATAACGACTCCCCTGCCGTGATCGATGAAGAAACGCCGACCAATCCTGGCCGCTGGGTGAATCTCGATTCCAGTAGTTGATCGAAGCAGATTTGAGTGCATACGAGCGATCAACTTCAGGCCATGGCTCCAGAGAAAGTGGGATATCCGATGGCCCCAGATTGCATGCACACCTGGATAGGTAAGGGCAACCTCAACTCGATTGCGCGCCGCCGGATCATGGCTGATTGCATTGTCGAGATCCTCGAAGATCCGAGAGAGAAAGCTCATCGATTAATCCGCCAAATCCTCATAGAGAATGGTCGATAGATACCGCTCTCCTGCAGATGCACAGATAACTGCGATGTTCTTACCTGCGAACTCAGGACGGGCTGCAACCTGGGTCGCAGCCCACAAAGTCGAACCAGATGAGATACCGGCAAGAATTCCCTCTTCGGCTGCAGCTCGACGTGCATATTTAATGGCATCGGCAGCCGAGGCATCCAAGATCTCATCATAAACGCTGCGATCGAGCACGTTAGGAATAAAATTTGCGCCGATTCCCTGGATGGGATGAGGCCCGGGCTCTCCACCATTGAGAATCGGTGATGCTGCAGGCTCGACCCCAAATACCTTCAACTCTGGGTTCTTCTCTTTCAGGAAACGACCTGCACCGGTAATGGTTCCACCTGTGCCAATACCGCAGATGAAGGCATCCACCTCTCCATCGAGATCTCGCCAGATCTCGGGCCCCGTTGTCGCATAGTGAATTGCAGGGCCGGCCCCATTCTCAAATTGGCGGACTAAGACCGCACCTGAAGTGCCTAGCTTCTCAGCGGCTGCAACGGCCCCCTTCATCCCCTCACCCGCTGGAGTTAGCACAAGCTCTGCGCCAAATGCGCGAATTAGCTTGCGACGCTCCTTTGAGACGGATTCAGGCATCGTAAAAATCGATGTGTATCCACGTGCTGCAGCGACCATAGCAACTGCAATTCCAGTATTTCCCGATGTCGCCTCAACGATGGTGCCACCAGGCTTGAGCTCCCCGCTGGCCTCTGCGGCATCAATCATCGCAATTGCTAGACGATCTTTCACCGAAGAGGTCGGGTTGTAGAACTCGAGTTTTGCATAGATGTTGCCCGCTGAGCCATCGTTGATCTTATTGATACGCACAAGAGGTGTGTTTCCAAAGGCCTGGGTGATTGTGCTAAAAGTTTTCATCATTCTCCCTAGAAATAAAGTGACATGGTTCAAAGAATTTCAAGCAGATAAGGTGAGAGAATCCTCAGGAAGTACAGGAGGCGAATATGCAGAAATCGACTATCCGGTTACGCGTAAAGAGCCAGAGGATTATCAAGATCATAGACATAAGTTTATCTCTGATGCAGATTAATGCGAGTTGCAAGTAATTCGCGGATTTAGGACTGACTCCAACCCGATGTCATCGGTAATCGGCGATCTTTTCCAAAGGCGCGAGATGAGACCTTGGTACCAGGTGGATATTGGCGGCGCTTGTACTCGGCCCTATCCACCAGCGCGATGACACGAGTGATCAGCTCTGGCTCAAAACCATCTTTGACCAAGAGTTCATAGCCATGATCTTCATCGACATAGAGGCGCAACACTTTATCGAGCAGCAGGTAATCGGGAAGGGAGTCTGTGTCCCTCTGATCGGGGCGCAGCTCTGCGCTGGGCTCTTTGGTGATGGAGCGCTGCGGAATCGGTGGGGTCAGACCCGATAGCCGGGCCTGCTCGTTTCGCCATCGGGCCAATGCCCAAACATCGCTCTTGTAAATATCTTTGATAGGTGCAAAGCCGCCCACGGCATCGCCATACAGAGTCGAATATCCAACTGCGAGCTCACTCTTATTTCCCGTCGCAAGGACGATATGGCCCTCGGCATTAGAGATCCCCATCAAGCTGGTGCCCCGCACCCTCGCCTGTAGATTCTCCTCAGCCAAGCCAGAGAGATGTAGAGTGTTCATAAATCCATCGACCATCGCTGCGATAGGCAGCTTGCGAAAATGAATGCCTGTTGCATCGGCAAGGGCCTGGGCATCCTCAAGTGAATGCGATGAGGAGTATTTGCTCGGCATGGCAACGCCATACACGTTTTTTGCGCCAACGGCATCGATAGCGATGGCAGCGACCAGGGCCGAATCAATTCCACCCGATAATCCCAACACAACGGATGTGAATCTATTCTTTGAGATGTAATCACGCAGGCCAACCACCAGAGCCTTCCAGATCTGCCCCTCATCACTTAAGCGAGCTGCGATCACCGAAGTGATGCTCTCCAAGGATGCACCTACATCGCTAGAGATGAGCAGATCGGGCCGTGAGGAGTTTGTGACGCACTCGACGTCGACAAACATCACAAGATCATCAAACTGCGGGGCTCGAGCGATGAGAGTGCCCTCCTTATCAACAACGATTGAATCGCCATCAAAGACAAGATCATCCTGGCCCCCTGTCATGTTGACATAGGCCAAAGGGGCACCGACTTGGCGGGCGCGTTTTTGCACAAGGGCCAATCGCAGATCATCTTTATTTCGTTCGTACGGTGAGCCGTTGGGGACCACAACCAAGCCAGGTGTGCGATCGGCCAATTCGGCCAATGAGTGCCAGATGTCCTCACAGATTGCGATAGCCACATCGACGCCATGAATGCGCACCACAAGGGAGGAGTCACCGGCGGTGAAGTTCCTGAACTCATCAAAGACGCCATAGTTGGGCAGGTGGCGTTTGACGTAGCGGGCCTTGATCTCACCATCATGGATGATTGCAACGGCGTTCTGGGGCTTACCTTCATCTGAGGTCTCCAGATAACCCACCACTGCAACGATCTGCGCGCTCACGCAGGATGCGATCTTTGCGATCATGGCCTTACTTGCCGATTGGAAGGATGGCCGCAGCGCCAGATCCTCAACTGGATAGCCCGTCACCATCATCTCGGGAAAGAGCACTAGATGCGCGCGAGCGCTCTGGGCCGAGGCGATCGATGCTGCGATCAGCTCGCTATTTCCCTCAAGATCTCCCACAGTGGGGTTGATCTGAGCCAGGGCCAGGCGCAGCTTCATTTTTCAAGAGTAACAGGGGTACCCTTGTGGATGTACCCGGGGACCAGCCATATGGCGGCACCGAGGAGAGGACATCACATGGAGGCCTTATACGGCGGCCAGCAGCATCGTCGCACCACGATCTTGGATTTGGCGGCTGCGAAAAAGCGCGCTGAGAAATGGGTGATGCTCACCTCCTATGAGCAGATGACGGCCGAAATCTTTGATGAGGCCGGTATCCCGGTTCTACTCGTCGGCGATAGTGCAGGAAATAACTTTCTTGGCCATGAAAACACAATTCCAGTGTGCGTTGATGAGTTGATTCCGATGGTGCGCGCTGTAGTCAGGGCATCATCACAGGCGCTGGTTATCGCCGATCTGCCCTTTGGATCCTATGAGGCGAGTCCTGAACTCGCCCTTGCCACCAGTATTCGTTTCTTTAAAGAGGCCGGGGCCATGGGTGTCAAGCTAGAGGGTGCCCATATAAAAACCATCGAAAAACTCGTTGCCTCTGGGATTCCTGTGATGGGCCATGTGGGCCTTACTCCACAATCACTTCATCAGTTGGGTGGTTATCGAGTCCAGGGCCGCAAAGATGGCGATGTGATTCTCGATGCCGCGCGCGCCATCGAAAGGGCCGGCGCCTTTGCAATAGTTCTTGAACTTATCTCGGCCGAGTTAGCGCAAAAGATCACTGCGGCATTATCTATCCCCACCGTTGGAATCGGGGCCGGTGTTAACTGTGATGCCCAGGTCTTGGTCTGGACCGATCTGATGGGGCTTACCAAAAATCCTCCCAAGTTGGCCAAGGCCTATCGCAATCTACGCGCTGAGATGCTGGATGCGGCCACTGAGTTTGCAGCCGATGTGAGAAATGGGGAGTTTCCCGGAGCCGGCCAGAGCTACAAGTAAACTCGCGGCCATGGCAGGTATTGCGATAGATCTTGCGCCCCTGAAAAAATCAAGGGATTTTCGCAATTTATGGGCCTCAGGGCTCATTACCTACTTTGGCTCGATGATCACCTACGTGGCCATACCTTTTCAGATCAAAGAGATGACCAACTCATATGTGGCTGTGGCCCTGAGCGCAGTAGTTGAGATCGTGCCCCTGATTGTCTTTGGCCTCTACGGTGGGGTCTTAGCCGATTATGTGGACCGCAAAAAGATGGTCTGGGCGACTGAGGCCGGAGCCCTGATCTTGACCTTAGTACTCCTGATCAACTCTCTTTTGCCCAAGCCAAATCTGATCCTGATCTACATCATCGCTGGATTATTTGCCGCAGTCAATGGGCTCCAACGCCCTAGCGCCGATGCAGCCCTTCCACGACTAGTCGAGCATGAGGATCTGGCGGCGGCAAGTGCCTTGATGAGTCTTCGCTGGCAGCTAGGTGTCATCGTTGGTCCAACTATCGGTGGAATCCTCATTACCTCATTTTCTATCTCGGTGGGATATGCCGCCGATGTTCTTACCTTTCTCCTCTCTCTCATTTTCTTAACGCGAGTGCGTTCGATACCTGCATCAAAAGAGGCCCAAAAGCCATCTCTGGCAGCCTTAATGGAGGGTATTCGCTATGCCTTCAAGCGCCAGGATCTATGTGGAAGTTATCTCGTAGATCTTGCGGCGATGTTCTTTGCAATGCCAACTGCATTGATTCCATTTTGGGCAGATGAGCTGGGGGCGCAATGGGCACTTGGCCTGCTCTATGCCGCAGGTACCGTTGGCTCGGTCATCATCACATTGACATCGGGTTGGACCAAAAACTACTCACACCATGGTCGGGCCATCATCTGGGCGGCGATGGGATGGGGCACGGCGATCGCCTTGGCCGGGGTATGGAACTCACTTCTCATTGTTCTTATTTTCCTGACCCTGGCCGGGGCCTCTGACATGGTCAGTGCGATCTTTCGATCAACGATGTGGAATGCGACAATCCCCGATAGCTATCGTGGTCGACTGGCCGGTATCGAACTGCTCTCATACTCAATCGGCCCCTTGGCAGGACAGATGCGTGCAGCCTCCATGGCCGCAGTGACCAGCCTCTCCTTTTCGGTGACCTCAGGAGGCATTATCTGCGTGATTGCAGTGGTGCTTTTGGCGAGTTTCATGCCTAAATTTCGGCGATTTGACCTCAAAACCAATGAATTTGCTCTTGCAAAAATACGTGAGAATCAAACTCGCCCGATTGAGTAAGTTTTTTCTCATCAAATCTTCATGAATACATAAAAAATCCCCAAAAAGAAATTGCGACACGCACCCATTTATTTCGCTCACAGGGTGGCAATTTGCCCTAAATAGTGTCACGCTTGTCTATGAAAAGGTTTGGGTGACGGATCCGAACCATTCCGATAGGAGAAGTACGTGGCCGCAGCAAAGAAAGCAGCACCAAAGAAGCGCCGTAAGAAGGCAGCAGCACCAGCTGCTCCAAAGAAGCGCCGTAAGAAGGCAGCAGCTAAGAAGGCAGCTCCAAAGCGCCGTAAGAAGGCAGCAGCCAAGAAGGCAGCTCCAAAGCGTCGCCGTAAGAAGGCAGCAGCCAAGAAGGCAGCTCCAAAGCGTCGCCGTAAGAAGGCAGCAGCAGCTGCTCCAAAGAAGCGCCGTCGTAAGAAGGCAGCTAAGAAGTAACTATCACTTAAAAAAACCCGCCACTCTATGTGGCGGGTTTTTTTATGCCCGCTCTCTCCTTGAATCCTCCTGTGAATATAGATGCTCAAACTCCGAGTGGGTTTAGCCGGGTGAGTGCGGTAGCGTTTTGCCTCAGTTAATCGGTGAAAAAGGAGAGATCCCGTGAAATTGCAAAACTCTGGCCTGGATATGAGCCACAGGGATATATCTGTGCGGGTTCAAGATGATCTCTATCGCCACTTCAATGGTGCCTGGCTCAGTACCGCCGAGATTCCAGCAGATCGCGCAAGTGATGGAGCATTTGTAAAACTTAGAGTTGAATCTGAGGCACGGGTTCGAGAGATCATCGAGAGTGCTACAGGAACGCAGGAGGCGACTAAACTCAGCAATCTTTATCACTCCTTCATGGACACTGAGTCGGTCAATGCCAAAGGTGTATCGCCCATCAGCGCAGCCCTTGCCCAAGTTGATCTCATCTCAACTATCAGCGATTTCACCCGAACCCTATCCAGGCTTGAGGCACATGGGGTACCTGGAATATTCGCCAGCTATATCTATGCCGATGAGAAGGATGCCTCCACCAATATCATGTATCTGGGCCAGGGCGGAATCTCCCTTCCCGATGAGGCCTATTACCGCGAAGACAAGTATGAAGAAATTCGCACCGCCTTCCTTGAGCATGTGAGCAGGATGTTCGAGCTAGCAGGCCTGCAAGCACCGGGACAAAACGCTGCACGGGTCATGGCCCTTGAGACCAGTATCGCCAGCCACCATTGGGATCAGGTCACTAACCGGGATGCAACGCTGACCTATAACAAGATGGTGCGCGCACAGGTCGTGGGATTGATGCCGGCATTTGACTGGAATCTTTATATGGAGGCCGGTGAGATTGCATCCCTCGTCTTGGACTCTGTGATCATCCAACAGCCATCATTTTTTGAGGGGCTGGGAGTTCTTTTAGCTAGTTTTGATCTCGATGCTTGGCGGGCTTGGCTCAAGTGGCACATCATCAGTGCAGGTGCGCCCTACATGAGCGATGCCTTCGTAGGTGAGAACTTTAACTTTTACGGCAAGACACTCAGCGGCACCCCAGAGCTGCGAGAGCGCTGGAAGCGCGCTGTATCCATGATCGAAGGCTCACTGGGTGAGGCCGTTGGAAAGATCTATGTCCAGAGTTATTTCCCTGCACAGGCAAAGTCTCGTATGGAAGACCTTGTTGCCAATCTGATAGAGGCCTATCGGGTAAGTATCAATGAGCTTGATTGGATGAGTCCGCAAACCAAGCTAAAGGCGTTAGAAAAATTGGACAAGTTCCGCCCTAAGATCGGCTATCCCGATAAGTGGCGCGATTACAGCGCACTGCAAACGAGCCCTGATGATCTCTATGGAAATGTGGGACGCGTCGTAAAGTTCGCACGCGATCGTGAACTGGCAAAGATAGGAAAGCCTGTCGATCGCGATGAGTGGTTTATGGCGCCCCAGACAGTTAATGCCTACTACAACCCGGTCATGAATGAGATCGTCTTTCCAGCTGCAATCCTGCAGCCACCATTTTTTGGACTCGATCACGATGATGCCGTCAATTACGGTGGAATCGGGGCGGTCATTGGCCACGAAATCGGTCATGGCTTTGATGATCAAGGCTCGAAATATGATGGAGATGGCGCCCTCAACAACTGGTGGAGCGATGAGGACCGTGCCGCCTTCGAAGAGCGCACCAAGGCTCTCATCGCACAATATGACCTGCTCAGGCCGCAGGAGGCCCCTGATGTCACGGTCAATGGTGCTCTGACGATCGGTGAGAATATCGGTGACCTGGGTGGATTGACGATTGCATTCAAGGCCTACCAGATCGCCTTGGATGGAAAGCCATCACCGATCATTGATGGCCTTACTGGTGAACAGCGTTTGATGCTCTCCTGGGCTCAGATCTGGCGCACAAAGCTGCGCCCCCAAGAGATGCGCCGTCGAATCGCAACAGATCCACACTCCCCTGCAGAGTTTCGCTGTAATCAGATCGTTAAGAACTTCACGCCATTCTATGAGGCCTTCGATGTGAGCGAAAAAGATGCTCTCTGGTTAGATGAGCATCAACGCGTTGCGATTTGGTAGCTCGTGGACTTCTCCTTTGATATCACACATGCACAATCGCACTCACGTGCCCGTGTAGGGACCATCCATACACCACATGGTCTGATTCACACACCTGCCTTCATCCCAGTAGGCACCAGGGCCAGTGTCAAAGCGGTGCTCCCAGAGGCTATGGCAGATCTTGGTGCGCAGGCCTTGTTGGCAAATGCCTACCACCTCTATCTTCAACCCGGTCCTGAGATCTTGGATCAGGCTGGCGGACTTGGAGCATTCATGAACTGGCCCGGGCCAACTCTTACCGACTCCGGTGGCTTCCAAGTTCTATCTCTGGGTGTTGGATTCAAAAAAGTATTGGCGATGGATGTCGATACTTTCCGAGATGATGATGTCATCGCACAGAATAAAGAGCGCCTGGCCCACGTAGATGATGAGGGCGTCACCTTCAAATCTCACTTGGATGGCTCGATGCATAGATTTACCCCAGAGGTCTCCATGCAGGTCCAACACAAGATCGGTGCCGATATCATCTTTGCCTTTGATGAGTGCACGACGTTGCACAACACGCGTGCCTATCAAGTTCTGGCGATGGAGCGCACCTATGCCTGGGCGATTAGGTGCCTCGATGAGCACAAGCGATTGACCGATGAGCGTATCGACAAGCCTTATCAAGGCCTCTTCGCTGTCATCCAGGGCGCCCAGTATGAGGAGCTGCGCAAACGAGCGGCCACCGAGTTAGGGGGCCTTGAATCAGATGGTCAGCGCTTTGATGGCTTTGGGATCGGTGGGGCATTGGATAAATCCCAGTTAGGCACAATCATCACCTGGGTCAATGAGATCTTGCCCGAGGGCAAGCCACGTCACTTACTGGGTATCGGTGCCCCTGAGGATCTCTTTGTAGGTGTTGAGAACGGGATCGATACATTTGACTGTGTCCTTGCCAGCAGAATCGCTCGCACCAGTGCTGTCTATACGATGGAAGGGCGTTTTAACCTCTCTAACAGCGGTTATAAGCGCGATTTCACGCCAATAGATGATGAATGTGACTGTTACACCTGTACTCACTACACACGGGCCTATCTACACCATGTCTTTCGCGCTAGAGAGCTCGTTGCTGCAACACTTGCGACGATCCATAATGAGCGCTTTATTGTGCGCTTGGTCGATCAGATGCGACAGGCTCTTATCGATGGCACCTTTATGGATATGAAGGCCGAGTTTTTGGGCCGATACCTTCATCGAAGTGGACAGTCGAGCAACTAACTCCCTACTTCTTAAGGGCTAAACGCGCCTCACGACGGATACGTTGCTCTGCAGGATCAGGTACCGGAACCGCTGAGATCAAGCGCCGGGTGTAGTCATTTTTTGGACTCTTCAAAATCTGATCACGCTCGCCCGACTCAACGAGCAGGCCGTCTTGCATCACTGCAATGCGGTGCGCCAAGATATCCACAACGGCTAAGTCGTGAGAGATAAAGAGGCAGGCAAAGTTTAACTTGCCTTGCAGCTCTTGGAGAAGATCCAGGAAGCGGGCCTGTACTGAGACATCTAGAGCAGATGTCGGCTCATCGGCGATCAAGAGATCCGGAGTGAGCGCCAGGGCACGAGCGATACCCACGCGCTGTCGCTGACCACCGGAGAGCTCATGCGGATAACGGTTTCGATAACTACGTGGAAGCTCTACTTGATCAAGTAACTCCTCGACCATCCTGGCTAACTCTGGACCCTTCGCCAACTTAGCTAGGAAGATCGGCTCACCAATTGATTCACCGATTGGAAGTCGGGGGTTAAGAGATGAGGCTGGATCTTGAAAGACAATACCTGTATGGCGACGAATCCCAAAGAGCTCCTTTTGAGATGCCTGACTGATGTCCTTACCCACAATCTCAAGTGAGCCCTCCTTGATAGGAATAAGTCCGATCGATGCACGGCCCACGGTCGTCTTGCCAGAGCCCGACTCGCCAACAAGGCCCACGATCTCACCCGGGAAGATCTCAAGAGAAAAGTTCTTTACGGCCACAAATGCTGGAACCCGCCCGCGCTTGGGATACTCGATAGTGACATTCTCGAGCTTTAACACAGGCGCAGGTTTTGAACTCTCCTTATAGGCAAGTACGCGCTTCTTTGAAGCACCCAACTTGGGAACGGCCGCTAGGAGCTCCCGAGTGTAGGGGTGGCGCGGCCTATTGAAGATTTGGTCGGCCGTACCACTCTCAACGGTTAGCCCATCTTTCATGACGATGATCTCATCGGCCATATCTGCAACTACGCCCATATCATGGGTGATAAGCAGAATTGCTGAGTTGAGTTTGTCCTTAAGTCCACGCATCAGATCAAGGATCTCGGCCTGGACTGTCACATCCAGCGCCGTCGTTGGCTCATCGGCGACAAGCAACCCTGGATCACATGCCAGTGCCTGCGCGATCATCGCCCGCTGGCGCTGACCTCCCGATAGTTGATGTGGATATTTCTCGATTGATATCTGTGGATCTGGGATATCGACCATAGTAATAAGTTCAAGGGCGCGAGCATGTGCCTCTTTAGGGCCCATATCAAAGTGGTTACGCAAGGTCTCCACTATCTGATAACCAATCGTGAAAAGGGGATTTAGTGCCGTCATCGGCTCTTGGAATATATAGGCAACCTCTTTTCCGCGAAACTTGCGCAGCAATAATGGCTTTGCATTGAGCATCTCTTGATCTTTGACCATGACAGAGCCTGACATCCGAGCATTTGCCGCCAAAAGTGACATGAGCCCCAGTGCCACTGTTGATTTTCCAGCACCCGATTCACCTACTATGGCAGTGACTTTGCCTGGCGCTAGCTCCATATTCATATCGATAACTGCTGGGTACCACACGCCATCTACCCAAAAGTCGATATTAAAGTCAGAGATTTTTAAGAGACTGCCGGAGGCGGATTTGTTGGTCTGCATCATCAAGGACCTGCCTTGACATCGACTTTTGCTCTCAAGCGGTCTTTCTTAGTGATTCTTCTCCTTTGGCGGGGATCGAATGCATCACGCAGACCATCACCAATGAAGTTCACGCACAGAGCAATGGTGATAATGAAGAATCCTGGCCACCAAAATAGAAAGGGACGAGTAGTAAAGGCCGATTCATACTGACTAATTAAGAGCCCGAGTGAGACATCGGGTGCAACGACACCAAAGCCTAAATATGAGAGCGCAGTTTCAGTCAAAATCGCACCAGCCATGATGAGAGTAATGATGACAATGATCTGACCTATAGCGTTTGGCAGTATGTGCTTGAAGGTGATGCGCACATTAGATGCACCTGCAACCCTTGCGGCATCAACAAACTCCATCTCACGCAATGATAGGAACTGTGCTCTCACGAGCCGGGCAAGGCCTGTCCAGCCCAATAGACCCAAGAACAAGGCGAGAAAAAGTGGTCCGACACGGCCCGCGGCCTTACCAATGACGGCTGCGATGATGATCCCTGGGACGGTTTGAATGAAATCAACCAATCTCATCAGGACTGCATCCACCCGTTTTCCATAAAACCCTGCGATTGAGCCCACGACCACACCGATAAAGCCTGAGACAGCACCAATCACAAACATGATCATCAAAGAGCGGCGAGCACCATTCATCACAAGGGCAAAATAATCCCGACCAATATCATCTTGGCCAAAAGGATGCTTGCCTAACCCGAAAGCACCCGATGGGTTGAGCGATAAGGTGGGGCAGCCTGTCGTGCCGCCCGGGCAATCCTCATAACGCAGCTCAGGAATATCCTCCACGGTCCATTTCCACCAACCTGGAATCCTTACCGCTCCAATTTTGGTGTCAAGTGCGCTGATAACAAAGACAATCAGAGTGGTGAGCACAAACAGGGCGATTACCGCCCCACGATGGCGGAAGAATCTACGCCGAACAATCTGACCCTGACTTAATCCCTCTACCTCTTTGTTTGCGATAGCACTCTCGCCCCCCGAGAGAATCTCCCCAGAAGTGTCTTTGTCACGTCCAAATAATTTCATAGCTACTTACCTAACCGAATCCGCGGATCTAGCACTGAATATAAAAGGTCGGCTATCAAATTTCCCATGACTACAAGTATGGACAAGAGAAGATTCACACCCATGAGAAGGTTGAGGTCATAACTGTTGATGGCCTTGATTCCCAAAGTTCCCATACCCTGCCACCCAAAGACACGCTCAGTGATAACGGCTCCACTGATAAGGCCCAGAACCTCACCCACAAATAAACTCGAGAGAGGCAGCATCATATTACGAAATGCATGACGCGTTACGACCGTACGTTCATTCAAGCCTTTAGCTCGGGCTGTACGGATGTAATCTTGATTCAGGACCTCTAATAAAGAGCCGCGTGTATATCGAATCCATCCTGCAAGTGAGATCAGAATCAGGGCTAAAGTGGGCAAGACAAGGTGGGAAATGATGTCCAAGTTGTTGAGCCAAAAATCATCAGTTACCAGCTGATCTTTTCGTTGGCCATAGGTGGGCACGGGGCGACCATTAACGGCATCAGTTGCCATGTAGCCTGACCAACTCTGCATGACTCGATCGGTGAGGATGAGAAAACCAGATAAAATTCCGGTAATAATCGCGGTTCTGGCGATTGGTCCCCGATCAATCCTGCTAAAAATCCTGGAGAGAGTGATACCCGTGAGAACGATCAAAACGATCAATAGAAAAATAGTGAGGTAGGAGCCAAAATTATTGAAGACCCATTGAGCTGGATAGTAGGAAAGGAATGCAAGAGCGGCCATACTCAGAGCTGCATTACGGGCGGGCTTGTTCTCAACTCCAGTCGATATCGAGGTCACACCGATGGCAAGGCCACCTGAGAGGAGTCCGACTAAAATAGGACCAAGACCTGGATTGAGATACCAGTCAGTGAGATCTATGGCCCACAGAAGCAGAAAATTTGTGGCGAATGCCCCAGCAAAAATACTCCAAAACCTTTTACGCTCTCCCCCAAAGAGTGCGCCCCAGAACACCCCGGTGAATGTCGATGCCAGCACCATCCATAAAGTGGGAATATCGGGGTCACCAAGGAAATTGTTGAATTGAATGGCCATGAACTCTTTGAGCAGGACTGCTATCCAAAATATCGGTAGCGAATACAAAAGGAAGGCCAAGAAGGTCATTCCATAATCGAAACGACTGTACTGGCGAAGCGCGGAGATAATCCCAAAGGCCATGCCAAGTATTAAGGCCGTAAAGGTAGCAACTAGAACAAGTCGCAGGGTCACCGGAATCGCATATGCAAGCTCCTCTTGAACAGAGGATGCCTCGCGGGTCATTCCCAGGTTGAGATTTCCTACAAAGAGGCCCAAAACTCCTTTGAGCCATAAAAAATACCTTAACGGAGGGGGTACATCTAAGTTCAGGTCCCGTGTCAGGGCGATTATCTGTTGACGAGCACCATCGTCGCTACTCAATCGAAGCTCGGCTAGCGGATCACTTGCATACGCTGCTAGATTGAAAACAAGAAAACTAGAGCCAAATAAAATTACAATCGACACACCAATGCGGCGCATGATGTAACTGAGCATTATTAAACTCCCATTCACATGAGGATAAATCTGGCAAGCAGCTCGAATTCACACAATAGTGCAAGTGGCACCTAAATGTTGCCTAGGTGCCACTTGCATCTCACTAGTACCGCCCATATGGGCGGATCTAATAGTCCAAAATCAGACTATTAGTATGACCACTCCCACCAGTTCCAGACAACATCATCTGAAAGTGGTGATGGCTTGATGCCCTTGAGCAGCTTGTTGACGGCAGTCACTGCTGGGTGCAGGAATACTCCAGATGTCAGACCCTCTGCGTGAATGATGCGCTCAGCCTGGATGATTGTGGAGATATAAGTCTTGTTATCCATAGGCAGCTGCAACTTCTCGAGAATCTTATCAAGAGTAGGCAAGTTGATACCGTTACGGTTATTGCCTCCACCCAACTTGAAGTTTCCATTTGATCCAGCTTGAGTAACGGCCGATGGGCAGTAAGCAAAGAACTGCACATCGTATTTGCTCAACTGAATCTTTGGTGACCATGAAGCCTGAACATCTCCCACTAGATCAAAGCCAACCTTGAGCGCATTTGCTTTGGCAAGTGCGAACTCTGCGGCACGGCGTGGGTTATTTCCAGGAACAAGCACGTTCACCTTCACGGGATTGTCTGGACCTGCATTTGGATAGTGCTTCTTGAGCAGACGAGCCGCTTTTGCGTTCAACTCACTCTGTGGACCGTTGTAGTAGAACGAGCCGTTGTTGGCAATAAGACGCTCGTAGCCGTCAAAGCCAGGAGCGATAAATGTTGAGCCCAGGATCGTTGCACTTGGGTTGATTGGGCGGATTAACTTCTCGTTGATCTCTTCGCGAGGGACCGAGAGAAGGAATGCTCTCCGTAGATCGGCACCCTTTCCACCATGTCCCTTGAAGATTCCAGTGTATTCATCCTGTCCCGGTGCATTTCCTACACGAGTATCCCAATGCTCATAGCAAGCGTTGATGCCTCCGATGAGGTTGACGTTTGTGAGCTTCTTCAAGGCTGCCACAGCATCGGCTGTTGGCTGGCCTGAATAGATATCGAGCTCACCGTTGGCAAGTGCTTGCGCAGCTGCCGTTCCATCGGCGATGAACTTGAAGATAACAGTGTCGATAGTTCCGCTCAGGGCAGGCCCTGAGTTGTACTTCGGGTTCACTTTGAGCGTTACAGATGACTTCGTTACCGCGCTTTCCACGAGGAAACCACCATTACCCACAAATAGGAGTGGATTGGTCGAGGCATTGACCTCAGTGATGTTGTAGGCCTCTGAGTACACCTTGCCCATTGCCTTGAGTACAGCCGTGTTCTTTGTCTTGTAGGCATCAAAGAACTTGTCCCGTGCCTTCTCATTTACGGCAACTGACTGAAGACTCTTTACCCCATCGGCAATAAGAACCATGGTGTGAACTGGTGATGGTCCAGGACCATAGAGATCCCAGTTAGCGATCTTCTGCTTGAACTGCAAGGTCAATGTCATCTTGTCAGCAGATAAGACTGGCTCTCCAACAATGTTATCGGAGTAAGTTCCGCCATATCCATTTGAATTAAAGGCGGGAACGTTGTCACTATCTGGATCACCAAGACCTGCAGCAATCGAGTACTTGTTGCTTGAGAGCACGTGTGTTAGCAGAAGATCAACACCGTTGATAGGTGTTCCATCAGACCATACAAGACCCTTATTGACCTTATACTCGATACGGAAGTCATCGGCCTTGTTTTTTACTATCTTAAACTCACCGAATTTTGTATTTCGAACAACATTTTTCTTATCGTTGATGTAAAGGAAACCGATACCGCTGAGATTTCCAACTTTGCCATTAATCGTTAGGTTGGTATCAGGAGTGCCTGAGTTAAACGATGTCAATGAGTTGGTATCGTGAAGTACGATTGTTGAGCGTGTCGCTGCCTGAGCTGGAGTCAATAGTGAGACTGCCAGGGCACTTGAGGCAACTACTGCAAGTGCAAGTTTTGCACCGCGTGTTATCTTCATTTTTTCTCCTTGGAGGGTAGTTAAGACACCTTGTGTGGAGAGTCGACCTACCCCACATGGGCGCCATTGGTGATAGGAGTCTGCCGTAGTGCCCCCTGGATGAGCAACAGGTAAAAACGGGCTCTGAGCGTGGATTTGTGACGGTTTGGTAACGATGGCCCACAAAATGCCAGGTGGACAGGTAGGGGGACTGTTATGGCCTTGAGCCGATGTTTTAGGCGTACTCACCCTTGACTAGGAAGTACACCCGGCGGGCCACCGAGACTGCATGGTCGGCATATCGCTCGTAATAGCGACCCAAAAGCGTCAAATCTATCGCCGACTCGGTGCCATGGCTCCAGGCCTTGTCCAAGAGGGCGGCGATGAGTTGCCTATGCAGATCATCCATCGTGTCATCATCTCGCTCTATCTCAAGGGCCATCTCGACATTTCGCGTGGCCACAACTACAGCCATCTTTTGTGTAATCGCTACCGCCACCGAGCCCATCGCGGTAATCGTGGCGATTAATTCAGCAGGCACAGCCATCTGGGGATGTCGCATGCGGGCGATCTTTGCAACGTGGTGGGCTAAATCCCCCATACGCTCGATATCTGAGCCCATTCGCAGTGCACTTACCAGTGCCCTCAAATCAGTGGCGACCGGTTGTTGTCTGGCAATGATGTCGATGATTCGAGCATCGATATCATGCTGAGATTCATCGACCTTGTGATCATTTGTGATCACCTCTTCGGCTGACTTTAAATCAGCCTTTAATATTGCAGAGGTTGCCTGCGCCATTGAGCCCGAGACCAGTTCGCTCAAAGTGACGAGGGATTGTGAGATCCCGTCGAGTTCATCTTGATATGCAGAGCGAATGAGCGGCATTGTGTGAGCGTATAACAGAGAAGGTGAATAACGCACCATACTGAGGTAAACAAAAGGTAAAACTCGATTCTGCCGCGATAGGCTATCAAGGTGGGGTTTTTAAGGCGGGATACTGAGGTTTCAGAGCCGGGCCTGTTGCCTCAAATACTTCTAGAGACGCTGGCAAGTCTCGATGGTGAGTCCGTGATTTTAGGCCCCGGAGAGGTTCCGATCTTTAGTACATCGGGTATCGAAAGCCTAGGGATATTGCGTGAGAATCGGATTCAAAGTCCAGAGCTTCTTGCGACGGTCCGTTTTGTACGTAGAACCGGGAGTCAACAGATTGGTCAGATCGAGATTCCCCGTGGCCCCATAGGTGAGGGTAAACATCAATTTACATTCAGAGTGCTACCTCTTGTCAAAGATGACCTAGTTTTAGTTCTTGTCAGTGATGAGAGTGAGGCACAACGCGCTCATGATGCTCGGCGTGACTTTGTTGCAAACATCTCTCATGAGTTAAAGACTCCGATCGGGGCCCTGTCATTATTGAGTGAGGCGGTTTTGGGGGCAAAAGATGATCCCGAATCGGTTACAAAGTTCGCCACACGGATGCAATCTGAGGCTAAGCGCTTGACCGACTTGGTTCAGGAGATTATCCACCTCTCCCGTGTTCAAGACTCCGACCCACTACAGCTGCCCGAAGAGGTCAGTATTAGCTATGTGATCGGTGAAGCTATCGAACAATGCCAGATCTCTTCTGAGAGTAGAGGTATCTCAGTAAAATATTTAGAGCCGA
This sequence comes from Actinomycetota bacterium, assembly GCA_005800815.1. Lineage (GTDB taxonomy): Bacteria > Actinomycetota > Actinomycetes > Nanopelagicales > Nanopelagicaceae > Planktophila. The sequence continues at coordinate 23,140 of SYEK01000028.1, forward strand.
ATCATGTCGTGGTGCTTGGTGATCGTGATCAATTGATTATGGCCATTCATAACCTGATTGAAAACGCTATCAATTACTCACCTGAGAATACAAAGGTATCCATCTCAACAGAGATTGAGAATCAGGTCGTGAGCATCTTGGTCGCCGATCAAGGAATTGGAATCCCTAAGAATGAGCAAGGCAGAATCTTTGAGCGCTTCTACCGTGTGGATCCGGCGCGCTCACGCCAAACTGGTGGAACTGGACTTGGCCTCTCCATCGTTAAGCACGTTGCCGCCAAACATGGTGGCGAGGTCACCCTGTGGAGCGTGGAAAGTGTTGGAAGTACTTTTTCCATACGCCTACCTATCCATTCACTCACAGTGGGCCGAGAATAAATGGCGACAATTCTAATCGTCGAAGATGAGAGCTCCTTTTCAGAGGCTCTGGCCTTTCTATTAGGAAAAGAGGGCTTTGAAGTCATTATTGCCGAAGATGGACGAGCCGCTTTGAGTATCTTTGCCAAAGAGGGCGCTGACTTGATCCTGCTTGATCTGATGATTCCTGAGATTTCAGGAGTGGATGTCTGTCGCACCATTCGAACTACCTCACAGGTTCCCATCATCATGGTGACCGCTAAAGATGCTGAAATCGACAAAGTGGTTGGCCTAGAACTCGGTGCCGATGACTACGTCACAAAACCTTACTCATCACGTGAATTGATTGCGCGCATCAAGGCCGTACTCCGTCGAAGAGTGCCAGATTCAGAGTTGAATATGGATCTTGAGGTAATCAAGGTTGGCCCAATAAAATTAGATACTGCACGCCATCAGGCATCAGTAAATGGGACTCCGATCGCTCTTCCACTCAAAGAGTTCGAGCTCCTCGAGTTGCTTATGCGTAACCCCGGACGGGTCTTGACCCGCTCTCAACTCATTGATCGTATCTGGGGCGGGGATTACTTTGGTGACACCAAAACTCTTGATGTTCACATCAAGCGCCTGCGCTCAAAGCTCGAGTCGGATTCAGCCAATCCAGTCTTGATTCAGACGGTGAGAGGTTTAGGTTACAAACTAGAGGGGTAGTTGCCCCTTGGCCCTAGATCTCAGTTGATTGACAGAGATGCAAAGCCCTCTTCAAGGACATCCATCGCATCAAGAAGAAGCTCATCTGTAATAACTAGCGGCGGTAAGAAGCGAATCACATTGGAGTAAGTCCCAGCGGTCAAGATCAGAACACCTTTACTCTGGCAGTACTTCACGACTGCATTCATAGCGGCAGTGTTTGGGACCTTGCTTCCTGCCTCCACGAGTTCGATCGCCTGCATCGCACCGCGCCCACGCACCTCTCCGATGATGGGATACTTCTTTTGGAGCGCTCGTAGGGATTGCCCCAAAACTGTGCCGATGTGAGCGGCTCGGGAGACAAGGGATTCGGCCTCGATCGTCTCGATTGCGCCCAGGGCTGCGGCGCAGGCGATTGGATTACCCCCGAAAGTTCCACCCAAGCCTGAGACATGCACCGAGTCCATGATCTCGGCCCGGCCCGTGACTCCGGCAAGAGGTAATCCCCCAGCGATTCCCTTGGCCGTAATCATCATATCTGGCACGAGATTCTCATCTTCAACGGCGAACATACGACCCGTGCGGGCAAAACCAGTTTGAACCTCATCTGCGATGAACACGATGCCGTTATCGGCTGCATATGTTGCAAGTGCTGGCATAAAACCCTGGGGGGGAACGATAAATCCGCCCTCACCCTGAATGGGTTCGATCAAAATCGCAGCGACGTTATGTGCACCGATCTCTTTTTCGATCTTAGAGGTGACCATCTCAAGTGCATCATCTGTGATTGTGGCCTGATCACCGAGCCAGTGAAAAGAGTATGGCATCGGTACACGATAAATCTCTGGGGCAAAGGGACCAAAGCCCTCTTTGTAGGGCATGTTTTTGGCCGTCAAGGCCATCGTCAAATTTGTACGACCGTGATAGCTGTGCTCAAAGACGACGATAGCTGCACGCTTGGTGTAATGACGTGCGATCTTTACTGCGTTTTCAACGGCCTCGGCCCCTGAATTGACAAGGATTGACTTTTTCTTATGAGTGCCAGGAGTGAGCGCATTGAGTTTTTCACAGACCTCGATGTAGCCCATATATGGAGCGACAGTGAAACAGGTGTGAGTAAATGCCTGAACCTGCTCAATGACACGATCGACAACACGGCCTGCGGCATTACCAACATTGACGACACCGATACCAGAGCCCAAGTCGATGATCTGGTTTCCATCGATATCGAGCAGGATGGCATCGCTTGCGCGCTCGATGACAACAGGAATAGCCATTCCCAAAGCCTGGGATGTCGCCTCAGTGCGGCGCTTGATCGCCTCGATAGATTTTGGTCCAGGGATTGCGCTCACTAGTCGACGCTCTTGGGTAAGACCAGTCACGGTAGTCATGAGTAAAGTCTAAGGCTTTATTTCCCAACCACAGGCCGAAAAGTTAGGCTAGGAGCATGAGTTCATTGAGAGCTTCGGCACCGTTATTAGATGCCTATCTCACATATTTTCAGAGCCTGCGCCAACCATTCACTATTCCCGGACACAAGCAGAGAGCATCGCGATTAGATCTTGGGCTGGGCCAAGTCGTCGATAGCGATATCCCCCTCTACGGTGGCCTGGATGAGATTAAGTTAACTAACCAAGTCCTTCAGAGGGCTGAGGGCCTTGCCGCCACTCTCTGGGGGGCGGAGTATGCGCGCTTTTCAACGGGTGGATCGACCCATGCCAACCAGGCCATCATTTTGGCACTGGGAAAACCTGGCGATAAGGTCGCACTGACTCGCAATGCGCACCGCTCTGTATTGAGCGCACTCGTCTTGGCTGGATTGGAGCCGATATGGCTATCACCTCAGATCGATACGGCAACGGGTGTCCCTATAGGAATCTCACTCTCAGAGTTTGAAAAGATCATCGAGCAAGGCCCAATCGCACTGCTGTTGACCGAGCCTGGATATCTAGGAACACTCTCGGATCTACCAGCTCTGGTAGGAAGTGCGCATTCACATGCAATTCCCGTCATTGTCGATGCAGCGTGGGGTGGCCACTTTGGTTTCTCACCACTCGTGCCAGATCACGCTCTAGCAATGGGGGCAGATGCCTTAATTACGAGCACTCATAAGGCCTTGCCAGGTTACAGCGCATCTGCCGTGTTGATTGCCCAAGGAAAGTATCTGGATCTCGATCGAATAGAGCAGGCCTTTGAGACTACTCATACGACATCACCTGCAGGTGCTCCTCTGGCATCTATCGATGCTTGTCGTGCTCTTTTGCAGCTTCGAGGAAGAGAGTTGATTCAAGAGTTGCTCACTACCATTGAAGAGTTCAAGCAAGAGATCCAAGCCCACTTTGATATCCCAATCTTCCTGAATTCAAGTGATTTCCCACCAGGCCGATTTGATCCCACAAAGATCGTCCTTCGCACCAATCAAATTGGAGCCTCTGGCGTTGAGATTGAAAAGGCTTTGCAGACACAGATGATCCGCGTTGAGATGGCAGATAATGACACCATCGTCTTCTTGGCAACCTTGGTTGACTCAAGGGAGGATTTTGATCACCTGGCTCACACCCTCATTCCAATACTTACCAGCCAAAAGGGGCCTGCCAGAGCCAGCGCCGCCTCCGTGAGCTGGTCCACCATCCCAACGGTTGCAATCTCAATGCGCCAGGCCTTCTTTGCCCAGACAGAGATGCTCGCTTCCGATGAGGCGATAGGCCGAATCTCTGCCGACTTGATTGCTCCCTATCCCCCAGGAGTTGCCGTTGTTGCACCTGGTGAAGTCTTGACTGGGGCCATTGTCGAGGGTCTTTCTGCAGCAAAGGCGGCCGGTGTGCGGATCGCATATTCAACTGACCCAACCCTTATGAGGTATCGAGTCATTAAAAGTTAAGGGGGAGTTCCATCATGTGCACCCGAGGGCATTCGCAGAGCGAGCAAACAGCGATATAAGGTGGAGTTGTGAACGTGAGCACTAACTGGCATCAACGCGCCCTTGAACTCAAGCCAGCGTCACAGATTTTTATCGATGGTAATTATATTGATGCGGCATCTGGCAAGACCTTCGAGGATATTGCACCCCATGATGATCGTCTTATCGCTCATGTCGCATCGGGTGATGTTGAAGACATAGATCGCGCAGTCAAATCCAGTAAAAAAGTATTTGAAAATGGCACATGGCGAGAGATGAATCCTCGCGATAAGAAAGCGATCATGCTGCGATGGTCTGCACTCATGCTTGAAAATAGGGAGGAGTTAGCCTTACTTGAGGCAGTTGATACGGGAAAACCTATCGGAGATACGTTATCTGTGGATGTGCCGAACGCTGCGCGAGTGATCTCGTGGTATGGCGAAACAATCGATAAAACCTATGAGGAGATAGCCCCTGCACCGCGCAACGCCCTTGCGATGATCACACGTGAACCCCTGGGGGTGATCGGCGCTGTGGTGCCCTGGAACTATCCTTTGATGATCACTTCTTGGAAGATAGGCCCAGCACTTGCCATGGGCAACAGTATTGTCGTCAAGCCCGCCGAAAACTCAACTCTTAGCACCCTGCGTATTGCCGAGTTGGCCATGGAGGCAGGTTTGCCTGCAGGTGTCTTTAACGTTGTGCCCGGCCTTGGGATCGAGGCAGGTCAAGCACTTGCCCGGCACATGGATGTTGCAAAGATTGCATTCACTGGAAGTCCGGCAGTTGGGCGCAACATGCTCAGATACGCCGCCGAATCAAATATGAAACAGGTAGCCCTTGAACTCGGTGGCAAGAGTGCACAAGTTATTCTCAATGACTGCGTTGATCTAGAGGCCGCCGCATCTGCAATTGGATGGGCGATTTATTACAACGCTGGACAGACATGCAGCGCTGGTTCTCGAATCATCGTTGAAGAGGGCATCAAAGATGAGTTGTTCGCCCACCTTCGCAGATTTCTTGAGAGCTTCGTAGTTGGAAGCCAGTTCAACCCTTTGACCCAGATGGCTGGCTTGGTCTCAAAGCCCCAACGAGATCGAGTCAATGGCTATCTCGATTTGATCGGCCAGGACGGTGAAAAAATAGTCTTTGGTGGAGAAAAGAGTGAGGGTGCAGACCTACTGATCGCTCCTACTCTGATCGATAATGTAAAACCAGTATCTCGCCTTGCTCAAGAGGAGATCTTTGGTCCTGTCTTAGTTTCAATCGATGCACAAGATGCCGATGAGGCGATATCTATCGCCAATGGAACTGAGTACAGCCTGGCTGCCTCGATCTGGACCAGTAATATCGCAAAAGCACACACTCTTGCGCGCAGACTGCGTGCAGGCACTGTGTGGGTCAACACCTTCGATATGGTAGATGTGATCACACCGATAGGCGGCTTTGGATTATCGGGCAGTGGTCGCGACAAATCTCTCCACGCTTTAGATACCTATAGCGCCTTAAAGACCACTTGGATTGATCTCAACTAAACCTACTTCAATCAAGGAGAAAACGAAGTGAAAATAAAGGCAGCGGTCCTAGATGGTATCGGCTCAACCTTTGAGATAAGGGAGTTAGATCTAGATAATCCTCAATCTGGAGAGCTCTTGATCAAAGTGGCCGCTAGCGGACTGTGCGCCAGTGATCTCAATGCCATAGATGGAAAGCGCAAATTAGTTCCCTTCCCTGCAGTGATCGGACATGAGGCTGCGGGCGTAATAGTTGAAGTTGGGCCAGACACTGCCGGTTTTGCAGTCGGTGATCACGTCATCATGTCGATCGTCCCTAGCTGTGGCAGTTGTGATTACTGCGCATCTGCACGCCCGAATTACTGTTCAACTGCAGGAAATGCCATGTCAGTCGGTGGGTTATTTGATGGCACCAGTCGACTCAGCCATAACGGTGAAAAGGTCAATCACTTCCTGACCGTTGCCTCCTTTGCCGAATACGTCGTGGTGCCAGCATCTGGGGCAGTGGTGATACCAAAAGAGATGCCACTCGATCGCGCAGCTCTCATCAGTTGTGCGGTCTTGACTGGCTATGGCGCAGTCATGAATACCGCGCAGGTGCGATCTGGCTCTCGTGTTGCAGTCTTTGGCTGCGGTGGAGTGGGTCTAAATATCGTGCAAGGTGCCCGTATGGCAGGGGCAAGGACAATCATCGCTATTGATGTTACCGATGAGAAGCTAGAGCTTGCACGCAAGGTGGGGGCCACGCACACAATCAACGCCTCAACATCTGATCCCATCGCCGAGGTCAAGAAGATCTGCGGCGGGGTGGACTATGCCTTTGAGGCGCTAGGGCGTGAGTCGACAATCCAGCAGGCCTGGGGCACGGTCGATGTCGATGGCGGACTCATCCTGGTTGGCATTCTTAAAAACGGTGCCACACTGACCCTAGAGGCCGGTCCCTTCATCAATGAACAGTGGATCAAGGGCTGCTACTTTGGCTCTGCCAACTTAAAGGCAGATGTCCAGAAATTAGTGAAAAATTATCTAAATGGACACCTCTTTCTAGACGAACTTATCTCAGAGCGTATAGGTTTGGACGGTCTCAACTCGGCCTTTGATCGTTTAAGGGCCGGAGAGGGAGCTCGCAACGTCCTGGTCTTTGACTAAGAACGAGCGCGAGGTAAGTACAAAATTCCATATTACTTGCCGTCAACACGTGTACTGCAAGTGATAAGGATGTATGAGATAAGCACATACCACTTACAACTAGGAGGAACGTAGTGAAGTATTCGAAGACAAAACGGGGAACTCTTGCAGCAACACTTGTTGTTGCCCTTGCAATCCCTGTAATAGAGAGTTCGCCAGCGAGTGCCGCTGGAAGAGATTTCTCAAAGATAACAAATGCCTCACAGGCCGGCGGTCTGGCAGGTCTTGAAGCTGCATGTAAGAAAGAGGGACAACTCAATACTATTGCTCTGCCACATTACTGGGCAGACTACAAGGGTATGCTCGATGGCTTTAGGGCTAAGTATGGCGTTAAAATCGATGAGCAAGATCCAGAGGCCTCATCACAGCAAGAGATCGATGCAGCAGTTACCAATAAGGGAACTAAGCGTTCACCGGATGTATTTGACGTCGGACTTGCAGTGGCGGTTAAGTACCTGAACACAGGAACTTACGCCCCTTACAAGGTACGCGGATGGAGTAACTTGCAGTTTGCCGCCACAGTTGATCCAACTGGACAAATTACCCCTAATTATTCGGGAACGATGACAATTGGTTATAGCGGAGAGCTAGGTACGATCACAAAGATAGAGGATCTTCTTGAGCCAAGGTTCAAGGGCAAGGTGGCTCTTAACGGAGATCCGCTGGGCTCATCAACTGGTATGAATGGCATCTACATGATCAATAAAGTACTGGGTGGAACCTTTGACGATGTTAGCAAGGGAGTTGCCTTCTTTGCCAAGTTGAAGTCTGTTGGTAACTTCATTAACGTTAACCCAACAGCGGCAACGATTGCATCGGGTCAAACTCCAGTTGTAATCGACAATGGTTACGTTCAGGCTGGCGTAATCAAGCAAATGGCCGCAGCTGGAAAAGTCTGGAAGATGTTCACACCTGCATCAGTCGGATCTACATACAACAGCGCAGTATCGGCATGGGCTCCAAACCCAGCATGTGCCCGTCTATGGATGGAGTACACGCTAAGTGAAACTGGTGCAAATATCTGGGCGGGTGGAGGAGCAACTCCAACTCTCTGGGTACACCTAGTCAAAACCAAGCGTGCATCTGCAGCCGGTATCGCATCAATCGGTAAAAGCAAAGTGACAGCTGCGGCTGCAACTTCTGCCCAAACCATTGCGGCTCGCGCTTATCTAAAGACTGCCTGGCCAGCGGCTGTGGGAGTCAACTAGGAGAGATTAAGTAATTGACTCAACTTGAGTATAGGGAGCCCGGTCCTGCTATCAGCAGGACCGGCTCTTTCTATTGGCGTGGCAAATTGGCTTATCTTGGCGTTTTACCTTTTCTTGCTTTCTCTGGTCTATTCCTCCTCTACCCAACATGGAATGTAATCTCTGGAGCATTTGAAGATAACTATGGCGTGCGAAGCACGGCGATGCTTAGAGAGATTTTTTACTCGCCCATCGCCCGTACCGCCTTTGGCAACTCACTTGAGCTCTCTTTCAAAACTGCTTTAGTCGGGGCGGTCTTTGGAGCTCTCTTTGCTTGGACCCTTGCTACTGGAAAACCCGGTGGTAATTTCTATAAAATCTCTGTGGCTCTGAGCAGTGCCCTGGCACAGTTTGGTGGCGTGATGCTTGTCTTTGCCTTCTTGGCTACTTTTGGTTTCAATGGTCTAATTTTAACCTTAGCTACTAAATACTTACCCAACTCTTTTCTGGCTGATGCTGGCTGGCTCTATAGTATGAATGGCTTAGCGGTGCTTTACACATTTTTCCAAATTCCTCTCATGGTCTTGGTCTTTCTTCCAACTCTTGAGAACTTAAAGCCTCAATGGCGTGAGGCCTCCGACGCCCTGGGCGGCAAGGCCTATGAGTACTGGCTGCGTGTTGGAATTCCAATCTTGATACCTTCCTTTACAGGAGCTGCTCTTTTGCTTTTTGTTAACTCCTTTTCAGCATATGCCACGGCGAATATTTTGATTAACTTAGGCGATTACTTAACTCCACTACAGATTGCAATTGCGCTCACGAGTGAGACTGGCGGGTCAAATCCTGCAGAGGCAAAAACCTTATCCTTTTACATGGTTGTGGTTGTAGTGATCTCAATGTCTGCCTATGCACTACTGCGCAAAAAAGTGAGCAAGTGGGAGCAGAAGCGATGAAGCAGTCATTTGGCTTGCGCTTATGGCGCTGGAGTATTATTTCTGTGGTGGCCTTGTATCTCTTGGTCCCGCTCTATGCTATGTATGATTTCTCCACAAAACCATATGGCTTTGGCGATCAGGGTCGGACGTTTCGAGCCTGGCAGATGATCCCAACTCAACAAGATCTCTTTCCAGCGATTACTCGTTCATTAATTACGGCAGCGATTGTGATGGCAATCATTCTCTTTCTTGTAGTTCCCACCGCAATCTGGGTTCACCTAAAACTGCCAGTGCTGCGACGTCCATTTGAACTTCTTTGCCTCCTGCCCCTAGCTATTCCTGCAATTGTGATCGTGGTCGGTATCGCACCTTTATATCGGTGGATCTCAATAAATCTCTATGAGTCCCCCATAACCCTTGCCGGTGTGTATTCGATGCTGATTCTTCCCTACACCTACCGCTCATTATCAGCCGCCCTGGACGCAGTTGACATTCATACTCTGGCAGAGGCGGCTACAACTCTAGGTAGCGGCATTGCGAGAATAATCTTCAAAATAGTTATGCCGACAATCAAGACTGGAATTATTAATGGCTCTTTCATTGCAATCGCTCTAGTGCTGGGTGAGTACACAATCTCGAACATTCTCAACTTTAAGACTTTCCAAGTGGTAATCGCTCAGATCGGCCGATCTGATGGGAATGTTGCCGTTGCGGTGTCTCTAGCCTCACTGCTCTTTGTTATCCTCCTGCTCTTAATCATTCCTACTAAGAAGCGCCAAGGCAGTGTTCTTGACGTCGATACCATCTAATAGAAAGACGGGTCCCTACCTTGAGCTCATCGAAGTATGTCCAATTAGTTGATATTGCTAAGTACTTTGGCAAAGTCAAAGCTCTCGATGGCTTAAGTCTTGACATCGCAGAGGGTGAGTTAGTTGCTTTGCTGGGTCCATCTGGATGTGGCAAGACCACCGCGCTTCGAGCCCTTGCCGGCCTACAAGTCTTGGACCGTGGCTCCATGATTGTCGATGGCAAGGATGTAACTTTTCAAAAGGCGAGTAGTCGTGGGATGGGAATGGTCTTTCAGGCTTACTCACTCTTTCCACATATGAATGCCAGAGAAAATGTTGAGTATGGATTGACGCTTCATGTGCATAGAACATCAAAAGATAAGCGCAAGGCTCGCTCTGCTGAGCTACTGGATCTGGTCGGTTTATCATCACATGCAAATCATTATCCCTATCAACTCTCTGGTGGTCAGCAGCAACGAATCGCCCTTGCCCGCGCTCTTGCCATATCTCCAAAGGTATTGCTGCTGGATGAGCCACTTTCTGCACTCGATGCAAAGGTGAGGACACAATTACGTGAGGAGATTCGACGCATTCAAGTCGAACTTGGCACTACTACTTTATTTGTCACTCATGATCAGGAAGAAGCTCTTGGTATCGCCGACCGCATCGGTGTGCTGCGCAACGGCAAGTTAGAGCAGATCGCCGCCCCAGCCGAACTCTACGATCGACCACAAACAGCCTTTGTGGCTGAGTTTGTGGGCCTAACAAATCCCATTGCCGGAAAAGTCTCAGGTGGGTCGATTGAGATTCTTGGAGGAGTTGTCAAGACTTTACCTGGATCGATTACATCGGGTGCCGGTATTGCATTAGTACGTCCTGAGAGCATTGATGTCGTTGCCAGTAAATCAGGTAATGCAACCGTGTTCTCTGCCAGTTTCCTGGGCGCAACCTGCCGACTCACCATCACTATGCGTGATGGAGCGCGTATAACAGCACAATTACCTAGCCCTGATGCCACTGGTCTTGGTGCTGGAGCAGGCGTTAACGTCTCGCTCTTGGATATTCCAGTATTCGTGAAGGCTGCAGGATGATCCTTGGAAAAATCACACAGCTAGAGACCTTTACCGATGAATTTGTCTGCTTTGTCAAGGCAACAACATCTGATGGACATATCGGCTGGGGCCAGACATCGACGTATCACGCCGATATCACTGCTCAAGTCTTTCATAGGCAGGTCGCGCCATGGGTATTAGGCAAAGATGCATCCGATATCGGCGCACTCATCACTCTTGTTGAGTCACGCGAACACAAATTTCCTGGAAGCTATCGCTGCCGGGCTAACGCCGGGCTAGATACAGCGTTATGGGATCTACGTGGGCGGGTGGAGGGTAAGCCTGTCGTTGAACTACTCGGTGGAGTGCCTAAGAAGCTGCGCACATATGCATCCTCAATGAAGCGAGAGATCACACCCGAGCAAGAGGCACAGCGCTTTGTAAGACTTCGTGATGAGTTTGGCTTTGATGCATTCAAGTGGCGCGTTGGCGCCGAGTGTGGAGATGATATTGATGAGTGGCCAGGTCGCACCGAAGAGGTTGTACCCGTTGTCGCCCGCGCACTGGGCGATGGGATCGCAAAGTTAGTCGATGGAAATAGTGGCTTCTCACCTGAAAAAGCCATCGCACTCGGAGCACTCCTTGAGGATGAGGGTATCTCCCACTTTGAAGAGCCCTGCAAATATTGGGAGTTGGAGGAGACCAAACAGGTCAGCGATGCTCTCTCAATCGATGTTACAGGTGGTGAGCAGGATTGGGATTTGAGCACATGGGCGCGTATGATCGATATGCGCGCCGTCGATATCGCCCAGCCCGACATTATGTATCTGGGTGGAATCTGGAGAACTTTAAAGGTTGTCGAAATGGCCAAAAAAGCGGGGATGAGCATCACACCCCACAGCGCCAATCTCTCATTAGTGACCATCTGCACGATGCACTTACTCGGTGCTATCGATAATCCAGGCAAGTATCTTGAGTTTTCCATCGAGGGCTTTGATTACTATCCATGGCAAAAGGATTTATTCCTTGGAGATCCCTTTGCAATCGAGGATGGAGAGATTGAAATACCCTCAGGGCCTGGATGGGGCGTTGAAATCAATCCGCACTGGCTGGCAAAGGCTACTCGCCAAGTTTCTTGCCTGTAACAATCTCACACTCTGGCCCGAGTGAGGTCTATGCAGGATTTTCCTACACCTGACCTGAGGTACTGCCCATGCCAACCTACCTCCTGTTGGGTCAGGGTATGTGGAAGGGGCGCATACGCTGCGTTGTCTTTACCCATAAGAGAGTGAGAGTAGGAGAAAAGGCGTGAGCAGGTAATCTCACGCCTTTACTCACTTAAAAATTGAACTTACTTGGAAACAGCCTTCTTGAGCTTGGTTCCAGCACTTACCTTGACGCCAGTGCGGGCTGGAATCTGCAAAACGGCCCCTGTCTGAGGGTTGCGCCCTGAGCGTGCAGCACGTGCCACCGCCTCTATCGAGATAAAGCCAGGAAGAACGAGTTTCTCCTTGCTCTGCAGCATTTTAATCGCAAGCTCCTCAAGTGCCTCTAATACGGCCGAAACAGCGCTCTCGCTCTGCTTTGAGTTGGCCGCTAATTTTGCGGTGATCTCTTTTTTATTCATGATGATCTCTCCAGTACATAGTTGACGTTAACACCTTCAATTTTGCCAGCAAAGATGGGTGAATCACCTCCAACCACGCTCTTTAGGGGGCAAATTCCCACCATGAAGAGGGTATTTCTAGAGATTCTGGCTCAAATACCGATCTCAGGAGTGATTTTGGGGCACAGAGGTTCGAATCGGGCCAGCTTCGACTAACAATATTTTTATGTGGCAGATACAGTTTCATCGTGAAGAGAGATGTCGATGCTGATTTTTTAGCGCTTCCTTTGGCGGCAGTAACTGAGGTCGCCATAGGTTCGGCACAGGCCGCTGGCGCATCCCATGTCGATGTGCGAATCGAGCGCACTCGCACAGGATTGCTCTCACTGCGCGATGCCAAAGCTGAGACACAAAGTGATGAGACTCTGGCAGGTCTGGGTGTTCGAGTAATCGTCAATGGTGCCTGGGGCTTTGCATCGGCCCCTGAAATCTCTGTAATAGCAGCCAAGCAGTTGGCGCTGAGCGCGGTTGCAATGGCCAAGATATCTAAGCCTCTCTCAACTGAGCTTGTCTCACTTGTCACCGAGCCCATCTATGCCAATCAAAAATGGGTATCTGAGTATGAGATAGATCCGTTTCAAATCTCGGATTCAGAGAAGAGGGATCGCCTGGCTCATTTGAGCAATGAGTTATTAAAATCTGCAACGGTGAATCACACCTCAGCACTCACCATGTATGTCAAAGAGCAGAAGCACTATGCAGACTCTTATGGCACGAGTACTACTCAGCAACGAGTACGTGTTCAGACTCAGATTGAAGCGATTTCAATCGGTGCTGATGGTTTCGAATCCATGCGCACCTTAGCCCAGCCTGCAGGCTTTGGTTGGGAGTGGATGGGTAGTGAGCATTGGAACTGGGATGAGGAGATAGCTCAGCTACCAACTTTGTTGGCAGAGAAAACCGCTGCACCATCGGTTGAACCTGGTCGCTACGACCTACTCGTTCATCCCTCAAACTTATGGCTCACGATCCATGAGTCGATCGGGCATGCCACAGAGCTCGACCGTGCTATCGGCTATGAGGCCAACTATGCAGGCACATCCTTTGCAACTCCCGATAAATTGAATACTTTGAAGTATGGATCTGCTCTCATGAACGTCACGGGAGATCGAAATACAGCTCATGGCTTGAGTACTGTGGGATTTGATGATGAGGGTGTTGCCGCCCAGCAGTGGGACATCATCAAAGATGGTGTCTTGGTTGGCTATCAGCTCGATCGGCGGATAGCTGCGCGTGTCAATCGTGATCGAAGCAATGGTTGCGCCTACGCAGACTCCCCCGCACATGTTCCCATTCAGCGCATGCCAAATGTCTCCCTGGCCGCAAATCCGGCAGGACCAACCTATGAGGAGATGGTCGCATCTATGGAGGATGGCATCATCATCAAGGGTGATAAGTCGTGGTCGATTGATATGCAGCGCTATAACTTCCAATTTACCGGCCAACAGTTTCATCGCGTGAAGAATGGGAAAATCCTCGGTCAATTGAAAGATGTCGCATACCAAGCGACAACCACTGATTTTTGGGGGTCGATGAAGGTCGTCGGTGGGCCATCAACCTATGTCTTGGGTGGTGCATTCAACTGTGGCAAGGCCCAACCTGGACAGGTTGCAGCGGTCAGCCATGGATGTCCGGCGGCGATATTCGATCAGGTCAATATTCTTAACACCGTTACTGAGGCCGGCAAATGATTCGTGCCCAAGAGCTCATTGAAAAGATCACATCAGATGCAACCTGTGATGACTGCATCGTCGTCGTCAAGGATAAGACTCAGGCCAACCTGCGCTGGGCCGGCAGCACCTTGACGACCAATGGTGTCATTCAGGAGCGAAGCCTCACTGTAATCGCCTTTGTGAAGACAGGTGAAGGTATGGCAACCGGTGGGGTCACCCGCACCGATGTGAATCTGACGGATGTGCCTGCCTTATTGGCAGAGGCTATAGCTTCGGCAAAGGCTGGAGAAAGAGCCGAGGACTTTGCCCCCCTGGCAACCGACATCTCCATCGGTAATTGGGCAGCCCCGCACACTGCAACTGGGCCAGAGGTTTTTTCCACATTTGCACCTGCCCTTGGTGAGATGTTCTCGCGCTCTGTCTCTGATGCGATAGAGCTCTTTGGCTACGCCGAACACACCAGTGAGACGACGTGGATCGGCTCAAAGGGTGGTCTGCGTCTTCGAAAAGATAGCCCTGTTGGTCGCGTTGAGATGACTGGAAAGTCACACAATCGCACTCGTTCAACATGGAGTGGCGTTGAGACCCGAGACTTCAAAGATGTATCTGTGGCATCAATCGATTCACATATTCGCCAGCGTCTGACCTGGCAAGCACGTCAGGTAGATCTTCCCGCCGGGCGCTATGACACTCTTCTTCCCTCTGGGTCCGTTGCCGATCTCTTCACCTACATGATGTGGGTATCTGCAGCTCGGGATGCGCATGAGGGTCAATCTGTATTCTCTAAAAAAGGTGGCGGAACCCGCGTAGGAGAAAAACTCTCGAATGTGGGTCTCCAGTTCTTTAGCGACCCAAGTTATGAGGCCTTGCCTGCAGCCAACTTTGTCGCCACGGCAGTGAGCTCACCATACTCATCGGTCTTTGATAACGGACAGCCGATCAAGCGCGTGGATTGGTTCAAAGATGGTGTCCTTAAATCCCTGATCCAGACTCGCGCGAGTGCACAGATGACAAAGCTTGATTTCACACCTATAGCTGAGAATTTGATTATGAGGGTTGATGGAGGCCAAGGCACACTCGAGGATCTTGTGAAGAAGATCGAGAACGGACTGCTCTTGACTACTTTTTGGTATATCCGTATGGTCGATCCAAACTCGCTGCTTCTTACAGGTTTGACAAGAGATGGTGTCTATCATGTCAAAAGTGGCGAGGTTGTAGGTGCCACCAATAACTTCCGTTGGAATGACTCTCCCGTTTCAGCGCTGAATCGAATTATGCATGCCGGTGCCAGCGAGTGGACTCAGCCCCGTGAGTGGGCCGGCGATATGGCTAATATGGTGACTCCACCGCTGATCATCAAAGATTTCAATATGTCCACTCTCAGCCCTGGGAGCTAAGTTTTAGGCTTTGATAACTCCATTTGAGAGCAAAACTAAGAGGACACTGCCTAGTATCACGCGATAGATGATGAAGGGCATAAAACTTCTAGTGGTGACGAATTTGAGTAGCCAAGCAATAACCCCGTATCCGACAACAAAGGCGACACTGGTTGCGATAAAAATCTGGTCTAAGGAGAAGGTTTGCCTACTAGTCTGATCATTAAGGGCAGCCTCGAGTTGAAATAGTCCACTGCCAAAGACGGCCGGTAGGGCTAATAGAAATGAGTAGCGCAGCGCAGCCTCTCGTGTGTAACCAAGATATCTGCCTATTGCGATAGTGGCACCTGAGCGTGATACGCCAGGAATGAGCGCCAGAGATTGAGCAAGGCCATAGAAAAGACCATGCGCAGTACTGAGCTCTTTTAGCTCACGCTCCCTCTTGCCGAAGTGATCTGCCAAGCCCAGAAGGATGCCAAAGAGGATCAGCATCAACGCAATTAGCCATAAGGAGCGAAAATCTTGAGTGATCACATCCTGTCCAAAATATCCAAGAACGACAATCGGTAATGATCCCACGATAATCAACCAACCCATACGTGCCTGTTGTCTTTCATCACCGAGCAAATCTCTACGCAAAATCACTTGGGCAAACCAGGCCAGGATAATTCTTTTAATGTCGGCTCTGAAATAAATCAGCACCGCCAACTCAGTGCCAATCTGTGTTATCGCAGTGAAGCGTGCGCCCGGATCTTGGGCATTTTCAAAGAACTCCCCCACAATTCTCTGGTGAGCACTCGAGGAGATGGGTACGAACTCAGTCAGACCCTGCACGATGCCTAAAAAAATCGCCTCAATCACGCAGACACCCTTCCCTAGTGGAGTTGTGGAGTCATAAGAATAAGGGCTAAGACGCCTCTTTGAGTTGAGATGTATGGGCATGCAGATGATTACTTGCCTTAGCTACCAGCGATGAGATGCTTATCTCTCCGGCCTGTGGGTGGATGGAAACTCTCTCCCATTGCTCCTTTGATAATCCAGAGAGAGCCACTTGCACCTGTTTTCCAATCGACTCAATGAGGGCCAGGGAGTTCACCCAATCACGACCTTCGTAGTTAAGGGCAGATGGATATATATCCTCATCAAATTGAATGATCTGGGGCTTATCAATTGTGAGGGCATTGAAGTACCGGTTCATAAAATGCATCTCGGCATCTGCTATGTGATGCAGAATAAACGCCGGTGACCACTCACTCTCCCTCGTGGCGACTCCAGCGGTCTTGGTATCTATCCGCTTCGCCTGGGCTATGAAGATCTCCAAGTTTTTGGCATACTCTGCTAACTTTTCTTGGCTCATAGCCAAATCTTATACTGGCCAACGGTCTTTCGACCTTTTTCCCACAAGCTCACCACCAAAAACTAGAAATTAAGTTTTCTTGTCAAGTTCTCTAGACTTGTGGTTATTCGACAAGCTCACAGGATGGGGCGTCCAAGTAGCGAAGTAATTCAGGATTAAAAGGTAATGGGGATGTTGTTACTGGAGCCGCGAGTGGAATTGGCAAGGCAGTTGTCCAAGGATTTGCAGAAGCTGGGGCTCAAGTTCTCCTCGTTGATGCGCCCGGATCTTCCACTGACGAAATAATTTTTGGCTTGCCAGAAACGGGGCATAAGTCCCTTCAACTTGACTTATCGCAACTGGCAAATCACAAAGGTATCTTCGATTTTGCCCAAGGGTATGAAACAGCGCTTGCTCAAGGTCAAGGAGCTTGCCTAGAAGGTGAACAAATGATTGACGAAGCCTCTCGCCGCCGAGCAGCCAAAATACTCGCCCAAGCAGAGTCTTTTTTTTTTTTAAAAAACTAGATCAAATTATTGACGTTCGCTGCGTCGAATATTGATTCTATATTTTGCGGCATAATCTCGATCCAACTCCCAACCCAGCCCGGGCGTATCCGAAAGTGTAATGTAGCCATTTTTGAGGGGTGGACGGTTGGCTATCATATTATGCCAAATCGGATCACGGGTTTTGTGAAAAACCTCTAAATACGTACCATGAGGAATTGAGGCGAGTAAGTGTGATGCTGCTTGTGGCTCTTCGTGGTGGGCCATTTGCACATCGTATAGATGCGCGGTCGCCGCGGCTCGCCGCCACTCTGTAGGCCCTCCCGACCATGATGAGTCAAAGTTACAAAAATCAATAGCTCCAATCTCCATAAGATCACGACATGCTGCAGCGGAAAATTCTGTCTGTCCAGCACAGACTCGTACTCCTCCCAAAAATCGAACATCACGCATTGATCGCTTATCATTCTGCCAATTACATGGTTCCTCAAACCAAAGTAAATTGTCATCACGGACAATCTGTGAAAACTCAATTGCCTGCGGAAGTGAGTATCCTTGGTTGGCATCAACAGCGATACGGAAGTTGTCTCCACCGTACTTTTGCGCCTCACGAAATCGGACTACATCCTCTTTTGGTGGGAGACCTCCTACTTTAAATTTCATTCCGGCAAAGCCTTGCTCTACTAAAGATTCAACCTCCTCTTGAATCGAAATATTACTGTTGTAATAGCCACCAATGGTGATTACAGGAATCCAGTTTCTATAGCCACCCCAGAGTTTGTAAAGGGGAATTGAGAGAGATTTAGCAAAGAGGTCCCAGAGTGTAAGATCCACTGAGGCAGTAGCCACTAAACCAAGGCGACGGTCCCGCAATATATTCCAGGTTGCCGGCCGTGCGAGATTCCAACAATGCTCAATTGCTCCGCCGTCTTCACCAAATAGATTTGGTGCAATCTCCTCGTGAATAATCTGATCAATCTCAGCCAGTCCAGCATCTTCATCCCCAGCATAAGCCTCTCCCACTAATCCACTATCAGTAAAAATGCGTGTGAGGATGGTGGAACGATGAGTCATCCTGTAGTGACTTCCCTGATAGACCCTGTCGAGTGGAACCCTGATCTGCTCGGTCTCAATGGCTGTTATGGTCAAATCCATCTAATTTTCTCCCTGGAAAAATATAGGAATCGATTCCAATCTAGAGTAGCATCGTGTACAGTCCCAGAGCAAACCTCTTAGTAGGAATCTTAACCACTGGAAATTTTCCAGCAATCTTGCAGGAAAGGAGCAGACAATGGTTGGAGATCACTCAGGAACTCCTCGGAAACTAGGTCACAGAGTGACCATCCGCGATGTGGCCGAGGGTGCCGATGCCGCTCTCTCTAGCGTCTCTCGCGTTCTCTCGGGTCATCCCCACGTCTCCGAGAAGATGAGAATAAAGGTGCAAAAAGTTGCTGAGGAGCTCGGGTATGAACCAAATCTTAATGCACAAACTTTAAGAAGTGGTGTTTCCCGAACAATTGGTTTTGTGGTTCGTGACATTAATAACCCTTTATTTACTCTCATTGCGCAAGCATGCGAGCGGGAACTTCGGCGTAATGGCTACTCGATGATATTGATAAATTCTGATGGCAGTGTTGAAATTGAGAATCAAAACTTCTCATTACTTCGAAAAAGAAGAGTTGATGGAATTATTGCATCATTAGTGGCAGAGGATTCACCTTATCTTAGAAAGAATTTAGATTCTGCTCATTGCCCTATTGTTCTTCTCGATAGACAAGTATCTGACAGAAATATTAGTGCCGTCATCGCAAATCATTCTAGTGGAGTTTATGAAGCAGTAATGAGTTTAGTTAAATTAGGTCATTCCAAGATTGCTCTTATTACGGGTTCAAATAACATTTATCCAACAAGAAATCGACTAGAAGGTTTTACTAAAGCTCATCAAGATGCAAATCTAGAGATTTGTTCTAATTTACTTGCAGTTGGTGGCTTTGATGCAGATTATGCCTTTTCTCACTCTCTAAACCTCCTGCATCAGAAATCGGCACCAACCGCATTTCTTGCTGGCGGAGTTGGTGCTTTTATGGGTATAAGTCGAGCATTTAAAAAAAATAAAATTATCATGGGCAAAGATGTCGCTTTTGTTGCGCTTGATACACTCTCTTTCTTAGAACTTTTCTTTGCAAACATCTCTACAGTCTATCGAGATCCCGTAGAGATGGGGCGTGAAGCCGCTATTTTACTCCTAGAAGGCCTTGAAGGTGCTCAACCACAAGTCAGCGTTATTGAAACTCAATTTGTTGAGCGTGATAGTTCCAAAGGTAGTATTTAGATGAGAGGAGATTACTATTTAAAAAGACGCTAATTTAATAGTAGTAACTTTTAAGTCTGTCAAAAAGTCAATGCCTTGACTACAAAAAATCTTGTATTATCTATTGTAGATAAAAATTGGAGGATTAAATAATGCTTAAAATTGAGCGTGTAAACGGTAACAGGCCTTGGGCGCCCATTGTTGGTTATTCGCGCGCAGTAAAAATGGGAAATCTCATTGAAGTTGCCGGAACAAGTTCAACCACGCGAGATGGCAAAGTAATGTTTCCAAATGACGCATATGGTCAGACTCAATATATTCTAGAGGAAATTAGAAAAGCCGTAAAAGAGCTTGGAGCCTCGTTCGAGAATGTCATAAGAACTCGAGTTTACCTAACTAATATAGATGATTGGGCTGAGGTTGGAAAGGCACATGGAGAATGCTTTGCTAACATTTTACCGGCCTCATCTTTTGTTGAAATTTCACGTTTAATGCTTCCCGAACTTTGCGTAGAAGTTGAGATGACCCTTTATGTTGAATAAATTCCTAGAGGAGGAGAGAGATGAACCGATTGCTAATTGAGCATGAAACTATAGTCATCACAGGTGGTACCAGTGGGCTTGGTTTTGCCTCAGCACGACGTCTTCTCACCGATTGGCCAATGCTCAATATCGCTCTTTTAGATTTGAAAGAGGGGAGTACCCAGGAATTAATTACTGAATTTAATCACAATCGAATAATGTTTTTTCAAACGGATGTATCTGATTACCAATCTGTTCAAACTTCTTTTGAGCAAGTCCTTAAATGGAAAGAGAGTTTTTCAGGACTGATTGCTGCAGCTGGATTTGCAACGAACATTTCTAGCATTGAAACGACTCCAGAAGATTGGCGTGCAATGATTAGTTGCCACCTTGATGGAACTTTTTTCTGCAATCAATCTGCTGGTAGGTACTGGATCAAAAATAAACTTCCAGGAGCAATAGTCAATTTTTCCTCTGTCTCACATATTTTTGGTTGGCCTCGTCGCGTTGCTTATGCGGCAGCAAAAGCTGGTATTGATTCAATAACAAGAACACTTGCAGTGGAGTGGGCGGAGTTCGGGATCCGGGTAAATGCCGTTGTTCCTGGATATGTCAATACTCCTATGTTAGAAACCGGGATTCAATCGGGCCGTGTGGATCCATCTATCAGGACTATGCATGCGATGGAGAGATTTGGAGAGCCTGATGAGGTTGCAGCTGGAGTTAAATTCCTACTCTCTAACGATGCCAGTTATATAACCGGTGAAATGTTGACTATTGACGGTGGGTTTATCCCGAGAAGGATTCCGTGGAATCGTGATTGATTCGCTAAGTCATGATAAAAAATTCATCCCAAAAATCAAGGAGATCTCTGCTCGGCGGGTAACTCTGCGACTTCCTTCACCAGTTGTACTCGGACAATATGTGATCAGTTCTAGAGGTTTTGCAGTGGTGACCGTAGAGCTTGCAGATGGTACGAAAGGACATGCTTTCTCACTTGATCGTGGGACACCTGTTGCCCTGAGTATCAACACTCTGATTGCACAGCCATACAAAGAAATATTTGATGGGGATCCCATAGCAACTTTTGATGCTCTCTTGAGGAGAATGAGTGCGCCACTCTCCTCTGGTGCCTCATTGCGCGGACTCTCACTTGTTGATTTAGCTGTCCATGATGCTGTTGCCCGCCATAAAGACATCACAGTAGTAGAAAATTTTGGGAAAATTAAACAAGCCCATCCCATCTGGGCTGTCATTGGTTATCCACCCTCACGTGGACCTGAAGAGATCGCCTGGGAAGTTGAAGCGGCCGTTGCTGCCGGTGCTATCGGGGTCAAACTCCCTGTCGGTGCCAATCCCGCCAAAACTCGAGAGCGAATTGAAGCCGCTTTGGCAACCGGCCTTTGCCCAGTGGCTACAGATCTTGCCTGGTCATGTAGGAGCGCAAAAGATGCATTTGAAATCGTCCGTGGCTTAGATCTTGCTTGGGTTGAAGATCCCTTTATCCCCGGAAGTATTACAGAGTTAGTGCAGTTACGACGAATGCTTGATGTTCCCCTTGCCAGTGGCGATGATGAAACTCATCTCTATCACCCACAAGTCTTCATCGAAACTGGAGCTCTAGATATTTTACGAATAGATGCCACCTGTCAAGGAGGATTATCAAGGATGATATTGCTTAATGAATACATGGAGAAAAGTGGGCTTGCAATCTCATGGCATGTCTACGATGCAATCCATAATCAGATTGCTTCTATCATCGATTCACCCACCTTCTCTATTGAATATTCAGCGCCTGGAGCTAGCGTTGATCCATTGGCCGAGCTAATTCTTGATCAACGCTCATCTGGTATTACCCATGATGGAAAAGGTTTTAAGTTAGCAATCCCTGATCTTCCTGAAATCTCTGATGCTTTAGATGGTCCTCCACGTTGGGTAAGTTATCAGTAAACTAGAGTTTTGGCTGTATCAACACATCTCATTTTCAAACTATCGCGCCATCAAATCTCACCGACAATTCCATGGTAAATAGTTAAATCTAACTCCTCGCTAACTTTGCTCGCGCTGCCTTACCTAATTCACCTGGAATCGAGGCTAAGAGCAACTTGGTGTAATCCTCCTGCGGATCATTAAATACCGACTCGGTATCACCTGATTCAACGAAGACTCCATCCTTCATTACATAGACCCGCTTAGTAAGATAACGAATAACACCAAGATCATGAGAGACAAGAACAATAGAGAAATTATCATCTAGGAGGCCGTGAAATAATTTTAGTAACTGCGCTTGTGCGCTCTGATCAATCGCAGATGTTGGTTCATCAGCAAGAAGTAGTGAGGGCGAGGCTGAAAGGGCTCTCGCAACACTCACTCGTTGACGTTGTCCACCTGAAAGTTGTCGAGGTTTCTTTAATGCATCTATCTTACTTATTCCCATTCGTTGAAGAAGTTTTAGAGCATTTTCCTCCGACTCATCCCTGCCGACTTTTTTATGAATTCGTACCGATTCAGCGACTGCCGAAAGACCAGTTAATTGTGGATTCAGGCTGCCATAGGGATCCTGAAAGACCATTTGGACCTGATTACGATTTCCATTTTGATATGACTTATTTCCCTTAAAGATACTCTCACCACGAAAAAGTATCTCACCCGCAGAGGGCTGTTGGAGGCCTGCCATCGCACGAGCCAAAGTTGACTTACCAGAGCCAGATTCGCCAACGATTCCAATCGGCTCGCCTTCATGAACCTTGATTGAGCAGTTCTTCACGGCTTCGACAGCCGAGGCCCCCGTACCAAAGGTGACACTGACATTCTTTACATCCATCAACAGATTGCCTTTGCCCATTAGGCTCTCACAATCTTGTCGGCATGAAGGCAAGCAGTTTGATGTTTATCTTTGTCACCAAAAAGTGGTGGTTGTTCACCAACGGAGCAATCAGTATCTTTGTAGTCACAGCGCTCTGCAAATCGACACCCCTGCATCCATTGGCCTACAGAGGGTGGATTACCCTTGATCGTGATGAGTTCACCACCAGGCTTGGCAATATCGATACGCGATGAGTTGAGAGCAATTGTGTAGGGGTGACGAGGTCTAGACAGGTCCTCTGTCGTGCCAACCTCAACAGTTGCACCCGCATGCATCACCACAATTTTGTCACAAACCTCATCAACCAGGGCTAAGTCGTGTGAGATTAATATAATCGCAGTCCCAAGATCACGACGGATTTCTTTCAATAATTCCATGATCTGTGATTGCACTGTGACATCAAGGCCTGTTGTTGGCTCATCGGCAATTAAGAGTTTAGGTTTACTAGCCAATGCACAAGCAATCATGACGCGCTGTCTCATTCCACCAGAGAGTTGATAAGGATATTGCTTCATTACCGTATCAATTCTTCGAATTTTCACTAAATCTAACATCTCTTTTGACCTTGACTTAATTGATTCCGTACCTTCAATTTGCTCTAAAGCCTCAGCTAACTGTTTCGCGACGGTAAGGACAGGATTAGGTCCAGCAAGCGCGCTTTGCGGCACATAGCCAATCACCTTGCCGCGAAGAACCTTCCATCTTGCCTCGTTAATCTGGCTGAGATCCTCACCTTCAAAAAGAACTTGACCACCAATAATTGAGACTCCGCGTCGTTGTAAAGTACCAATAATGGCGCGACAGACCATTGTCTTGCCAGAACCAGATTCACCGACAATACCCACCATCTGGCCATAGTCCACCTGGAAATTTGCTTGATTCACTAGGACGAGAGTTTTGCGTCCTGGCTTGACGATGCCTATTTCGAGGTTCGTTAGTTCTAAGAGTTTTTTCTCTAGTGAACTCATCGTTGACTTCCTTCACGATTTCTCCGATTCAAACCCTCAGAGATAAGCGCCACTGAAATACCAGCCCAAGAGAGAGCTAATCCCGGAAATACCGATGCCCACCAGGCAAGAGTGATTATGTTTGAGGCATCCTTAATCATACCTCCCCACTCAGCTTGGGGAGGATTGACACCAAGACCTAAGAACGAGAGCGCAGCAACAGCGATGATTACAATAATAAAATCACTTAGCGCATAGGCTCGCGTCTCTGAGGAAACGTTTGGAATTATATGGCGAAATAGGATTCGTGTTGGACGGTACCCAAGAGTCCGAGCGGCTTCGACATAGCCCTGTTGATTTATAACTACAGCTCTTGTTCTTGCGATACGAGCATAGCGAGCCCAATTTACGAGAGAGAGCGCAACAATAATACTACCGAGGCCTGCACCGAGAAAGGCAACAAGTGCGATTACAAAGATTAAAAAAGGGAAGGCATTGATTCCATCAATAAGAGAGCCAACCACCCCTTTAATTCTTCGATTTTTTGAAATACCCAGTAGGGTACCAATCACAGTTCCAACTGAGAGCGGAATCAAAACTCCGATAAATGCAGCACCTAAGTCGATAAATACTGCACTAAATACCCTGACAAAAACATCCCGACCAAGAAGATCAGTACCAAAAAAGTGTTCAAGACTCGGTGACATCATTTGATCTGCAGTCACCTCGTTTGCACCATATTTAGAAAGTAATGGCACTAAAAGACCACCCACAAGCATTAAAGAAAGCATGCTCAAACCACAATAAATGTCAAATTTTCCCTCCTCTCTCTGCTTCTTAGTCATGAGAGTGTCACCCTCCGATCCAAAAGATATCCAAGGAGATCACCAACAAAGCTGACAAAAACAACAATAAGCCCAAACACCAATATAATTCCTTGAACTACCGCATAGTCTCGAGTGCTCACTGCCTGAATTAATTCTCGTCCGATGCCAGGAAGTGAAAAGATTGTCTCCATCACCACTGTGCCACCAATCATGACGCCAACCATATAACTCATTAGAACGACTGTAGGTGCAAGAGATGGGCGAAGTAAATACGACCAATAGAACTTAATCTTGCTGACCCCACGAATGACACCAGTCTCTACAAACTCTTCATCCAAGGTATCCATCAATGAACTGTGAAGAACACGTGTAAGAATCGGGACAAGGGAAAAACAATTTACCAGCGCTGGTAGCCAAAGATACTTGAGATTTTTTGGGAATTCGCCCTCATAACCTGCCGCCGGAACCCAATTTAGAACAGTTCCAAAGTAAAGAAGGCCGAGTAATGCAAGAAAGAAACCTGGAATGGCCAGAGAAATAGAGGTGGACACACCGAATACGCGTTTGCTGGATGAGCGAGAGCTAAGCGCTACAGAGAGAGCTATTGGAATGGAAATAAAAATTGCCGCACCCATCGAGAGAATAATTATCATTGCTGTTACAGGCAGGTGAGTCGAAATAACCTCATTGACCTGACGTTGCGAGAAGAATGAGACGCCTATGTTGCCACTGAGTGCGCCAGTAAAATAATCATAAAATTGAACAAGGAAAGGTTTGTCCAGACCAAACTTTTCTCTGAGAACTTTGACTGCTTCTTCAGTTGCATCTGTACCAAGGGCTAATCTGATTGGATCGCCGGGACTAATTCGAAGAAGTGAAAAAGCGATGAACATGACCCAAAAGGAGACAATACAGGATCTGAGGATCCTGCCTTGGAAGGTCCGACGCAGCTCTCCCCGATTTTTATTAGGAGCCTGTTGCTCGGAGGAGATCTCTTCCCCTAATGATTCATCCGATAGGTTGCGTGAGATCAAAGTTCACGGCTCCTTAATCTATTTTAGATATACTTCTTCCTTTGATCAATTGAATACCTTAATTTAAAAGGTTTAGGTAAAAGTGAAGACCTATTGATTCAGGAGGGGCCATTGCTGGCCCCTCCCTCCTCTTGTTACTTTCCCTCGTTTTTACCTATTTCTTGGTGACCCTCTTTGCACCGAGAGCTGGTTTTTGCTTGACGTAGTACAAGTCAGTTGCCGTTGAGTTCTCAAAAAGACCTTTTGGCAGCCGTGATGAGCCGTATCCTGAGCGCTGACCGACTGGAATATGTGCTGACTCATCCCAAATCAACTGCTCAATTTTCTTGAGAACAACCTGTTGATTGACCTTCCCTTGAGCGGCATCAAATGCGGTAACAAGGTCGTCATCAGCTTTCGAGCCTGACCAAACGGTCCAAGCACCGACCTTGCCCATATATGTAGCCAAGCCACCGGAGAGCCATGTTGAACCGTAACCAGAGAGCTGAACGTCAAAAGTTCCAGCAACCTGGGCTGCAAGCCCAACTGCATCTGGCTCAGCGGCAACGGTAGCGTTGACGCCAATCTTTGACCATTGTGAGGCTATAACCGCCGCAGCATCAGCCCAACCAGGTCGGTTGAATACGCTAAGCCGGATGTTAAAGCCAGTCGGCCACTTGGTTGTAGCAAGAAGTTCTTTTGCCTTGGCCAAATCTTGTGTCGTACCACCAGGTTTAACACAGAGATAAACCGAACTTGTTGGGTAAGTCAAAGCACATGATGGGACTACCTCACCATTAAATGCAAGATCGCTGAATTGTTGGCGATCAAGAGCATATGAAAGCGCTTGACGAACCTTGCTATCGGCCCATGGCTTATCTGCAGTATTTCGCAGGTTAAAGTCAAGAGTAAAGTTTCCCTGAAGCTGGAATGGCTGTCCACGGAAGAGCTTCTTATCTTTGAGTGTATTTCGAGCAATTGATGCAGGAAGGTCAAAGGCATAATCGACAGTTCCCTGCTTGACCGCCAGAACGCGAGTTACAGGATCTGGTACGGCAAGAAAGCGCACTTCCTTTACAGAGATTTGAGCCCAGTAATTTGGATTGGCCTCTATCACAAACTCGTCAGAGCCTACCACCCACTTCTTAATTTTAAATGGGCCAGCACTGAGGGGATTTGTCCAATAACTTGGGTTTCCCGCAGCCTTACTCCGTGGATTTATGGTGTAATAAATCCCAGCCAATGCACGTGGGAAGTCACTGAACGGCTTTGACAAAGTGATCACTATGGTTTGAGCATCTTTTGCTACAACCTTTGTTACGGCCTGAAATCCTGGAGGAGCCGGAGTGAGGTTGTACTCCCAGCTAAACACGGCATCATCTGCAGTTACCGGTGTGACTCCATCAGAGTATTTAAGATTTGGCAATAAAGTTAAGGTGTAAGTCAATCCATCAGCAGAGACTGTGTATTTATCGACGAGATCTGGCTGAGCTACACCCTTTGCATCGTAACGAAAGAGCATGCCCTGAACTAGAAGTCTAGTAACATAATTTTGATTTGTGGTTCTGCCCGGATTTGCAGGATCAAGGGTCAATACCTTGTTGACGAGGGCGACCGTAATCAAATCACAATCTGCCTTACTGGTAGTTGTCGTTACCTTGCAGTTAGCCCCATCAGCTGCTTGCGCCGGCGCAACTCCCACAAGAACTCCAACCGCCATTGATAAAGTGGTGAACAACCCGATCAAAGCATTTTTTGCATTTGATTTCATTTTAGACCTTTCTCCAAAATAGTGCGACAGTTACTGATTATGGCAACCTTTCCCGAAGGTATTAACTCCATCCCGATTATCTGCTGTGGGATGAATTTTACAAAGGCATTCCAAAACTGTATCTGGGGAATGTGTCGTGGTCAAGGATGCTCAGATGCCAGATTCTCGTCTTTGGAGGCCCACCCAAGAAACTGGAAATGCCTGGAAATTGCGAAATTCCAATAGCTAAAAGACACTCGTACTGGCCCTATTTTCCATGCTGATCTCGGGGCATAGCTCTAAAGTTCCTCAACACCTCTAGAAAAGGTGACGGGGCTTTCGACTTTGATAGGTGCGGCGAAAAAACTCCGCGCCATCAAGCACTACGCTCACCTCGGTTTGGTGCCAAATTTCGAAAGGGTCGCTAGCCGTGGTGCAATCTGCCTCAATTGAAATCCTGTGTGGTCCATTAGTCTCCTCATAAACAGACTGCGCGGATATCTCTGCAAATCCTGGTTGATCAATGTTGATACGAAGTGATCCTTCGTTTCCAAAGACGGTCTGACTCTCAAAGCGATAACCAACCTCATTATTCACGAGATCTTCAATGAGTTGATATGACACTGGTGGTGATACTGGAGCCTGATCATCAATAAGTAATTCGATAGAAGCCAAATCTGACCCAGTCTCGCTACCTAAAGAATTTGGCGAAAAGTAAGGAACAGTCAGTGATGGGCAAAACTCCGCTGTGTTATGTAGGGTGAGTAAGAAAGGATGTGCTGCTGGCCATGACATCTGAAAATCAGCAGCGGCTAACTTCAAACCGATTCGATGTCCTGGATCGAGTTGATAAGCCAAGGCATGAAGCTCAAGGTTTACTTCATAAATTTGATTCGCCTTTAATACAGTTGGATTTTTTTCTGGATAGTCGGCATATGAGATATTTATAAATCCACGTGAGATTAGCAATTCACTTCCATTAGGTGCTTGATCGATCAGAGTTGCAGAAATCTGACCAATATCGCTTTCACTTGAAAGAAAAAGCTGGGCTTTTGGATTTCCGATTATTAAGGTTTTTTTTTCATTTACACCCGCAAAGAAAGTAATTGATCGTTGAGATTCTAATCTTTGATCACCTGGTTTTAAAACGTTGTAACGAAAGGGACCTCCTCCAGTTTTACCGGAATATTGACCAGCTTTAGGTGAGTAAGGAATCTCTATTTGTGTATCACTTCCTAATGGACTATTTATTAACCTTAAAGTAGTGCAATCAAAGAAAAATTTAATCTCTTTCGTCTTCCTAATTGGCCATTGGTCTGCAGTTATAAAGTAACCCGGCGAATGGTCAATAAAATTACCTGGCGGACGATATTTCTCGACATAAATCGTAAGAGGTGGAGTTTTTTCAATTCCGGTATCAATTCCTTTAAGCCATTTGTCCCACCATAGAAGAGCCTCTTTTTGCCAATTGATTCGTGGCCCTGGAAGGGCATTGTTTGGCCATTGATGTCCCCATGGTCCGATCAAAGCACGTTTAACTCCTTGCAATTGAGAAAATATTCTGAGCATCGGGTTGGAATACCAATCTGACCAACCTTCGACTACAAAGACAGGGCAGGAAATTTTACTAAGATTCGACCTTGCAGCACGATCTCTCCAGAACTTGGAATCTTCAATCTCGTTAAGAAAGGAGATCCCCCAAGGTGTATTGCCTTCTAGCCGCTCACACCAGATTCCTATCCACTTATCACCCCAAAGTAGATAACTAGGTGGCGCAAAATTGCGAGCACTCATAAATGGTGAGTAAGACTCATAGATATAATTGCGTGGGACACCACCACGGTTGGTCCACTCGGCAAAAGGGTCATCACTACCTGAACGAGCGATAATTGCTTTCAAAGCTGGTGGTGCCTCGGCTGCCATCTGAATCGATATAACTGCCCCATAAGAAAGACCCCACATCCCCACATTTCCATCGGACCAGCTCTGCGATGCCGCCCAGTTAATCATAAAGAGTCCATCCCTGCGTTCACCATCGCTATAAATAGAATCACATAAACCACTAGAGTCACCAGTGCCACGAACATCGAAAATCAGCGTGACATACCCATATGTGGCAAAATCAAGTAGGTCTACTCCCCCAAGTCCAGTGCTTACTCGATATGGCGTGTATGTCATCAAGACTGGAAGCTTTTGATTTGTTACTGGCCTCCTAATTAGTACTGCCAGTGATACATCATCATCGGTAGTGACAAATAATCTCTCCTCTATAATTTCCTTGAAGTTTTCAACTCTATTTTCCATTGACATACGATACTTTTCCTTAATAAGATGGTCCTGTTAAAATATCTATGTAAATTCTATTTGTCAATTTGGGAATCCTAATGGCTTTTACTGCTTTTAAGCATAAGAATTATCGCTATTTTTTTATTGGCATAATTTTTTCTAATATTGGTACTTGGACAAATCGAATTGCACAGGATTGGTTGACACTTGATCTCACTGGAAGTGCAAAAAGTCTCGGACTAATCGTTGCAGCCCAGTTTTTTCCAGGAATTATATTTGCCGCCTACGCTGGTGTCATTGCTGATCGTTATAATCAAAAGCCAATCTTGCTCTGGTGTAATTTTGCTGGAATTTTGATTGCAACAACAACTGGAATTCTTATTTTTAACAATTTTTTAACATTTGAAATCCTTTTTTTTTCCTCACTTTTACTTGGAATTGTCTCAGCAATTGATGGCCCAGTTCGCCAAAGTTATTACGTCATCTTGGTCGGTGACCAAGATTTGCCTAATGCACTTGGATGGAATCAAGTCAACTTAAACTGCGGTAGGTTGATCGGCCCTCTTTTAGCAGGACTTCTCATTGAGTTTTTCGGATTGAGTCCAGCTTTTTTTCTTAACGCTTTTACATTTTTTCTGTTACTAGTGGGACTTATAGCAATACGTGTCGAAAACTATTTCATGCTTGGGTCACTAGACCAAAGAAATAGGAAAGTAACGTTTTTTGATTCAATTCGATTTCTTAAAAGTAATCCCAAGGCCTTAATTCCTATCGGACTTGTCTCTATTTCTGCGATGGTTGGCCAGGATATGCAGATAACCTCTGCGCTGATGGCATGGAAGGTCTTTGAGGTAAATGCTACTTTATTTGGTCTCTTGGGTTCAATCTTTGCATCAGGAGCAGTTCTAGGTTCACTGTTAATCACGCGTTCTAAGGTAGTTTTTGATCTTAAGTTTCTTTCCCGCCAAAGTTTTTATTTGACAGGTGTTTGGTTCCTTATCGCTATTGCACCAAATTATATGACTTACGCCATGACACTTTTCATTGCCGGATACATCGTAGTATGGATTAATTTCTCGACAAATATTGCAATTCGACTCTATGTGGACCCAAAATATTACGGTCGGGTTTGGGGAATTTACATTGCGTTCTACCTTAGCGCTCTTGCAATAAGTGGGCCGATGTTAGGTTGGATAAGCGAAACATTCTCAACTAGAGGTGCAATTCTCTTTGGTGCTATTGCGATGCTATTTAGTTCCCTTACTGTTCGAAATCGAATAAAAACCGTAGTCACATAAATTTACCAGTTTTTCTCTATGAAATTCTCTTGTCTTTATTGTTCATTTTTGTTTTTTTTGAGTTTGTTGACTTGGATTCCCCGATTGAGTAATATCTTGTTCAGGAGAGTAGTCTAAAAGGGGGTTCGTTTATGACAGGTTCACCATCCCGGCCTCAATGGCTAAGTAGTGACTCCTTGGATGAAAATTTACTGGGAAGTTTGAGTGAAAACCTTATAGACCAGCCTCATGAAGCCCGAGGTCTGATAGGTATTGCTCGACGAGATATCACCCCACCTTTTGGGATCTATGGTCCTGTTTGGGGATTTTCCACCCATGATGGAAGTTCGAGGGGCACTCATAAACCGATATTTGCTACAGCCTTAGTATTTTCCCCACAGGCGGCAAGTAAACCAATGGTCATAGTTGGTGTGGATCTTGGCACCACAGGAGATCTCACGGGCCTTGAAGATGAGTGGATAAGAAGAGATGTCTCTGCACAGTTAGATATTCCTCTCTCTCACCTCATGTTGGCATCATCACATACTCATGGAGCACCTTGGGCATATCGAAGTCGTGTGGATTTCCCCGGAGGTGATTTGATTGAGGGGTATCTAAATCTGTTGAAAAGGGGGATTTTAGAGGCCTCACGAGAGGCGATAGAAACAGCTGAGAATTGCATCATCACTTTTAAATCAGGACGGTGTGATTTAGCAAAAAACCGTAACCTTGCAGATCCAGCAAACCCAAGCCGATATCTCACGGGCTTTAATCCAGCTAATCAATCCATTGCAGATGACACTGTTATGGTTGGTCGAATCACTCGAGCAAGTGATAACTCAATTAAAGGAACCGTAATTAACTATGCCTGCCACCCCACTACTCTTGGCGGAGAAAATCGTTTAGTCTCACCTGACTTTATTGGGGGTATGCGCGATGTAATGGAGGCGCATACAGATGGTGCAATTTGTCTCTTCCTTCAGGGTGCATCCGGAGATCTAGCTCCAGCCTTTCAGTACGTTGAAGATACTTCGATTGCAGACCGCCATGGCCATCAACTTGGCTTTGCTGGGCTCTCCACCCTCACTGGAATGTATCCTGCAGGTCAACGATTGGAGTACGTCAGGCCAATTGAATCAGGAGCGCCACTGGCCTATTGGGAGCCACGCTCATATCAGATTCCTGATAATCATTCGATTAATTATGAAATTGTAGGTCTGCCCTCTAAAGATTGGCCAAGCGTTGGCGAATTAGATCGTCAATTAGAGGTAGAAAGTGATTTTCGAATTCGTGAACGTTTGATTCGAAAGAAGACAATTGCAAACTTTACTCAAGGCAAAAATGAGATTCCAACCCAAGTGTTTGCTTGGGCATTTGGAAATTTGATTTTTGTTGCAATCTCATGTGAAATGGATGTTGCCTGGCAAAAAGAAGTGAGGGCGGCTTTCCCAGGGTATAGCGTGATCGCTATAACCGCTGTTAATTACTCTGCAATCGGATATATAGTTCGGGAAGAGTTGTGCGATCTCAATCTTTATCAAGCATGGCAACCACCTTATGGGAAAGGTTCTTTTGACTCACTTTTGAAGCACTGTATTAGATTGATGACAAAGTCTCTTGCAAAATAATTACTGAGGCTCTTTTGAAGTATAGGACTTGCTCTCAGTATTCAGTATGTCATCTATCAGATACCAGATAAAAATCTCTGTGGATTTTTCCTAGTTAGGGTATCAATCTGATTCTCATTCACTCCAGCGTCACGAAGAAGTGGTAAGAATTTGGTGATTAAAAATTTATATCCCTCTCCGCCATGAATTTGCAAACGAGAACGACTTGCAATATCGGTCGAAATCAAAATCTGCCCAAGCCATCCCTCGCTGATTAAGGTCGCGATAGTCTTTGCTCGGCGTTCATCACGCTGCTTGTCTAATTGACCAATCGCATCATATCCAATCCATACTCCCCGGCGGAGCAACTTTCTTGAATACTCAACATCTCGATTGGTATCACAATGACCGATTAAAGTTTTGTCAAGATCGGCTCCGGCACTCTCAAGAATATCCAACTGTGTTATTCCTACTTCAGTAAAAAGAGCATGAGTGGCAATCGGCGTCTTAGTCTCGCGCTGTACCAATGCGGCAGCCTCTAAGACTTTCCGCTCATTTACTTTGACACCACGGTGATGTGTGCCGAGCTCTCCCATAATTCCTGCCTTAATATCAGTGCCAGGAAAACCTTTGGTGATATGACTGGTAAATCGATCTGCGATTTGAGAAACACTCCATTGATCTAGCCACTCTGGATAGTACTGCTGATGATAAAAGCCAGTACCAGCCACGATATGGACTCCCGTAGCTTGGGAAATAGTAGCTAGTCCTTGAGGGTCAGGATGAAGGCCATAAATGGTCTGATCTACAATCGTATTACCTCCAGCAGCACGATAAAATTCCAGTTCTTCACACATCGTTGATAATTCTAAAAGCACGCCATCAGAATTTCGCCGGACATCATAGGTATCAACTAAAAGATGTTCATGTGGCAAAATAAAACCGAGATCCTCTGCAATCACTGGTCCGAGGACTGTCTCTACGCTTCTCATCACATTCTCCTTAAATTATAGATCTCATTCACCATCAGTACATTAAACGCCTTTATATCTGTCGAGCCTACTACTAGAAATAGAATTGAGAATCTAAGTATGGAATTAATGGGGCTTGAACTACTTGACTCATAGATATATATTCTAGCTATGAGTCAAGCAAATCAAAGTACAAACGCTCATCAGTGGGGTACGCTTACCTGGCGTGAGATAGATAAACTCGACCCTGATAGAACAATTTTCTTACTGCCAACTGGTGCGATTGAACAACATGGTCCTCACTTGCCCATAGATACCGATATATTCAACTCTAATTCACTTGTAAATGCCGTAGCAAAAAATTGGAAGACAACAGATCAGACAATTGACTCAAAGGTAATTGCCCTCCCACCCATCTGGTGGGGAACATCCCCTCACCATAAAGGTTTTTCAGGCACTATCTCATTACGTATTGAGACGTTTCACTCACTACTCTCCGACATTTTTTCATCAATTACCCAGCATGGTTTTTACCGCTTCCTTATTATCAACGGTCATGGTGGCAATGCAGGGATTTTGAATGCATCAACCGGGGAGCTTAGTGAATCACTCGGGGTCTCAATTCCAACTTACTCGTACTGGCAATCGATCATAAGCACTTTGATAGAGCTTGGTGAATCAGAAATTGGCGGAATGGGGCATGCTTGTGAGATGGAGACATCACTTGCTCTCTATCTCCGTCCAGAGTTGGTCAACTTAAATGAGTTAAGACAGGATCTCCCGAAATCGAGACTTGCGCTCTCCTGCATCGATTTTCGCCAACCAGGTTTTCTCGGTATTCCCCTGGACTTTCGTCGCGACTCACGAGAAGGGGTCATGGGTGATCCCACTCTGGCTACAAAAGAAAAAGGCCAGCGAATATTTAATGATGCACTTCTTGCGGCAAACGGCCTGGTCAAATCTCTCTTTGAGACAGAGTCTTCATCACTAAAAACTAGCCATTTTAGTCATTAGAAGAGCTTAAGAACTAAATCAATGTTAGTGCTCTCGGTCAAGTTATTACTAGCTCCCTTCTTCATAATCCTGACCTATTTGATTCAAGGAAAATTTGGTCCACGCTTTGGCGGTATCTTTATGTCAATTCCTTTTATTGTTTCACCGATCTTGGCAGTTATCTATCTCCAACATGGAAGTGAATTTCTCTATGAGGCAATCATTGGAACATATTCAGGTCAAATTGGATTACTTTTTTTTATTTTAACTTATTCACATCTTGCTCAAAGATTTCCCTGGCAAATATGCATCTTTTCAGCGACATCAGCATTCTTATTAGCAGTGACTATCTTTGGACAATTAATTAGCAATCTATGGCTAGGAATCATTCTCTGGTCATTTCTTTGGGCAATACTATTGAAAAACTTTCCTTTTTATGAGAAAAAATCACAACTTTCACCAGCACCAAATTGGGATCTTTGGATTCGTATCGCCTCAGCTCTCACTTTAATTATCACCATAACACAATTTGCTCAAGTTTTAGGGCCTCAACTTTCTGGTGCTTTTGCAATGTACCCAATCATGACTTCAATTATGTCAACTTTCAATCATTATCGATATGGGACTGATGCATCAGTCGCGCTCATGCACGGTCTAACGCAGTATCTCTTTGTTACAACTCTTTTCATTTTTCCTTTTATTACTCTTTTCCTCTAAAATTCCATTGGAAATTTCCTGGAAATCTGTGAGTAAACCAAAATGTATTGACAAGATTTTGATACCTGCTATCTTTGTATTGAGTAGAGTTCAATAAATGAGAGTTGGTTCGAAGTGACGCCATTGAAAGTTGGATCAGCATCAGTAATTATCAGCCCACCCCTTGGGCTTAGAAAGGGTGGATTCAGACTCTTTGGTGAGCCAATCTCATCAATTGATGAGGATATTGAGCTGGGGGTTGCTGTATTTGAATCAAAGGGAGTGAAGGTTGCCCTTATCGCCTCTGATTTAGGATCAGCAACCACAAATGAAGCGAATGAATTTAGAGATGTCGTTGCGGAAATCCTCAAAATTGAGCGTTCACATGTTCTTTTCAATCTAAGCCACAACCATAGCTCCCCTGCATTATTGGGATTTATCGGATCTCCCGCTCTCGAGGAGAATTACACAGAAATTACTGCCTACTACCGCAATCTTGTTGACAAGATTGCTGATTGCACAAGATCTGCCCTTCAATCGATGAAAGATGCACGAATGGCAACTGCGTGGGGTTCAGCCGATCTCAATATTTATCGTAGAGAGTGGAATCAAGGCCAAGATATTCTTGGAGAAGTAGTTGGGCATCGAGTTGACGATAGCGTTGGGGTAATTCGCTTTGATGATCTTGATGGAAAAGCGATTTTGACATTGTTTCGATACTCGTGTCATCCCGTAGTCAATGGTGCAGCCTCACCGAGTCTCTCTGCTGACTTTCCAGGCCCAGCCCGCCGCCTTGTGCAGGAAAAAGTTGGCGGGCTCGCCTTCTTCTTGCAAGGTTGCGGCGGTAATCTCAACCCCCAAGTAGGAATTGGGTATGAACGTGATTGTAGCGAGTCAGTCTATCGAGTCGGTACCGCCCTTGGTGCCGAAGTTGTCCGTCTTGCTCTTGGAATCAATACTCATCGCTTTCAGAGTGAGCGGACAACGCTTAATGGCGTTCCCAATATTCTCTTTAAACCTTGGCACAAACGGAGCGATCATCCAGACGTCATACTTGCTGGTGCTCAAGAGGTTGTACCTTTTAAGTTTTCACAACTTCCCAGTGAGAGTTTTCTTCGTGTTGAGGAGGAGAAGTGGCGAAAAGAGATTGAAGAGAGAATTGCTCGTGGGGCACTAACCTGGGAGATTCGCATAGCGCGCGCCACTCATGCTTGGGCAGTTGCCACCTTAGAGCGCGTGAAAGATCAAAATCCCACTTGTGATTTCATCGCACATGCACTTCGAATCGGTGATGTTGCACTTGTTGGACTTGGCGTTGAGGCATTTTTTGAGACCGGTGAGACGATACGCGCACAATCACCGTGCCCAAATACTTTTGTTCTCGGATATAGCAATGGCATGATTATGTATCTGCCACGAAAAGAGGATTTTCCGAAGGATGGATGGAAATGGCCGAACACTCATGCCCTCCCCGACCTCCTGCCACAGGTTTATTGCCAACCTGCTCTGTGGCATCCTGATTCAGAGTCAGAGGCAGTTGCCGCTGCTGTGAAAGCTCTGCATCGAGTTCATTAATCACAATCAGCCCTAACTCAAAGAAGCTTGTCGTAGTGCGACACTGACCTGTAACCTCGACCCATGAGCAGTACTGTCACTTGTTCTTTTGACATAAATAAACCTGGAAAAGATTCCGGGTACCTCATCATGGGTGATTCGACCAATAACAGTGGCTGGACCAGTTACAACGTCCCAATTATAAAGTTCTCAAATGGTGCGGGACCCACAGTTCTTGTGCTGGGTGGAAACCACGGCGATGAGTATGAAGGTCAGATTGCCGCTTCATCACTTGCGCATCAATTAGATTTAAATCAAGTCCAAGGACGCATCATCATCATCCCATGCTTATCTCAGGAGGCATCTCGCGCAGGGACTCGCTTATGGCCAGATGGTTCGAATTTTAATCGAGTGTTTCCAGGGAACGAGAATGGAAAACTAAGTGAAAAACTTGCCCACTATTTAAGCAGCTTCTTATTCCCGATCTGTGATGGGGTTCTAGACATGCACAGTGGTGGTAGAAGTATGCATTTCATTCCAAGTTCAAACATGACATGGGTCTCAGAACTAACTCAACGAACTAAGATGATTAACAATATGTTGGCTTGGAATACAGACTTTCATATGGTTGGTCTAGAACAGGCTGGAACAAATCCTTACTCACTTCTCAATCGAAATGCTGAGCAACAAGGAAAGTCTGTTTCCACCGGAGAGTTTGGAGGCTCTGGATATACAACACCAGAGAGCATAAAAATCATCAAGGATGGACTTCTCAATTTCCTCAAAGCATTTGGGGTCCTCAGGGGCTTACCAGAAACTCGAGAAAGCCTTGGACTAAAACCTGCTGAAATTATATTTCTTGGTCCCGCAGGCTTCATTTCAGCAACTCACCACGGAATTTACGAAAACTGTGTTCGACTTGGCGCAGATATAGAAGTTGGCGATGTAGTTGGCAAGATTCATGACTTTGACCATCATAATGTTGCACCCATTGAACTTCTAAGCAAGATTTCAGGGGTAGTAGCTGTCATAAGGGGCTTTCCTCCGATCACTATAGGCGATGTCGTCTGTGTGGTCGGAAAGAAATTGAATTCACTTGCTGAAATGGAAAAGGTGGCTGGTTAAAATGAGTAGTACGGTCTCATCCTCAATTGACCTCAACGCAGAGGGAAAGGCGACTGGCTATTTAATTATTGGGGATTCAACAAATAACAGCGGATGGGCCTCTTTCAGTGTACCCATTATTAAAATCAAAAACGGTGCGGGACCAACGGTATTAGTCCTTGCCGGTAATCATGGTGATGAATATGAGGGCCAATTTGCTGCAGCAACTTTGGCGCATGAGCTGAAAGATTCAGATGTGCGTGGTCGAATCATTATTATTCCTTGCCTTTCCCAAGAAGCTTCCAAGGCTGGCACGCGTCTCTGGCCAACAGGGATTAACTTTAATCGTTCGTTTCCAGGAGAGGAAAATGGAGCGGTAAGCGATAAATTGGCACACTACCTGAGTACCGAACTCTTTCCAATGTCAGATGTGGTGATGGATATTCATAGTGGTGGACGTGGAATGTACTTTATTCCATGCTCTCATATGGTCTGGGCAAAGGACAAAATTCAACGAGTAAAGATGGCAGAAAGTATGATGGCATGGAATACGAGTCACCACTTAATTTTTCCAGAGCAACCGGGAACAGATCCTGCCTCCCTGCTTCCAGGTGAAGCAGAGCGTCAAGGCAAAACACTTTTCACGACCGAACTCGGTGGTTCGGGCATCGCCACTTTCGAAACAACACAGCTGGCAAAAGATGGATTAAAAAATGCTCTGCGAACATGCGGTGTTATTGGTGGAGTACCAAAATCACGGGTGCAGATTGGGTTATCTGCACCCATTTTTTTAGATATGCGTGGGCCAAATGCCTATCACTCAGCAACACATACTGGTCTTTATGAAAATATTGTTGGTTTAGGGAAGGCCGTTAAGAAGGATGAAGTTATAGGCCTTATCCATGAAATGGATCATCCCAATACAGATATAGTGGAGATAATTGCCAAGCAAGACGGGATTATTGGAGTTATGAGAGGTTTTCCAAGAGTCAAACCTGGAGATGTAGTGGCCGTAATCGGGAAGCCTTTTTCCTCGATAGATGAGATACAAGATATTTTTAGCTAAAAGCCAAGCCTGACTATGTATTCGTCAATAATCTCAAGTAAATCTTCGAATCCACCTGATGCTAATAGTGTCTGTGATGACTGATATGCATTTCTCTCATAAGCACTCTTTGTTGGGATGTAAATATACCCGGGACCATTAGTCATGTCTAAAAATAAAATCACAAAATTTGGGTGCCTGCGGCGCAACTCTTGCGCCATCTCAAAATAAGCCTCACCACAATGTGCAATCACCAATGCATCGCCTAATTGCCAAAACCAGATTGGATGATGTACTACTCCCCCCGGCTTGACGTAGTCAATTCTCATCTCAAATTGTTTTCTTATTCTAAATTTGAGGAATTCTTCACTCGCGGTCATGTGGCCCCATAGTTCACGCATTTGGGCCTCATCAAGCAATGGTTTATGTTTTAAAACAGCGCTCAACCGGCTTGCCCGAATCGTTGAATTTGGCACTACTGCCCGTGGTTCCCACCCTGCTAAATTAGAGCCGGATTTAATCACTTCGGTAAAAGCAAGTTCTGTTGAAGGTGGAAGCATTCGAGAGAGAGTGGCCAAGGTCGAATACCCCAACATCTCGCCGTTGCGATCAGCTATCGAGACGTCGCCACTGTATTGCCTACGTGGTGCAACATTGCCACAAGCTCCTAACAAGAAGAGCATAGGTGCGCCAGTTTCATCCTCTACTATTTCGCGTGCTCTACCTATATAGTCGGGACTAATGAGTGAACTCTCCCAACCGACGCTTGTCGGATGACAGCCATAGTTGATTAAAGTCGCTACATGATTCCCTGCTAGATTTGTAATGCGACCCACAACAAGAGTGTCATCTGGAATGATTCCTGGGTTATAACCAACTACATCCGTACTACCAATGGGTAAGTCTCGGACAGTTCCAAGATCACATGTTCCATAGGCCCATGTGATATCAGCAATGGCAACTTGAGTACGCGCTTTCTTACAGATTTCAATTACAGAGCCGATCACTTTTTCAATGAAATCTGGGACTAGCTCTTTGCCTTCTCGTAGGGCTTCGTGAAGGCACATCGGTGGACTTTTATGTGTCTGACTTAAATTTACAAGTAAATCATCGAGATTGATTCCTAATTCCTTAACTACCCTCTCTCGAAAATTTAAAACATCACATTCATAGCAACCAATCCAACCTAGATCCAGAGTTACTATGAATAGATCGCTCTGGCCGCGAATACAGAGAGCAACTGCCATCAATGGGCGATGTACTCCTGTGGAAATTGCACTCGTGCTCTTGCCCCAAGGATTTGATGAAATTCCGATCGGTGGAGTGATATCAGCCTGGGATAC
Organism: Actinomycetota bacterium; assembly: GCA_005800815.1. GTDB lineage: Bacteria > Actinomycetota > Actinomycetes > Nanopelagicales > Nanopelagicaceae > Planktophila. Next base: position 63,414 of record SYEK01000028.1, read on the forward strand.
GCCAATTTTCAAACGTGCAAGCGATGAACCTTCGTAATCGATAGTCGGACGAGTAGGGGTCATAGATTCAAGTTTTTTGAAAACTTCAAGATTTCTTCCGAGACTTCATTGGTTATTTTCTCGAGTGCTCCAGGAGCAAGCAAGGTTTGCCATGCTTGATAGCGATGCCGTTCATATGCATCTGGTGTTGGTAAATACATATATCCTGGCCCGTTTGTACAATTAAGGACAAAAATTACTCGATCAGGGTGACGTCTGCGTAGCTCCATTTGAAAGTATGAATATGCCTCACCAGGTTGTCCAACGATTACCGCATCTCCCCACATCCAAATCCAAACTGGATGTATTGCTGCACCATCAATGACATAGCCTGTACGCAACTTCATAGCACGATTAATACGAGTTTCACGTGCGCCTTCTTCAACATCTTTCCAGCGTTGACGAAGCTCTTCAATCGTAGGGAGCTTTTGCAGGGGAACATCAACATTTATACGTACATGGGAAACTTCGCTGGGTGGAATGAATACCTCATTATCCCAATCACCTAACAGTGCACCAGATTCAACTGATGCTAGATAGCGCATACGCATTCCTGGATGAGCCATCTTCTCCAAGACTGCCAAAGTCGCAAAGCCTAGAATGCGACCGTTTTTATCAGCAACATCAACATCCCCCGAATAATTATCCCGAGGTGATAATTCCCCCGATGCTCCCTGTAAAAAGAGCATTGGTGCTTTGACTCGCTCTTCAACAAGATCGCGTGCACCCCCAACAAAATCCGGTGAAACTTTAGTATTTCGCCAAGCTAAAGTTGTTGGATGGCAGGCGTAATTGACAATAATCCCCAGTGTTTTTCCGGCGAGGTCACTCACTCGTCCAACGGCGAGAGTATCATCTGCCGGTAATCCAGGATTAAAACCGACCACGTCCTCTGTACCACAGGGCAAATCACGATTTACTGCAAGGTCACATTTTCCATAACCCCAGGTAATGTTTGCCTCCTGTGACTGATTTCTCGCTTCTTCGCATGCAGAAATTATTTCAGCAATTGCTCTAGCGTGATATCCAGATACCAGATCTCCACCCTCAAGATGCGCAGCATCCGAAGCCGTAGTTGGCCCAGCATGTGTATGAGTTAAGTGAAGTTGTAGCTGATCTTCTTTAATTCCTAAACTTTTAATAATTTCACCGCGCACAGCCCAATCATCAGCTTTGCCTTGCCACCATCCCCAGTCAACCGTCACGAGATATTGAATAAATTTTCCACTTGACACGATTGCCAACGCTGTTGTGCTGATTTTATTATGGATTCCTGTTGCTGTAAAAACTTTTGCTGCACCCCAGCCAGCTGTTCGAATTCCAATAGGAGGATTGATTATGCGCTGCGCAATTCCTGCCTGTAATCGTGCTGATGTTGGTGTCCAAACATCTTTAGCTGGTCTTAAGTCCTTACGAATTAATTGTGTCATCTTTTCTTCCTTTCAGTTTCTTTATTTCAGCATCTGCTGCCTCGATAACTGCATCTAGAGCCCCAGGTGCCAGTAATGTTTGCCACGCTTGATAAGCAGGTGCGACATATGCACTCTTTGTGGGGAGATAAAATAGACCTGGATTATTTGTCAGATTAAGCACAAAAATAACCCGATCAGGATTTCGCCTACGAAGTTCTGTTTGTAAGTAAGAATATGCTTCACCAGGTTGCGCAATAAAAAATGCATCACCCCATTGCCAGACCCAGACTGGGTGCTTGGTAATTTGACCCGAGGAGAATCCTATTCGCAGACGAGTTGCTCTCTGGATTCTCTCTTCGAGTGCATCCGGATCAATTCCTGCCCACTCTTCTCGCAACTGGTCAATACTTTTTAACTCTTTGACTCGAACATCGACGTCAATTCGCTTTTCACTTGTCATGATTGAACCCTTAGTCGCGAACTCATGCCATTGACCGAGTAGTGCCCCAGATTCCACGATCCCTTGCCAACGTAGCTCTGTTGAGGGAGATTGCATTGCAGCAAGCGTTGCAAGCACAGAATGACCCAAATTTTCTCCATTTTTATCAGCCAAGCCTGTATCACCGCTGTATTGATTGCGGGGGGAGAGATCTCCAGATGCACCCTGGAGAAATAACATGGGCACTTTGGTGGATGTTTCCACAATTTCACGAGCTTGTCCTACATAATCTGGAGAAATAGCTCGATTATCCCAAGCAAGGGTTGTTGGATGACACGCATAATTGACCAGGATAGCCACAAGATCACCGCTTTGATCACTCACACGACCAACAGCTAATGTATCGTCGGCTTTGACAGCAGGATTAAAAGCGACAACTTCATGCGAGCCACAGGGTAAGTCACGGTTAACGGCTAAATCACACTTTCCATATGCCCACGTCACATTAGCATCAGCAATATTGTGAACGGCTTGCTTACAGGTCTTGACTGTGCCGGCGATAATTTGCCCAAGAAATTCAGGCACTAGCTCATGTCCATCTTTTTTTGATCGATGAATACATGGCAAAGGAGTTGAATGTGAGTGGCTTGAAGAGAATAAAAGTTGATCACGATCAATTTCTAATCTGAAGACAATACTAGATAAAATTTTTTCTGCACATTCATTACACCCGAGTGCGCATAAATCTATTCCTACAATAAACCATATTTTTTTATTTATGTCTTCACGTGCTAACACTGTGACAAAAAGTCCCATATGTACTGATTGTGATCTCGAGAATTTACTAGCCCCCCAAACACCAGATTCAATTCCGACCGGTGGGGTGATATTCAATTGCGCAATACCTAGTTTGAGAGCACTGAGACTTTCACGCCAAACAGTCGTAGAAGGAGTTAATTGCTCATTTGGTGATTGTGGCATTGTCATACTAATGAGTCTCTCCCCTTGATGCCAAGAAAGCTTCAAAGTACTGATCTTTATGGGTTCTGTCAATAAGTGTATATGAACAGGTAATTAATAAGACAAAACTATCAATTTACTCAAACTTCTTGTACCAGCATTTCTACGCATGCGGTTAGTATTTCTCTTGGTCCCAACAACAATGCCAAGTTCCTGAAAAAGCATTCCCATCAATTGGCCGCGCCCACCTAATTAGAAGAAGAATCGCCCTATAAGCCGGAAACTAGAGTTGTGCAGAAATTAATTGTAAATGGGAGAAAAATGTAGGTAATTAAGCTTTACGATAACAATTCTTACATATACCAAAAATGTCTAGTGTATGGCTTACCTCTCTAAAACCATTTTCTTTTGCAATTTTCTCAGTCCAATTTTCGATTGTTGGCCCATCAACGGTAATTGTGATTCCACACTGCCGGCAGATCAAGTGATGGTGATGGCCTTCTTTTTGACCACACTTGCGGTAAATTATTTCACCGTGAGCACTTCTTATGGCATCAATATCCTCTTGTACTGCCATTTTTTGTAGGGTGCGGTAGACAGTTGCTAAACCAACTTTTAATTTTTTTTGTTCTAATAATTTGTGAATTTCTTGCGCGCTTCGAAATTCATCAGTGCCCTCTAAAATTTGCAAGATCGCAACTCTTTGCTGGGTCGATCTAGTTTTTACCATTGTTAGATCAACTTTCACCGACATATAGTATTCCTAACTTATCTGTTTGGATAACTTAACTCTGCTATTAAGTGCGGTAGCACTGATTGTGATTACAAAAACTGATATTACCAAAACTACGATTAATGCGCCGGGTGCTAGGTCAAGGTAAAAACTACTAATCACCCCTGCGCTTGCGGTCAATGCCCCAATTACACTGGCAAGAATTCTAGTGCCCGAAAAGCTCTTGCCAATTTGTTGGGCTGAGGCTACTGGAATGATCATTAAGGCACTCACCAACAATAAGCCAACTACCCGCATCGCAATCGTCACTGTAACTGCGGTCAGTACGGCTAGAAAGATTGAAAGAGCCTTGGTAGGTATGCCTGAAACTTGAGCAAATTCTGAGTCATGACATAAAGCAAATAATGACTTTCTTAGCGCTAAGGTAGCAAAAAATACAATAACAGCCAAGGACAGGATTATCAGAATATCAGAACGACTCACCGTAGTAAGTGAGCCAAATAAATATGACAATAAATTCACATTTGATTGCTTTGCAGATAACCCAATTAGTAGTACTCCGCCGGCAATTCCACCATAGAATAAAACTGCCAAGGCAACGTCCCCACTAGTTTTTCCATATGACCTAATTAGCTCGACAACAATTGCACCAATTGATGCCACAATTACAGCCGTTAAAACTGGATTTGTCTGTAATAAAAAGCCAAGCGCAACTCCAGTCAAGGCAATATGGCCAAGCCCATCTCCCATTAGTGATAAACGGCGTTGAACTAAAAAGATTCCAACAAGTGGAGCACATAGACCAACAACAAATGCAGCAAGTAAGGCTCGTTGCATAAATGCTGGTTCTAAAAATTCAAACATTGACATTTCTCACAAAATCGATGAACGGTTACTTGGTGTGGAAGTATGAGGGTGATCATGAAAGATGTGACGATCAAGAGCCTCAGGTTCTGGGGGTCCGTCGTAATCAATCTTTCCCTCACGAAACATTATTGCTCTATTTATCAAAGCCCGTAATGGTCCTAAATCATGTGAAACCAAGAGTATGGTGGTGCCACCTTCGACTAAGTGTTTAAGAGCATTAGCAAATACATTTTGCGTTTCTAGGTCCACCCCAGCAGTTGGTTCATCTAAGAAAAGTATGTCTGGCTCACTTGCTAATGCTCTAGCAATTAAACTGCGCTGGTACTGCCCTCCAGATAAATTGTTAATTGAATTATGACAAACATCAGTTAAGCCAACGACCTCTATCGCATGGTTTATTTTTTCAAAATCTTCCTTATTAAATCTGCGAAACCAACCCCTAGATAATCGGCCTGATTCAACTACTTCAAAAACTGTTGCGGGCATACCAACACCCTCATGCAATCGTTGTGGTACATAGCCAATGCGATTTTTTTCTTTAAAATCTTTTATGTCTTGGCCAAATAATTTTACCTGTCCCGCATAAATAGGTGCTAAGGATAAACAAGCTCTAACAAAGGTAGTTTTGCCAGAGGCATTTGGACCCAAAATTGCAACAACTGAGGATTTTTCAATCTCAATACTCACACTATCCAGAGCCACTCGCCCTGGATAGTGCACGGTTAAATTACTGGTGCTTAGGACCAGATTACCTATTTGCAACTTAAAGCGGCGCGCAATGCACTCAGATTACTCTCCATCACAGAAAAGTATGTCTGTCCCTCGCCTACTCCCTCAACAGGGTCCAACACCGCAGCTTTGATTTTTAGGTCATCAGCCAGAGTTTTAGCAAGTTTTGGTGATGCTAAAGTCTCAAAAAAGATCGTAGTAGTGCCATCGGCCTTTGCCTCTTTGCTAATTTCATTTAAACGCTTTGGAGTTGGTTCAGCATCTGGACTTAAACCAGCAATCGCCTCTTGTTCAAGGTTGTAAGCACTTGCAAGATAACCAAATGCAGCGTGAGAAGTAACAATCATTCTTCGTTCGCAGCTTTGAAGACCAGTAACGTATTCCTGATCCAATAACTCTAGTTTTTCGACAAAAGCTGATCGATTGCTTTCATAGGTTTGGGCATTATCTGCATCAATTGCAGAAAATTTTGCGGCTACTGCATTGGCAACTACGACTAAACGTTTTGGATCGAGCCAGAAATGTGGGTCATTAATCATCTCCTCATCGCCATGGCCCTCCTCCTCATCGCTGTGGCCCTCCTCCTCATCGCTGTGGCCCTCCTCCTCATCGCCATGACTGTCGCTGTCCTCTGTGGCTTGAAGAAGGTTTAGCCCATCAATAGTAAGTAGATCAATAACCTCACCCGGTGGGGATTGAGTAGCTGCCTCATCTAGTGCTGGCTGAAATCCTTTGATTGAAAAGAGCAGATCCACCTGTGATAAGCGGGTTACCTGACTTGCTGTTAACTCTAAATCATGAGGCTCAACACCCGGGGGGGTCATATTTTCGATTGAAACCAAATCTCCACCGATTGCACTTACAACAAACTCAATTGGGTAAAAGGCGGCAATGACAGAGAGTTTGCCATCTGTATTTTCTGAGGAATCAGATGAACAACTGGCGATCAGTAGCGATGATATTGATAGGGCAAGGGCCAATTTGTAGGATTTTTTCATGTTTCCATACTACAGCCTATTGATAATGAGAACAAATTACATTAAGGTGAGTCTTACTGAGAATAGTTATCAATAGACTAGTACTCGTATTAGCGGGGAGAAGAGGTCAATCGGATGTGGGATTTTCGAGGCATTCCCTCGCCAGTCTGCCCTGCTTGTGGCGGAAATCTATTAAATATCACAGCCTCATTCAATTATAAAACATACGAGATCGAGATGTATCTGCTTGATAACGCCAGCTGCGCTGAGTGCAATGCGTTAATTACTGCCCCTACTCCATCTGACAAAATTCAGTGATAGTTTGAAGGCTCAATAGAAAGCAAAAATGTCCTTTGTCCTCAAACTTACCGAAATCTTCCGATGAAAGAGTGATGAGAGTCTCAACTATTAATCGCAACCACAAAGCTTTGGTGGGCATTTAGGCTTATTTCTGCCCGCTTTTCTGCCCATTGCCCGATTAATTTGCTAATTTGATATCAGTTTTGTCAGAAATGATTCCAATGCCAAGTGGAAGAGTGTAGGTTTAATGCATGAAAATTGACTCAGTAGATCTCTTTTATTTGAGAATGCCAGAGGTTTTAGATATTGGAGATGGAAGTCAAGATGGAATAATTTTTCGTGTCCGGGCTGGAAATTATGAAGGATGGGGTGAGGCAGCGGCTTCTCCATTGACCTCAATAGCAAGCTGGATTGCCCCAATGTCGCATAGTGGCTGTCATCCTGTGATTGATTCTGTTATTGGAGAAGAATTGAATTCGACAAGTGATATTGAAAGAATTTCACGAAAGGTAAAAGAAAGTTCTTTTTATGGGATTATTCAAAGTGACCTCACATTCTCTGGAATTGAAGTTGCACTTTGGGATTTGATAGGACAGGCAAGAGAAGTTCCTGTTTATCAACTGCTTGGATACAAAAAATCTGAGCCCAAACTTCCCTATGCCTCGGTCTTATTTGGGGATACTCCAGAACAAACCCTCCAAAAGGCAAAGTCAATCCGCTCTGCTGGCTTTTCCGCAATTAAATTTGGTTGGGGACCTTATGGGCGTGGAAGCGTGGAAGTTGATACCGCTCATGTTTTTGCAGCTCGAGAAGGTATCGGAAAGGATGCTTATCTGATGATTGATGCAGGAACAATTTTTAATGAAAATCTTGAAGCTGCCTCAGAGAGGCTTCAGAGTTTATCTGATGCAAAAGTTAGTTGGTTTGAAGAACCGGTTGCAGCGGCTGCTGTCTCTCTTTACAAGGAGCTTTCTCGTATGAATCCCTTGGTGCCGCTAGCAGGAGGCGAGGGTGCTCATAATGTATTTCAAGCTGAAGATTTAATCAAAAATGGTGGAATTAGTTATATTCAAATAGATACTGGATATGTGGGAGGGATCGGTCCTGCTTATCAAATTGCAAATTTTGCGAAAAATTGTGGAGTTCAATTTGTTAATCATACTTTCACATCTCACTCAGCCTTGTCTGCTTCTATGCAACCGTTTGCTGGACTCAAGGACTCTTGGGTAGCTGAGTATCCGATGGAACCAAAGCTCCTTTGTATTGAGTTAAATGATTCTAAGATACTACCGGATAAAGACGGGATGATTTCTGTTCCCGAACGTCCTGGTCTTGGTATTTCCTTTAGTACAGATGCAATTACCAAGTATCTAGTGGATGTAGAAATTATCGTCAATAAAAAAACCCTATATTCATCCCCAACAATTTAAATCGCTTTTAACAATATGCAGGTTGAAGATAGCGAACTGGTACAACGAAATTGCAGAAAGGTGAGCGCAGTTTTAACCTGCACCCACCTAATTGGAAGAAGAGTCGCCCTATAAGCCGGATCCTGTCCTCTTGCGAGGGATCACCATCCATCTAGATCTGTAATTGCTTACAGATTCAAGCAACCTACCCGTTGACTCGAGCGAGCAGCTCTCAAACGCCAACTACGTGGTCTTGCTCCAAGTGGGGTTTACATAGCTAACTGCATTGCTGCAATTACTGGTGGTCTCTTACACCACCGTATCACCCTTACCGCTGCTATTTCTAACAGAGGCGGTCTGCTTTCTGTTGCACTCATCCCGCGGATTGCTCCGGGTGGGTATTACCCACCACTTTGCTCTTTGGAGTCCGGACTTTCCTCGGCTCATCCCAGAGTTAACTGGGAGGAAACGCGGTGATCCGGGCGACTCTTCTTGGACTAAGGATACTTGCAATAGTGGAGTTCTTGTAATCAGTGCCGGAATAGGCCACAGTTCACGAGTGCAAACAGGCAGAGGCGTTGTCTATGCAAACAATGGTGGGGCGGCAGCCAGTCAACCGTTGGCCGTTAGCGCTGCAATTCATATTCTCAAGCAAGGTGGAACCTTCATCGATGCCGCTATTGCACTGAGCGCAGTCATTTGTGTTGTTGAGCCCGGAGCCTCCCACCTGGGTGGAGATGCATTTTTGGTGACCCACCATGGTGCAAGTAAAAGCAATCTTGCCTTCAATGGCAGTGGCGAAGGATCTCATGCGGCAACACCTGAAAACTATCGAGATGGAATTCCTCTTCATGGATATAAATCTGGGACTATTCCAGGGTTAGTCTCGACATGGTTTCAGGCTCACCAGCGCTACGGAACATTGCCCATGTCGCAACTGTTGGCGCAGGCCATCGATTTCGCCGAAAATGGATTCCCAGCAAATGCAGGCTTTGTCCACAGAATCGAAGCTCACCTGACTATCGCACCAAATACCTCACTGTTTGCAGATATGGGTATAGATGTGACGATAAAAGTTGGTGATCTTATTGTTCAAAAAGATCTGGCTCGCTCTCTGCGAGAGATCGCAACTGCAGGTCGTTCTGCCTTCTACGAAGGTCATATCGCACAGCAACTCATCAAAGGATCACAGGGTTGGTTTAGCGCTGAAGATTTGAGAGCCCACACCACCAGAGTCCTTGATCCCTTATCGATTAAATATCGCGACTACACGATCTATGGTCAGCCTCCGCCGACTCAGGGGATGATTTTGATGGAGGAACTTTTGATCAATGAAAGGTTTGATGTAGCGAGCCTGTCGGAGGCTGATCGGATTCATATTGGTGTCGAGTCTAAAAAAATCGGCTTTGCAGATCGCAATGCTCTTTTGGGAGATCCAGAGTTCATCCCTGTACATACTGAAAAGATTCTCTCAAAAAGCCACATAAATAGGCAGATAAGTAGGATCTCGATGGATTCGGTAGGAACTGATATCGCACCAGTCACTGAGGGAAGTGATACGACTTATTTTCTAGTTGCAGACTCTCAAGGTAATGCGGTCTCCTGGATCCAATCAGTTTTTCATGGATTTGGAAGCTCGTGGGTGATTCCACAGACAGGTATCATTCTCAATAATCGCTTGACCGGATTCTCATTGGATCCTACTTCGCCCAACTTCATCGCACCCGGCAAACGCCCAGCTCATACTTTAAATGCCTTCACTGCGGTGCAAGCAGATGGCTCTTTATATCTGGTGGGTGGGACACCGGGTGCAAATATTCAAGTACAAACCAATCTGCAATTGATCACTAACATCATTGATTTGAAGATGAATGTTCAAGAGGCGATAGAGGCACCGCGCTGGCAGCATCTCAATGCCCCTGGTGCCAGTTCTGAGCAAGAGAGTGGGCCAGGTGTGCTAGAGATTGAAGATCGAGTTCCAGGAGATGTCTTTGATGAGTTAGGAGCTAAAGGACATGAGGTCAAGCCACTTGCAGCATGGGGGCATGGATCATCAGCGCAGTTAATGCAGGTACTACCGAATGGGACGTACGCCTTTGGATCAGATCCTCGTTGCGAGGGACACGCCTCTGGAGTTTAGAGCACTGCACATAAATGAGGAATTACTCTGGAAAATGACAGGCGACCAGTGATTGAGCAACCTGCAACAACTCGGGCACATCGCTTCGACACTTATCACTCGCCTTCCAGCAGCGTGTGTTGAAAACACAACCCGATGGGGGGTTCATCGGGCTGGGTAGGTCTCCCGACAAGATGATGCGCTCGCGTGTCTTTTCAGTCCGGGGGTCTGGTTGTGGGACTGCCGATAGCAATGCCTTTGTGTATGGATGATGGGGTGTGGCATAGAGGGCATTGGTCTCACCAATCTCCATGATCTTTCCAAGATACATCACGGCAACGCGATCGGAGATATGTTGCACGACAGATAAGTTGTGAGCGATAAAGACCATACTGATCTTATCCTCGGTCTGGAGATCCTCCAATAGGTTTATCACTTGGGCTTGGATCGAGACATCAAGTGCACTCACTGGCTCATCGGCGATGATAAAACGTGGCTTCAATGCGATCGCTCGTGCAATACCGATGCGCTGGCGCTGACCACCTGAGAACTCATGAGGGTAGCGGTTGTAGTGCTCAGGGTTTAATCCCACTCGCTCCATCAGAGATTGCACGGCGTTCTTCAACCCTCCCTGAGGATCAATTCCTTGGATCTCAAAGGGGGCTGAGATGATTTTGCCAATGGTCTGTCGTGGATTGAGCGCTGTGTATGGATCCTGAAAAATGATCTGCATCTGCGAACGTAATGTGCGCATCTTGCCAGGCTTGAAATCAGTGATGTCCTGACCCTCAAAGATCAATCTGCCCGAGGTTGGCTCATTTAATTTCAGGATGGTACGACCGGCGGTCGTCTTTCCACAGCCCGATTCACCGACTAAACCGATGGTCTCACCGGCTCGTAGATCAAACGAGATCCCATCAACGGCCTTAACAAGCTTATTTTTACGTCTTGCGCCAGCTGGAAAGTGTTTAGTGAGATTCTCTACTTTTAAAATTACATCATGACTCATGAGCGCACCTCTTTGAGCTCTTTAACAAAGAGGCGATCTCGTGTGGGCTCTGCAACATGGCAACGAGACAGATGCATGGAATCAGTGCCTAAGAGCGCTGGTCGATCGGTGGCGCAGATATCTCCCAGAGCATCGGATGTGTATTCACAGCGGGGTGCGAAGGCGCACCCTGTCGGCAGATTGATCATCGATGGGGGCTGGCCTGGAATGGCCTTTAATCTGGCCGAGCCGTGAGTTGAGATACGAGGCACCGATTTGAGCAGACCGAGTGTGTACGGAGCCTTTGGTGTGTAAAAGACATCATCTGCGGCACCTTGCTCGATGACACGCCCTGCATACATCACCGAGACTTTGTCAGCGACTTGGGCGACGACTCCAAGATCGTGAGTGATCAACAGGATCCCCATATTGAACTCTTTTTGAATTGACTTGAGCAGGATGAGAATCTGGGCTTGGACGGTCACATCAAGGGCCGTTGTCGGCTCATCGGCGATCAATACCCGTGGTGAGTTCATGAGCGCCATGGCGATCATTACACGCTGGCGCATACCACCTGAGAATTGATGAGGATACTCATCGGCACGTTGTGCTGGCTCGGCGATGCCAACAAGATCCAACATCTCGATTGCACGTGCATGGGCCTGCTTTTTCTGGCCAGGGTTGTGGACCAAATATCCCTCAGCCAATTGATTGCCTATCCGATAATAAGGATGGAGCGAGGACATGGGATCCTGGAAAATCATGGCAACTGCACGCCCACGCAGCTGACGAATCTCTTCATCGCTGGCTGTGACGATATCTACCGTTCTATCGCCATCTTTGAGTAAGACTGAGCCAGAGATCTGTGTCGCACCTTTCTTGTGTAGACCCATCACCGATAAGCCAGTTACGGTTTTGCCCGAGCCGGACTCTCCAACGATGGCGATCGTCTCACCCTGACTTAAGGTAAGTGAAACACCATCGACTGCTCGGACCAAGCCGTCATCGGTAGGAAATGCGACATGAAGGTCATTCACGGTAAGGATCTGCGACATCAGACCCTCACGCGGGGATCGAGAACGGCATACAACATATCAATGATCAGATTCATAATAATCACGACAGAGGCGGCCAACAGCGTGGTAGCCAGAACAATTGAAAGATCAAACTCAGTCACCGAGCGCAGGGTCAGGCGGCCCAACCCAGGCAGATTAAAAATAGTCTCAGTGATAATGGCGCCACCTATCAACCCTGCAAAATCTAAACCTGCCAGGGTGATTATCGGTGCAAAGACGGCACGCATCGTGTGCTTGAGAAGGACCGCTCTCTCTTTAACGCCCTTTGCCCGAGCCGTGCGGATGTAATCCTCGCCCAAAATCTCAAGCACAGCTGCACGCGTAAAACGGGTGTAGAGCGCTGCATAGGCAATAGCAAGAGTGATCCAGGGCAAGATGAAGAATTGGAGGAATTTGACTGGATTCTCCAGGAAGGGCGTATAGCCGATCACAGATAGTGGGACAAGCTTCCATTTGATCGTTACCCAGATCAAGAGTGCCAATCCAGTCACAAATGTAGGAAGTGAGGTGCCAAGTAATACAAAGACTGAGCTCGTTGTATCTGCCCATCGGCCCCTAAATCGTGCAGCGATTACCCCCAAGCTCACACCCGCCACAAGCCAGATAATCAGAGCACCTAGTGCCAAGTTAACAGTCACTGGAAGGGCCTCTGTAAGAAGGCTTGTCACACACTCATTCTCATTGAAGGAGTAGCCAAAAGATGGCGCTGGGCAGGTAAAGGCTGCTGCGCCCTCACCATAGGATCGACCAAGGAATATGCCAGTCAAAAAAAGCCAGTACTGGATATAGATGGGCTTATCAAATCCCAGTTTGATTCGATTTCCTTCAATGATCTGATCAGTACAGCGCTGACCGCAGGTCAAGGCAGCTGGATCAAAGGGAAGAAGTGAAAAAATAGCAAAGACGACGGCTGAGACTGCCAAAAGGGTGATGATTGCAAAAATGATGCGACGGACGATGAAATTGAGCATCACTCCCCCATCACACTGTTTTAAAAGAAAACTCTCATTAAGAAAGTACTCCTGACACAGATTCTAATCTGTGTCAGGAGTACTTTACTTCTAACTACTTACTTAACACTGCATTTAGAAATGTGTGATTAGTTATTGATCCACATCTTGCCAAATGCAGGGTTACCTTGAGGTACCCAGAAGAACACACCGGCTACTTGTGATCCCCATACAAACTGAGCCTTACCAAAGATTGTTGGTAGCACCCAGAAGGCCTTCATAGCCTCTGCATCGAGTGCTTTCCACATCTTTGATTGTGCTGCCCGGTCTGTGGTCTTCATTGCAATATTGACCTTATCTTCGAAGGCCTTTTGAGCAGGATCACCGAGGTTCTGTGAAATGTTAAACCCACCATAGGAAGCAAAGAGCTCTGGAATCACCGTTGAGGCATTTGCCCAGTCTGCGCCCCAGCCTGATGCTGATAGGTCGCTCTGCTTCTCTGGATTCATGACAGTTGGGTAATAGCCCGAGCTAATTGGATTGAAGGTGACTTTGATTCCAGCGCGTGCATATGCAGCAGTATCGATTGGAATTGTGTCGTTAAGGGCCACTGATTGACGTACGTCGATCTTGATACCCGTCTCAGTAGCCTTCTTGTAGTCGGCAGGACACTTGGTCTTTGCAACCTCCATCAAGGCTTTGGCCTTAGGGATATTTCCCTCAGGGATGAAGTCAGCAGATCCTGGACCAACGACCTTGGTTGGGGTGTAGTCGATTGCAAGCAGCGGACTAATGACACCCGTTGCATATGATCCTGCATAGGTTGGGCCACCAGCATAATCAAGCAAGGCCTTGGCATTGCGTGAGTAGTACATCGCTTGGCGGATCTCAAGACATGGCATCGCCTTCACATTGAATGCGAAGTAGCGTGCATATGGATCGGGATTGTTCATACGACGATTCTTCATCGAAGCCTCTGAGAAGAACTTGTCGTTATTTGTTGACAATGGCTCTCCAAAGCTGACTGCAGTTGGAATGGTGTCTCCAAGAATAATCTGGTCGATTACCTCCTCGTCATAACCAAAGAGGATAACGACCTCATCTGGATATGGCGTACGGACTGGATCTGAGGCCTTTGACCACTTTGTGTTACGAACAAGCTTCATCTGGGTCTTGCTGTTCTCCTCGATCTTGTATGGACCCGTTGATTGTGGACGTAGGTCATACTTGTCGCCTGTGTCCTTGCTTGCCTGCACTGGAGAGATAACTCCGTATGTTGCTAGGTAGTTAAAGTCGGCGACTGATTTGTTGAGTTGGAAAGTGATCGTACGGTTGTCCTTTGAGCAAGATACAGCCTTCTTAAATGCTGCAAGTCCTGCTGCATCTTTCTTATATGGTCCCTTAAAGACAGAGTTTCCCTCGGCATCTTTTGGAATATCCAACCAGGCCTGCAGGTATCCAGGACCGTCAGTGATGACATCAGTGGCAAAGACACGAGAGACGCCGTACTGCACGCTCTCACAGGTAACTTTTACGCCATCTTCAAAGGTCGAGCCTGGGCGAAGAGTGAACTTCCAGGTCTTGGCAGAGTTACTAGGCACACCAGTGTTGGTTGCTAGATCAGGGACAAGGTTGGCACCAGCGGCACCAGGAACTGGGTTATAGGCAACGAGTGTGCGTGTCATGAATGAGTTCATAAACGCTAGGTCACGGCCGGTATAGATACGTGATGGATCGTAGTGGTCTAGTCGTGGAGTGTGCTCAAGGAAGGTGAGGATTCCACCAGCTCTTGGTGTAACTGCAGCTGAGGCCGATGTTGCACCAGCGACCATGACGGTGCTGAGGGCAAGAGCGCCTGCGGCTGTTACTACAACGGCACGACGGAGAGCAGAAATATTGCTCATTGACGTATTTCCTTTCATTAAGGGGGCGTAAATGTGACGCCAGTGCCCTAAATCCAAGCAGAGTTGAGTGATATTGTGAATCGGAAATCGTAACGAAAAGGTAACGAGCTCTTTGAAACCCTGATTTAGCGCTCTGCCTTTGGATCCAGAGCATCTCGCAGGGCATCACCCACAAGGTTAAAGGCGAGCACGACGATAACGAGTGAGCCAGCTGCGATGAGAAAGAAGCTAGGCATCACCGTTACATATCGAGTGGCATTGGAGAGCAGAATCCCCCATGTTGATGCAGGGGGTTGTACGCCAAGACCTAAGAATGAATAGACGGCCTCGGCCGCTAGATAACCTGGAAGTGAGAGTGAGACCACAACGATGACAGGTGCCCAGAGATTTGGGATCAACTCTTTAGTGATTACGCGCCAGCGAGTTGCACCCATGGCTTGAGCGGCAGTCACAAATTCGCGCTCACGCAAACTCAATACTTGAGAGCGCACGAGACGGGAAAAACCTGGCCAGCCAAAGAAGGAGAGGAAAAAAACGAGAAAGATGATGCGAGCGCTGTTGCCTTGTGCGATGCCAGACTTTTCGATGCGCGCCACCATCGGTTGATTGAGGGCGACGATCATAAAAAATGCTGGGAATGCGAGAAGAAAATCGGTGAAGCGTCCTAAATAATTATCGATTCGTCCCTTGAAATACCCACCGATGATCCCAACGAATAATCCGATCGTCAGAGCTGTCAGTGTCGTCAGGATGGCGATGAGAAATGAGATCCGAGATCCATAGAGAAGCTGGGCTAGGAAATCACGGCCAGTGCCTGGAATTAATCCCAGGGGATGGTCCCAACTGATACCTACCTCTGGAATTCCGCTGACATCTAAAACATCCAAGTTCAAGGTATCTGGGTCAACGTTTATTATCTTTGCCACAATCGGAGCACACAGAGACAACAGGAGCAGAGTCAGACTGACGATGCCGGCACTGACCCCCACTTTGTTACGCTTAAAGCGCATCCAGGCGATTTGGCGGGGGCTACGACCTTGAATCACCCCAGAACTCTTGGGGCTATGGATTGTTTCAGATTCTGAGCCCATAGCCCCCACTCTATACTTTGACCTTGGAGCCCGTCAGGGCGTAGTGAATCAAGAACAAAAGGGGTCTAGTTGAGATGAGAACTGGTCTACAGATAAGAGTAATCGCAGCCGCCTTTGTGCTACTGCTTGCATTGAGTGCCTGCGCTGGTAAGGCTGCAGAGTCATCTCTGAGTGAGAGTGAGAGTGCGGCACTCACCGAGAGCGTTGAGGCCGCTCCCCAGGCAAGTGGAGGTTTTGATGCCCCAGTTGTCACACCCGATAAGGTCAGTTACATGCTCTCATCGCCATCAACATTCAACCCTGGAAAATTCGCATCGGGATATCTTCCTGGACTGCTCAATGAGAAGTTCACGGTATCCATAACCAATAATTCAGCCGTTGCTCTCGACCTTGCTACCTTGATTGTCAAGGGAGGCACTGCCGCTGGAGAGTGCGTAGATATATTCGATGGCGATTACATCATGGCGGGAGCACCGACTGAGCCTCTTGCAGTCGGGGCCAGTATCTCCTTTGGTTGGGGGCTCTCCTGCCCTGGAAAGCTCGGCGATGAGTTCTCGGTATCACTATCTAATGCCGGCATCACCTATGTCGAGGTAAAGGGCAAGCTCGCCTGAAGCACTATCGCAAATGGGCTAGTTCGTTGAGCCCACGTAATGCACGGAGGCCATCACTGGGCCAGATAGATAACGTCGTTATCGAGCATGGTGAGATATCTATATGAAAGATCGAGTCAGCCGGAGCACCAATTACTAGCTTGGCCGCCGTTTTTATTGTTCCATTATGAGTGATGACAACAACGCGCTGTCCCGGATACATGGCAACGATTTTCTCTAACGCCTCATCGATACGCACAGCAACACTGTCGTATGACTCACCTTCAGGTGGTGCAAATCCAGTCGAGCACAGCCATGAATGATAATCATCTGGATACTTTTGCTTCACCTCATCGATTGACATGCCATCCCAGATCCCAAATGAGCACTCAATCCAAGAGCTCTCGTAATTGATAGCTAGACCGGTTACTCGCGCAAGGATTTCAGCGGTCTGCTTGGTGCGATTAAGGGGTGAGGCGATGATTACCTCCGGCTTTAAATCGGCGAGTGCTTGAGCAACGAGTTCGGCTTGTTGTAAGCCCTGCTCTGTTAATTCAGGATCGAGTGGGCCATCACCTGAGAATTTCTTAAGTGGTGTCAGGGCCGTCTCGCCATGGCGAACGAGAAAAACCGTGGTGGATATATCTTTGCTCAAGAGGCGCTCAGTGAGATAGTTCCTCTGAATCGGAACTATCTCTCCCCCTCCAACCTCTCGATCAAGTGCCTTATTGGCCAAGCGATCGGCATGTGAATTCGCATCACGGGGTATCCATGTGTAGGAGACAAGTGCTGGAGTATGTGCCTGACGTGCGGTGGCGGCTAATGAGCGCATATCGGCATGCTTGATCTGCCAGCGACCCGACATCTGCTCGATGACCAACTTACTATCCATGCGCACCTCGATCGTGGCACTCGCATCGATTGTATGGATCGCGCTCAATCCAGCGATAAGCCCGCTGTATTCGGCGACATTATTGGTGGCGATGCCGATGAAGTCATAGAGCTCGGCGATGATTGAGCCATTCTCGGTGATGACAGTTCCATAACCTGCAGGTCCTGGATTGCCACGTGATCCACCGTCGGCGGTTAAGAGAAAGTGACGGGCCATCTACCTAGACTCCGCGCACCAGAATGCACCTGCACTCTTCACATCGAATGACCTCATCATCTGCCAAATCTACGATGCGCTTGAGTTCAACGGCATTAATTGAGAGATGACAGCCATTGCAACTTCCACCTTGGAGGGCGGCGGCTCCAATCCCATTATTTGATGCTCGAATCTTCTCATAAAGTGCCATAAAATCACCTGCAATTTTGCCCACAGTCGCACTGCGCTCCTGATTAATCCTGCCAAGCTCTGCATTGAAGGCAGTGAGTGCACTCTCTTTGCGTATCTCAAGATTTTCGATTTCAGCTGCATATGCCGCCTCTTGCGCACTCAACTCACTCAGACGCGCATTGATATCGTCAATGCGCATCATGACTTCAAGCTCTACCTCCTCAAGCTCTGCTCTGCGAACCCCTAACGTTCCAACTTCGTGTTGTAACTGCTCAAGCTCTTTTGGTGATGCAGAACCCCCATTTAAGCGTGCCTCATCACGGGTAATTCGCATCACTATCTGCTCGACATCGGCCTCAGCACGC